>NZ_JASLGR010000022.1 GCF_030150155.1 Nocardioides sp.
TCTCCCTAACAAAAGTGCTTTACAACCCTAGGGCCTTCTTCACACACGCGGTATTGCTGGATCAGGCTTTCGCCCATTGTCCAATATTCCCCACTGCTGCCTCCCGTAGGAGTCTGGGCCGTGTCTCAGTCCCAGTGTGGCCGGTCACCCTCTCAGGCCGGCTACCCGTCGAAGCCATGGTAGGCCATTACCCCACCATCAAGCTGATAGGCCGCGAGCACATCCCGTACCGAAAAAACTTTCCAAACACACCCATGCAGATGCGTTTCATATCCGGTATTAATCTCAGTTTCCCAAGGCTATCCCAGAGTACGGGGCAGATTACTCACGTGTTACTCACCCGTTCGCCGCTCGAGTGCCCCCGAAAGGGCCTTTCCGCTCGACTTGCATGTGTTAAGCACGCCGCCAGCGTTCGTCCTGAGCCAGGATCAAACTCTCCGTAGAAAACTACGCCCACACAACCCCAAAACAGGAGCTGTGCAGAAAAAGTGATACCTGACAGGAGATCACTGACGCACAACCACAACGTGGCTGCACATTGTCAGAATCATTGTCAAAGAAAACCATCAACACCGAAGTGTCGACGGGGTATACAAAATTAATTCATCGACTATCAATGACACACTGTTGAGTTCTCAAGAATCACACGCACACCGCGGTCCGAGCTTTTCGCTCTCGCCCTCGGGGCTTGTGGTTTAAACTTAGCGGATTGTTTCCGGCCGATTCAAATCGGCGCGAACTTCCTTCGCTATTCACTTCCACGCGCTACAAACTTCTCGGTTTTCAGTGGCAGTGACTGCGCACCGATCCCGGTCGTTCTGAGGAGTGGAGGTGGCCGCCTCGGCGCCGGAAGCCGAGCCCTTGCGGGCCCTGCTCTCGGCCGCTCCGTTGGCGACTCAGAGAACAGTAGACGGCACCGTGTGACAACACAAATCGGGGGCGACCCTGCGGTCGACCCCCGATCTGTGCGTGTGGACTCAGCTGAAGTGGAGCCCGGCGAAACGCTTCTTGCCGCGACGCAGGACGACCCAGCCATCGGCGACCAGGTCGGACTCCGAGAGCACCGCCTCCGGGTCCTCGACCCGGGCGTTGTTCAGGTAGGCCCCGCCCTCGGTGACGGTGCGACGCGCCTCTCCCCTGCTGGCTGCGAGCCCGCTGGAGACGAGGATGTCGACGATCGTGGGCCACTCCTCGGGACGCTCCACCTCGACCGCACCCGCCTCGGTCAGTGCCGCCGCCAGGGTCGCCGGGGCGAGCACCGTCAGATCACCGCCACCGAAGAGTGCCGCAGCCGCGGCCTTGGCCTGCTCGGTCTCCTCAGCACCGTGCACCAGCGTCGTCATGTGGTCGGCCAGCGCCTTCTGTCCGGCCCGCAGGAACGGCTTCTCCGCGGTCGCGGCCTCCAGCTCCTCGATCTCCTCGTGGGAGAGGAAGGTGAAGACCCGCAGCAGTTCGCCGACCTTGACGTCCTCGACGTTGAGCCAGAACTGGTGGAAGGCGTACGGCGACATCATCGTCGGGTCGAGCCACAGGGCGCCGCCCTCGGTCTTGCCGTACTTCGTGCCGTCGGCCTTGGTGATCAGCGGGGTGGTGAAGGCGTGCACCGTGGCACCCTCCGCCCGACGGACGAGCTCGACACCACCGGTGATGTTGCCCCACTGGTCCGAGCCGCCGTACTGCAGCGTGACGCCGTGGTCGCGGAACAGCTGCAGGTAGTCCATCGACTGCAGCAGGATGTAGGAGAACTCCGTGTAGGACAGGCCGTCGGACTCCAGCCGGCGCTTGACCGTCTCGCGGGCCAGCATCCGGTTGACCGGGAAGTGCTTGCCGACGTCGCGCAGGAAGTCGATCGTCGACAGCCCCGAGGTCCAGTCGTAGTTGTTCACCATCGTCGCCGCGTTGTCCCCGGTGAAGGAGACGAACGGCTCGAGCTGCCGACGTACCCGCTGCACCCAGTCCTGGACGGTGTCCAGGGTGTTGAGGGTCCGCTCGCCGGAGTCACGCGGGTCGCCGATCATGCCGGTGGCGCCACCGACCAGGAGGAACGGCGTGTGGCCGGCCTTCTGCAGGCGCATCGCGGTCACGATCTGGAGCAGGTTGCCCATGTGCAGGCTCGGAGCCGTCGGGTCGAACCCGATATAGAACCGGACACTCTCGCCGCCGAGCGCTTCGCGGAGCGCGTCCCGATCAGTGGAGTCGGCGATGAGGCCGCGCCACTCGAGATCGTCGAGGAGGGTCTGGTCGATGGACACTGGAGTGCCTTTCGTCGGTTGGCTGACGCCCTCAGCCTAATGAGCGCGAGCCCTGACCGACGATCCGGCGGGCCAGGTCGGCCCTGTTCTGACGGCACCAGGGCGGACCGCCGATCACTCTGGCCGTGTACGTCGCCCGGAATCAGGCTCGCAGCCAGGTGATCGCCTCACGACTGAGTCGTTCGCGGCTGGTTCCCGGGAGCGCTGACGTCACCCGCGGCGTGCGCCGAGAACCCGAACGCGGTCATCGACGTCACCTCCCAGTGGTCGGGAACCTCGAAGTCGCAGGCGAGGCCGTCACGGTCGAAGGCGCGGAACTGGTGAGCGTCGAGGCCCATCGCCAGGCCCTGGACCGTCATGTGGGCCACCGCCTGGCCCAGGTCGTAGTGCGCGAACTCGGAGAACTCGCTCGCACCCATCCCCTGCCAGGTTGACCACCAGCAACGACGCGTCCGCGGCCCACCTGGTCGAGCTCCGGGCCCGATGCGCTGCGATCCGCGCGTGGACGCCATCGCCCCGTCGTCCCACGATGAACCGCCACGGTTGGGAGTTCCCGGCCGAGGGAGCCAAGCGGGCTGCGTCCAGCAGCGCATCCACCTCGCCCGCGCCGATCTCGGCCACGGGGTCGAAGCGCATCGGACTGCAACGCTCCCGCAGCGCGGGGTGCAGATCCGGGACCGACGGCACCTCTCATCGCGACATGCCCCCATTGTGCGGCACCGCACCGACGATACGGCCGATCAAATGGTGGATGTGATCTGTGCATACGGGTGGACTACCAGTGTGCGCGACACTCGCGGCCGGCAGCGACGCGCGATGACCCTCGCCAACAAGGCGGCAGACCGCCATTGGGCGGATGGCGGTTCGACTCAGCCCGCACGTCGTGTCGCCGCTGCCGAGCGGTCACCGGTGGCGACAGTGGCGGTCATCGCTGCGTCGGCGATCGGCCTCATCATGGCGATGCAGTCGGCCTCCCTGCTCACAGGAACGAGCACCCAATGGACTGGCGCAGCGATCTGCGTGGCTGCAGGCGTCGGAGCGTACGTCTTGCGGAGTTCCGTTCCGCGAGCGGCTCGAGTGATCGCCGTCCTCGCTGCGATCGTCGCGCTGGGGAGCGTGGCCTACCTGGAGTCGCAGATGGCGGACAAGCGCGAGGAGATCGGCAACCTCTTCAGCACCTACTGAGCCTACTGACCGTTCAACGCCACGCTGCGATTCGCGTATCAAGGCCGCTCTGCCTCAGAAGCCACAAGGCACGGTAGCCCGTTCTCGGCGCGGGACCGCCACGACCCGAAGGGGCGGATCTGGTCGCAGGAGTCAGTTCAACCCACGCGTGGTGTTCACCGCCAGGTGGCGAAGAAACTCGCTCGGCGGGTGAGCGAATGTGGACAACTGGCCGAGGTGACGCCATGGGGCCACTTTGCGGCCCCATGGCCGTGTGACGCGGCTCAGGATTCGTTGTAGGCCTTCGTGGCCCCGGCGACCGCCTCCGCATGGGTGAAGCCGTCTCCTGCCGACGACTCCAGTTGGGTCGTGAGTTCCCGAAGCGACATCGGCGACATGTCCAGATAGTTCTTCGCCGCCGTGTACGCCTGCTTGTTCCAGTCGACCTTGATGTGATTAACAGCAAACTTGGCATCGGCCTTCGGATACCCGCTTCCGGCGCTCGACGAGAGCTGCCGGATAAGGCCCGCCTTAGAGAAGGGCGCCGTGTCAAGGTACTGCTTGGCCGCAGCGATCGCGCGCTCCTGGCTCTTCGTGTACTCGCTCCCTTTGGCCTTCGCCGTTGACCCCGCCTTGTCCGAGGCATTCGCGACAAGGGCGTCGGTTGTGGTCCCTGCACACCCACTGAAGGCGAAGAGGCCCAGTACCGAGGTGGCAGTCAAGGCTGCAACACGCATATTCTTCATGCGGGCATGCTAGAGGCAATTCTCATGACAGTCTCAGGAATCATCATCGCCGAGCTAGGACGCATCAGTAACCAGGATGCCGCCGAGATCGCCGAGGGAGAGGCCGCCCTTCGTGTCACAAGGCGTCCACTGGACATCCAAGCGGAGGTCAGCGCCGCATGCGACCAGATCTCCACGGAGAAGGGCTGGCTGCCGTGTACCCAGTCGGTCTCAGACGAAGACCGCCAGCGTGACGCTGAAGATCACCACGTCCTGGCACAGATGGACGATCCATGCCCAGGCCCCCGCGTCGACGTCGCGGACCTCCTCACGCGACGACAGCCACAGGAAGACGCAGGTCGCCGCGGTGGCCAGCACCGTGAAGGTGATGCCGACCGACCCAGGACTCTACGGCGCGTACGCCGAGAGCGCGCATCTGCCGCGAGGGCGCCCCCAAACGCCCCCACCGCAGGAAGCCACGGCCGCTGGCCTCGGTCACCGCCAGCACGACCACAGCGGTCACGCCCCACGCGGTCGCCTGGTACGCCAGATAACGCAGCACCGACTCCGCTTCCTGCTGCCCGATCGCCCAGGTCGCGCTCACGAGAGCGATGGTGCCCAGAAGGCAGGCCGCCAACGACACCAGGGGACGTCGAGTCCGAGCGGCGTCGAGGAGGACAGAGTCGGAGGTCACCGCGCCGCCTGATCACACCGAAGGTCCGGCGGACCGGCATGTCGCTCCACCCTCGCCAACCTGCCGTGCGCCCGCCAACGACGATCCATCGCGTCGTCGCCGGGCGACCTGGTAGGGCGGGTGGGGCTCGAACCCACGACCCAAGGATTATGAGTCCTCTGCTCTAACCGACTGAGCTACCGCCCCGAGGCGCCTGGAACGTACGAACCGACCAGAAGCCAGCGCAAGGCTAGCGGCGACGGGGCGGTCGTGGGGTGAGTGCCCCCACCATCGATCGCCGAGCCGCCGCCGAGCCACCGCCAAGCCACCGTCCGGCCTCAGAAGGATCAGGCGGCGAAGCCGGCGTGGACGTGGTCGTGGTGGGTGCGGTCGCTGAACCACTGCGGGGCGGCGCCGAGGAGGTACGGCCCGCCGGTGTTGTAGGAGCCGGCGGCGGTGACCGCCTCCATGTAGGCGACGACCAGCGAGCGGGGCGTGCTCGGGGCGACCACCGGGTGAGCGTCGATCGCCCAGGTGTCGAAGGCCCGGCCCCGTGGGTGGTCGCTGGGGCGCGTCGTACCGAAGACATCGATCGGGTGGCCCGAGCGGACCACGGAGACGCTGACATGCCACCGCCGGCCGACGGCGACCATCGCCTCCAGGACGCTGTCGTGCACCTGGCCCGAGAGTACGTCGGCGCGGGCCGCCGGGGGCAGCGCGATCCGGTCGCTGGCCAGGACCCGCCGGGCCGCGAGGGTGTGCCGGGGCGCGGCCGGGCCCGGCTGGGACGGATGGAGGGCGGTGACCTGCCAGCCGGTGCCGCGACGGGTCAGACGGACGTCGTAGGTGTGCAGCGGCGCGGTCACCACGAGCACGCTCGCGGTGCTGGCGAGCAGGCCGCCGTACTGCGCGTCGATCACTTGGACCTGCGCCTGCGCCTGGACCGCACGCACCGCGGCGACCTTCGCGCCGGGCTCGAGCTCCCCGGCGCCCGGAGTCCACCCGGCCGGCGTCGCAGTCGCAGTCGGCGTCGCAGTCGCCGACGCTCCGGGACTGGTCACGCCGGTCGCCCCGGTCGTGGGGCTCGGCGCGCCCGACGACGTACGGCCATCGCTGCATGCCGCCAACGCTCCTGCCGAGCCCAGCAGGAGAACAGCCCGTCGGGAGAGGGGTCCGACCTCCATGCCCTCCACGGTAAGCCCGATCGCGCGGGTGCGCCCCGCGGTTGCGGTGTGGGGTGGGTGGGCAAGATGGAGGTGTCGCCACCGTGTCGCGGTGGCCATCGGGGCGGGAGGGCGTCGTGACGGCGGACGAGAAGCGCGCAGCAGCGCGGGAGCTGGCCCACGCGGCCGGGGCGGCAGGAGACCCACTCGGCTGGTTCGAGCCGCTCTACCGGGCCGCGGCCGAGGGGACCGCGACGGTGCCGTGGGCCGACCTCGCGCCCAACCCCCTGCTGACCTCCTGGACCGGCCTGGCCGACCTGCCGCCCGGCACCGCGGTCGTCGTCGGCTGCGGGTACGGCGACGACGCGGAGTGGCTGGCAGCGCAGGGGTGGCACGTCACGGCCTTCGACCTCTCCCCCACCGCGATCGAGGCCTGCCGCGCCCGGTTCCCCGACTCGACCGTCGACTACCGCGTCGTCGACCTGCTCGACTCGGAGTCGTTGGGCCGCTTCGACCTGGTCGTGGAGATCTACACCGTGCAGGTGCTGCCGCCGCTCTCGACCGAGCGTGCCAGTGCCGTCAGCGCACTGCGTCACCTCACCGGCCGCGACCTGCTGGTGATCGCCCGGGGTCGTGACGAGGCCGACGACCCTGGCTCGATGCCGTGGCCCCTGACCCCGACCGAGATGACGATGTTCGGCCAGGGGGGCGTGCGAACCGTCACCATCGAGGACCTCCCCGACCCCGTCGAGCCGGCCGTACGCCGTCTGCGCGGCCACTTCCGTCGCTCCCCCACCCCGCGGGTCGAGGAGTGGTTCCTCGACCGGGAGGGACGCGGCAACCCGTCCTCGGCGATCGACGACCACCACCGGCCCGGCGAGGCGTTCAGCCGGGGCAACCTCGCCCGTCCGCTCGTGCACGGGTCGACGTACTTCGCCGAGCTGCTCACGGTCGTGGAGGCCACCGGCGAGGGAGACCGGGTCTGGTTCACCGACTGGCAGTCCAACCCGGACGAGCGCCTCGGCGACGGGATCGGCACCGAGCTGCTGGCGGTGCTGGCCCGGGCGATCGAGCGCGGGGTCGACGTACGGGCGCTGGTCTGGCGTTCGCACTCCGGGGTGATCGGCTACTCGCACGAGGAGCATCGGGACCTGGCCAGCGCGCTGAGCGACCTCGGCGGCGCCGTCCAGCTCGACATGCGGACCCGCCCCAACGGCGCCCACCACCAGAAGTTCGTGGTGGTGCGTCACCGCGACGACCCGACCCGCGACATCGCCTACGTGGGCGGGATCGACCTGTGCCACGGCCGGCGCGACGACGCTCTGCACCACGGCGACCCGCAGGCCGAGACGATCGCGTCGGAGTACGGCGACCTGCCGCCGTGGCACGACGTCCAGCTCGCCCTCCAGGGGCCGGTCGTGCATGACGTCGAGACGGTCTTCCGGGAGCGCTGGCGCGACTCCACCCCGACCAGCCGCAACCCGCTCCGCCGGCTGCGGGACCGCTTCGACGGCCTGGCCGGCACCGAGGTCGCCACCGAGCCGCTGCCGCCCCAGACGCCGCCGCCTCCCCGGGTGCGCGGCGCCAACCACGCCGTCCAGCTGCTGCGCACCTATCCGGCGCTCGGCAACGGCTGGGCGTTCGACTTCGCTCCCGACGGGGAACGCTCGGTGGCCCGAGGCTACAGCCGCGCGGTCAGCCGCGCCCGCTCCCTGATCTACATCGAAGACCAGTTCCTGTGGGGCGGGGAGATGAGCACCGTGCTCGTCGAGGCACTGCAGGCCAACCCCGAGCTGCGGCTGATCGCCGTCCTCCCCCAATTCCCCGACCAGGAGGGGTGGTTCGCCCGCGACCCGCAGATGCTGGGCCGGATGCGCGGCGTCCTCAAAGTGCTCCTGGCCGCACCGGAGCGGGTGGCGTTCTACGGCTTGGAGAACCACGCCGGCACCCCCGTCTACGTGCACGCCAAGGTCTGCGTCCTGGACGACGACTGGGCCTCGATCGGCTCGGACAACTTCTGTCGGCGGTCGTGGACCAACGACTCCGAGCTCTCCGCCGCCGTCGTGGACCTCGGCCTGACCACGCAGATGACGTACGCCGAACGACTGCGCCTCACGCTGGCGGCTGAGCACCTCGACCGACTCGACCCCGACCAGATGCGTGCGGGCACTGGCGTGACCGACGAGGAGCTGCGGGCGGTGATGGCCGACTGCACCTCGACCACGGACCTCTTCGACCGCTTCGCCGAGGCCGCCGACGCACTGGAAGCCTGGCACGCCGGCGGACGGGTCGGTCCACGGCCGCCGGGACGGCTGCGGCGCCTGCCCGAACCCCGTCTTCCGGTGCTGCGCCAGCTGCTCGCCGCACCCTGGTACCGCTACCTGCACGACCCCGACGGGCGGCCGCTGCGGCTGCGTCTGCGCGACGAGTTCTAGACCCGTTCCGCGGAAGTGGGGGCCCGATTTCCCCCTCCTGGCTGGGTGTTGCTACTGTTTCACCGCTGCCAAAGCACAGCGATCCCCTGTAGCTCAACTGGCAGAGCATGCGACTGTTAATCGCAGGGTTGTTGGTTCGAGTCCAACCGGGGGAGCAAGAGAAGGGCCCGATTCACGGAAACGTGGATCGGGTCCTTCATCGTTCCCCAGCGATTCTCTGCGAGGATTCGGGAATGGTCCGGCTCTCGCGTCGATGGATGGTCTCCTCTGCGGCGTACGTCGTCATCGTCACCGCGGCCGCGGCGGCCTGGTTCGTCACGGAGGAACCAGCGTTCTATGTCGCCGCTCTCGTGCTGACGGTTCCGACCATCGGGCTCACGCTGGTGCCGATCGTCCTCGCGACGGCTCTGCTCGACACCTCGGTTGACGGGAGCGGGACGATCCTGACCGAGGCGGTCTTCGTCGTCGGGCTCGCGGCCACCGCAGCGCTCAACGTGCTGCTGGCGACGGCGGCCTCCCGCACGCTGTGTGGTTGCCGATTCGGCGGCGCGAAGCTCGCCGCTCTGCCACGCTGAACCCCTGCGACGACTGCGGCAGCTGCGCCGGGACCACGCACCCGGTCAGCTCACCTGGCTGATCGTCGTCGCGCTCTTGGGCAGCACCTTGTACGGCGCCGGCGGGCGAGCGGCTGACGTCATGCTGAACCTCGCCTGGGGCGCGCTGCTCGGCGCGTTCTGGCAGTGGCGCTCCCGGCGGCCGGTGCTCGAACGGGCCAAAGCCGTCGGCCAGGTTTTCCTCGCTGTGGTGGCCTTCAGCGTCTGCCTGGACCTGCTCGTCCTCATCGGCGGCGGTGAGCTCGGCGACGCCGACTCGCCGTCTGCGACACGAGTCGCCTCGCTCATCGGCATCGCGCTGGGACTGACAGCCACCGAGGCCTACCTGCGTCGCCGCTCGGACCTCGTGGTTCAGTAAGTCACGTTGCTAGGAGACCAGGTCGTCGCGCAGCGCGCGCCGTTCCTGCTCCAGCGCCGCCACCTCACCGGCGATCGCGAAGTAGCCGTCCAGGTCGCTCGGATCGGCACGCTGCAGCCGGGAGTGGGCCTCGGCGATCCGTCGGGCGATGGTCGCCTCCCGCAGCCGCGAGACCACCTCGCGCACATAGACCGCCCCGGCGTCCTTGGTCCGGATCGGCTCCACGGCCAACGCGGTCACCAGCGGCACCAGCCGGTCGTCGGTGCAGCGCGCCTGCACGGTGGTCACCCACTGCTCGTCACCGGCGCCGGCGACCACGCCCCCGGCGGCGGCCATCAGCGCCCAGACCGCCCGGTAGGCGGGGTGGGTGAAGTCGTCGGGGCCGATGCTGGCCGTCAGTGAGCCGATCACGACCGGCTGCTGGAGCAGCGCCTTGAGCACCTCGCGCTCCAGCGAGAGCCGCGGGTCGCGGGGGTCGGGCAGGGCGGGGCCCGCGGGTGCCGGGGCCGGGGGCTGCGTGGCCGGGGCCTGCGTCCTGCTGGAGCGCTCCCCTGCCCGGCGTACGGCGGCCAGAGCCGCCCCGGTGTCGACGCCGACCATCCCGGCCAGCTCGCGGGCGAACTCGGTGACCTTGGACTTGTCCCGGATCGCCGAGACCAGCTGGGCGGCCTCGCGCAGGGCCTCGACCCGGCCGTCGGCCCGGTTGAGGTCGTAGCGGCCCACGACGTTGCGGAGCACGAACTCGTACAGCGGCTTGCGGCCGTCGATCAGCTCCCGGACCGCCGCGTCGCCCTGCGCCATCCGCAGGTCGTTCGGGTCCAGGCCGTCGGGGGCTACCGCGACGTAGGTCGGCGAGTGGAACTCCTCGTCGGCGGCGAAGACCTTGAGCGCGGCGGCCTGCCCGGCAGCGTCGCCGTCGAAGGTGAAGATGATCTCGCCCGTCGAGCCCTTGAAGTCGCCCATCAGACGCCGCAGCACCTTGCCGTGGTCGCCGGTGAAGGCGGTGCCGCAGGTGGCCACCGCGGTGGGCACCCCGGCGAGGTGACAGGCCATCACGTCGGTGTAGCCCTCGACCACGACCGCGCGGTGGGTGAGCTGGAGCCCCTTGCGCGCCAGGTCGATGCCGTAGAGCACCTGGTTCTTCTTGTAGATCGGGGTCTCGGAGGTGTTGATGTACTTGCCCGAGATCCGGTCGTTCTCGAACAGCTTGCGGGCGCCGAAGCCGATCACGTCGCCGTTGGACTCACGGATCGGCCAGATCACGCGGCCCTCGAAGCGGGAGTAGCCCCGGGTTCCGACCAGGCCCGCCACGACGAGCTCGTCCTCGCTGAAGCCACGGGCGCGCAGGTGCTGCGGCAGCGCCTTGCCGTTGGTCGGCGCGTAGCCGACGCCGAAGATCCCGGCCGCGTCCTGGTCGAACCCCTTGTCTGCGAGGAACTGGCGAGCGATCACCGCCTCGGGGGTGAGCAGCTGCTCGGCGAAGAACTCCTGGGCGATCTTGTGCGCCTCGACCAGCTTGCCGCGACCGGGCCCACGCGGGGCCTGCGGGGCACCGCCGCCGCCCTCCTCGCGCTGCAGCACGACGCCGACCTTGTCGGCCAGCCGCTCGATCGTCTCGGCGAAGTTGAGGCCGTCCATCTCCTGGACGAACTTGATCACGTCGCCGCCGGCCTGGCAGCCGAAGCAGTGGTAGTAGCCGCGCGAGGGGTTGACGTTGAAGCTCGGCGACTTCTCGTCGTGGAAGGGGCACAGCCCCTTCAGGTTGCCGCCCCCACCGGGGCGCAGGGTGACGTACTGGCCGACGATGTCCTCGATCTTCGCCTTCTCGCGCACCTCCGCGATGCTTTTGTCGAGAATCCGGCCGGCCACAGAGTGATCCTAGGCCACGCCCTAGGCGACCAGAGAGCGATGCCAGGCCACGGCTGTGACATCCGTGAGGCTCGCCACCTGATCGATCACCACCCGGAGGCGGGCGTTGTCGTCCGCGGCCGCCGCCCAGTCGTCGGCGAAGGGCCGGTCCAGGGCGTCAGGACCTCGCTCCAGCAGTACGCCGACCAGCTCGGCCAGCAGCTCGCGCTGGCGGACCTGGACGGCCCGATGCTCGTCGGCCAGCATCACGTAGTGGGTCGCGATGCCCTTGAGCACCGCGATCTCGACCCGGGTCTGCTCGGGGATCACCAGGTCCCCGCCGTGGCGGACCTGGACCTGCTCGTTCGGGGTGGCCGTCTGCACGGCACCGCAGAAGCGGCCGATCAGGTCGCTGGTGAGGTTCTTCAGGGCGGCCAGGGAGCGCCGCGAGCCGTCGTACGGTCGGGTGGGCCAGCCGTCGACGAGCCGGAGCGCCGCGAGCGCTTCCTTCATCGCGGTCTGGTCGGCATCGGGGAGGTACCAGCTGCGGACGATCTCTCCGACAGCGTCCTCGTCGAGGCGGGTGAGGTCCAGGTGGCCGGCGGCGACGCCGTCCTCGACGTCGTGCACGGAGTAGGCCACGTCGTCGGCCAGGTCCATGATCTGGGCCTCGATGCAGCGGTGCTGGCCGTCGGCGGGGTCGCGCATCCAGGTGAAGACCGGCAGGTCGTCCTCGTAGACGCCGAACTTCCGACCGCGCTCCCCTGCCCGCCACGGGTACTTCGTGCAGGCATCGAGGGTGGCCCGGGTCAGGTTGAGGCCGACCGAGGTGCCGTCGGCGTCGAACGTCTTGGACTCCAGCCGGGTGAGCAGCCGCAGGGTCTGGGCGTTGCCCTCGAACCCGCCCGCCGCGGCGGCAAGCTCGTGCAGCACGGTCTCGCCGTTGTGCCCGAACGGCGGGTGTCCGAGGTCGTGGGCCAGCGCCGCGGTCTCGGCGAGGTCGGCCAGCTCGGGCTGGTCGTGACCGATCGCCCGGGAGACGTCACGGGCGATCTGGGCGACCTCGAGGCTGTGGGTGAGGCGGTTGCGGGCGAAGTCGTCGAACTGCGGGCCGACGACCTGGGTCTTGGCGGCCAGCCGCCGGGTCGAGGCGGCATGGACCAGCCGCGCACGGTCGCGCTCGAAGGCCCGCCGGATCGGAGCGTCGACCCGCTTGGGCGGCTCCGCCACCACCCGCTCGCGGTCGGCGTCGGTGTAGGGGTCCGGGCTCACCCGGTCAGCGTAGCGAGTGCGCCACTGCTCCAGCACTGACGCTCCGCCGGGCGCCGGAACCGGCGGGGAACGCGTGCGACCGCAAGGCGGAGGCGCGAAGGCGGCCTTGGAGCGAAGCGGGCCGGCGAGCGCCTCCAACGCAGCGGGCGCTCCGTTCCGCGTCGGTTTAGTTCGTGCCGAGGTGGACGTGGTCCATATGGTTCGCGGTCGCACTCCCCCGGTCGGCGAAGGTACGCCAGCCCTCACTGGAGCGGACCGGGGTCCAGATCCGATGCCACCACAGGATGTCGTAGAGGTCGAGGACCGCGGCGTTCTTCTGCGCCCAGGCGGCGATCTTGTCGCCCAGGGCCTTGTTGCCCGGGACCATCACGTCGATCGCGTTGCCGGTGTCGTGCTCGGTGCGGGCGGCCCAGCCGCCGTACGACGTCACCTCGGGGAAGGCGTGGCACACCGCGCGGTAGAGGGCGATGGTCTGCGGCTTGAGGCCCTTCTCGACGCCGGTGTCGGCGCAGGGCGCGGAGTTGAGCACCGGGTCGGGCTTGTCGGTGGCGAGGTAGCCCTCGCTGACCCAGCGCACCTCGCCGTCGATCACGACCTCGACGCGGGAGTTGACCACGCGGCCGGTGGACTTGATCTTCTCCCCGGAGGCGACCTCGCCGTCCTGGGTGGCCGAGTCGGCCGGGGAGGTCCAGATGTTCAGTGCGGTGGTGGTCCACCGGGTGACGGCGGTGGACGTGGCCTCGGCCGAGGCGGCAGCGCTCATCCGGCGGCTCAGCGAGCGCGACAGGCTGCGCTTGCGCTGCTCGACCGCACTGGCGGCGGTGCTCTGCGCGTCGTCGGTCGCCGCGGCGTTGGCTGCGGAGGCGGACGCGGTGGCGTCGGTGGTCGCGGCTACCTGGTCGGCGGCGATCTGGGTCGACGAACCCGAGGTGGCGACCCCGACACCGACCACCGCGACGGTGGCGACGGTGGCGGCGGGAGCAGCCACGTTCAGCGGCTTGAACCGTCGCCGACGAGGCGCACAGTGGCGCCCTGCATGGCGAGGAGAAGCGGACATGGTCCAACACCTAACCACACGACCCCAGCCGCCGAGGCATTGTCGACCGAGTGCCATAAATCAGCGCGGCTGCGTCAGCCGCCCGAGACCATGTCCTCGTCGAGGGCCAGATCGGTGCCGTCGGTGTCGTCGAGCCACCCCTCGGGCGTGATCACCTTGGCCCGCGGAGCGCCCTGGCGACCACGCGGCGCGCCGAGCTCGGAGACCGGGAACGGCTCGCTGCGATCGAGCTCTCCCAGCAGTACGTCGAGGTCGGCCAGGGTCTTGACCAGGCCGAGGTTCTTGCGCATCTGGCCCCCGGCCCCGAAGCCCTTGAGGTACCAGGAGACGTGCTTGCGGAACTCCTTGCAGCCACGCTCCTCGCCCATGTGCTCGCACAGCAGCTCGGCGTGGCGGCGCATCACGTCGGCGACCTCGCCGAGGTCGGGCAGCGCCTTGGCGCTCTCCCAGGCCGCCGGGTCGGCGAACGCGGTGGCCAGGTCGCCGAAGAGCCACGGGCGGCCCAGGCAGCCGCGACCGATGACGACGCCGTCGACGCCGGTCTGCTCGACCATCCGCAGCGCGTCGGAGGCCTCCCAGATGTCACCGTTGCCCAGCACCGGGATGTCGACGCTGGCCTTGAGCTCGGCGATCGCGTCCCAGTCGGCCTCGCCGGAGTAGGCCTGCTGCACGGTGCGTCCGTGCAGCGCGATCCCGGCGATCCCCGCCTCGGCCGCGATCCGGCCGGCGTCGAGGTAGGTGAGGTGATCGTCGTCGATCCCCTTGCGGGTCTTCATCGTCACCGGGACGTCGTACGGCGTCGCGGCCTGCACCGCGGCGGTGAGGATCTGGCCGAGCAGCGTCCGCTTCCAGGGCAGCACTCCCCCGCCACCCTTGCGGGTGACCTTGGGCACGGGGCAGCCGAAGTTGAGGTCGATGTGGGCGACGCCGTACTCCTCGCAGAGGATCTGCGCGGCCTTGCCCACGTAGACGGGGTCGGTGCCGTAGAGCTGGACCGAACGCACCGTCTCGGACGGGTCGAAGATCAGCATGTCCTTGGTGTGCTGGTCGCCCTCGACGAGGCCACGGGAGGTGATCATCTCGCAGACGTAGAGGCCGGCGCCCTGCTCCAGGCAGAGTGCGCGGTAGGCCGCATTGGTGATCCCGGCCATCGGCGCGAGCACCACAGGCGTGCTGATCTCGAGCGATCCGAACCGAAGCGGAGCGGGCGGCGAGAGCGTAGTCACCTCGTCATTGTCGCCGACGGCGTCGGCGTGACCCCAATCGTGCCGGAGGTCGAGGCCGAGGTCGACGCGGACGCCGATCCGGTGGCCGATCCGGTCGCGGTGCCGGCACCGGGCAGCAGCGCCGCCGGGGTCGACCATGTGATCGGGACGAAGTCGACCGAGGGCCTGAAGGTGACGCCGGTCAGGGAGCCCTTGTCGGGCACCAGGTAGACCAGGCACGCCTTGACCGTGGCACCGGCGGCGAACTTCTTCGGGAAGGCCCCCGGGTTGCAGGGCTTGAACGTCGAGGCGAAGGTGCTCGGCTCGACCAGGGTGTCGGCTGAGGTCTCGCCGTACAGCGGCAGGGTGAGCCCGCCGAGGTCGACGGTGCCGACGTTGGTCACGGTCGCCTTGACGAAGTACGGCGACGAGGTCTGCAGCGCCGAGCTGACCTTCCAGTCCCTGAAGCTCTTGGCGTACGTCGTGGGCTGGATCGCGGTCACGGTGATCCGCAGCGCCCCCGACGGGCGGACGGCCTTGGTCGGGGTCGCGGTGACGCTGGCCGAGCCGGTCGGCGTCGAGGACGCGTCCGGCGTGGACGTCGCACTCGGGGCGCTCGACGTCGACGCGGTGGCCGTGGGGGTGGCGGTCGGTGCCGCCGTCGTCCCGGTCGCGGGAGGCTGCCACGCGACGGTGGCAGCCTCACCGAGACTCAGGTCGGTGCCCGGCTTGGCGTAGGGCAGGCCGGACGGGGCGTTCGAGGGGTAGCCGGCGGGGATCGGCGTGGTCGACGGGGTGACCGGCGCGGTGGTCGACGGTGCCGCCTTCGGCTCCGAACCACCACAGCCGGCCAGTGCCAGCGCCGTGACGGTGCCCAGCACCACCACGCTCAGTCGCCCCACCGGCTGCCCCATCGATCAGACTCCCAGCAGGCGGGCGCCGAGGTAGCTCGACACCTGGTCCAGCGCGACCCGCTCCTGCGACATGGTGTCGCGCTCGCGGATCGTGACGGCCTGGTCCTCCAGGGTGTCGAAGTCGACCGTGATGCAGTACGGCGTCCCGATCTCGTCCTGACGGCGGTAGCGCTTGCCGATCGACTGCGAGTCGTCGAAGTCGATGTTCCAGTGCTTGCGCAGCTCGGTGGCGAGGTCGCGCGCCTTGGGCGAGAGCTCCTCGTTGCGCGACAGCGGCAGCACGGCGGCCTTGACCGGGGCCAGGCGCAGGTCGAGCTTGAGCACGGTGCGCTTGTCGACGCCGCCCTTGGCGTTGGGCGCCTCCTCCTCGGTGTACGCGTCGACCAGGAAGGTCATCAGCGAGCGGGACAGACCGGCTGCGGGCTCGATCACGTACGGCATGTAGCGCTCGTTGTTGGCCTGGTCGTAGTACGACAGGTCGGTGCCCGAGTGCTTCGAGTGGGTGGTGAGGTCGAAGTCGGTGCGGTTCGCGATGCCCTCGAGCTCGCCCCACTCCGAGCCGGCGAAGTTGAAGCGGTACTCCACGTCCACGGTGCGGGTCGAGTAGTGCGAGAGCTTCTCGGGCAGGTGCTCGAAGAGCCGGAGGTTGTCAGGGTTGACGCCGAGGTCGACGTACCACTGAAGACGGGTGTCGATCCAGTACTGGTGCCACTCCTTGTCCTCACCGGGCTTGACGAAGAACTCCATCTCCATCTGCTCGAACTCGCGGGTGCGGAAGATGAAGTTGCCCGGGGTGATCTCGTTACGGAACGACTTGCCGATCTGGGCGATGCCGAACGGGGGCTTCATCCGCGAGGAGGTCACCACGTTGGCGAAGTTCACGAAGATGCCCTGGGCGGTCTCGGGGCGCAGGTAGTGCAGCCCGGACTCGTCGTCGACGACGCCGAGGTAGGTCTTGAGCAGGCCGGAGAAGGCCTTCGGCTCGGTCCACTGGCCGCGCGTGCCGCAGTCGGGGCAGGCGATCTCCGACATCGAGACGTCGTCGGGGTTCTCGATGCCGTTCTTCTCGGCGTAGCGCTCCTGGAGGTGGTCCTGGCGGTGGCGCTTGTGGCACGAGAGGCACTCGATCAGCGGGTCGGAGAAGGTCGCGACGTGACCCGACGCCTCCCAGACCTGGCGCGGCAGGATGACGCTGGAGTCCAGGCCGACGACGTCGTTGCGGCTGGTCACCATCGAGCGCCACCACTGGCGCTTGATGTTCTCCTTGAGCTCGACGCCGAGCGGTCCGTAGTCCCAGGCAGAGCGGGTTCCGCCGTAGATCTCGCCGCACGGGTAGACGAACCCGCGCCGCTTGGCGAGGTTCACAACGGCGTCGACGGTCTTGCCAGGGGCGGGCGAGGTAGCCACGGGGCCTGCTTTCTTCAGTCACACAGTGAGTCACACGAGGCACGACGGGGCTCGCCGTGCCGACTAGGACACAGCCTATCGACCGCTCGGGGCCGACTGCGCCCCGCAACGAGTTTGAAAACGATTCTCATAGTGCGACCATGGTTCTCATGTTCATTCCGCTTGAAGAGGTGCACGGCCAGGGGTTCTTCGCCGAGTACTGGTCGATCCTGACCGACCCCGCCCACGTCGCGGTTGAACTGACACTGACGGCCATCATCGACGGCCTGTTGCTGGGTCTGCTGGTGCCGCTGATCAAGGGCTACGTCAACTATCGGCTGCAGCGACAGCACGCCGAACTCGACGCGGAGCACGGGATCCACCACCATGACGATCACATCCATGTGAAGCGCGAGAGCGTGGCACCCGACTGCGAGGTGCTGGAGGAGACGTCATGAAGGACACCCCCCTGCGTCCGACCCGTCAGCGGCTCGCGGTGAGCGCCGCGCTCGCCGAGCTCGACGGGTTCCACTCCGCCCAGGAGATCCACGACCTGCTCGGACAGCGTGGCGAGACCGTCGGTCTGGCCACGGTCTACCGGACCCTGTCGGCCCTGGCCGAGGCCGGCGAGGTCGACATGATGCGCTCGGAGGAGGGTGAGGCGATCTACCGCCGCTGCTCGGCCTCGCACCACCACCACCTGGTCTGCCGCTCGTGCGGACGCACCGTCGAGGTCGAGGGACCGACGGTCGAGCAGTGGGCCGACTCGGTGGCCGCCACCCACGGGTTCAGCGACGTCTCCCACACCCTGGAGCTCTTCGGCACCTGCGCCGAGTGCGCGGGCTGAGACCCGACGAGGTCGGCGGCGGCGGTACGCCGTTCAGTGCAGGCAGACCTCGTCGATCACCGCGCGGATCTCGGACTCCTTGGGGATCCAGCCGCGCGCGAGCTCGGCCCTGAAGACCGCCACGACGGCGCGCTGGCGCTCGGGGGAGAGGGCATCGAAAACCTCACGGGTGGTCATGAGATCACCCTCCCCCGGCTCGGCTGCCACAAACCTGATCGGGACCTGGGGTCCCCAGATTAGGGGAGGAACCCGGAAGTCGACGGTGGTGAACCCGGAAGTCGACGGTGGCGAACCCGAAAGTCGGCGGTGGTGAAGCCGGAAGTCGGCTAGGCGGAGCCGTAGCGGCGATCGCGGCGGGCGTACGTCTCGCACGCGGCCCACAGGTCGCGGCGGTCCACGTCGGGCCAGAGCACGTCGGTGAAGACCATCTCCGAGTAGGCCGCCTGCCACAGCATGAAGTTGCTCAGTCGCTGCTCCCCCGAGGTGCGCCAGACCAGGTCGGCGTCGGCGAGGTCGGGGACGTACAGGTAGCGCTCGAAGACCTTCTCGGTGATCTTGTCCGGGTTGAGCCGGCCGTCGCGGACGTCCTTGGCGATCCGGGCGGTGGCGTCCATCAGCTCGGCGCGACCGCCGTAGTTGACGCACATCGTCAGGGTGCACACGTCGTTGTCCTTGGTCAGCTCCTCGGCGATCTGGAGCTCGCGGATCACCGACTTCCACAGCCGCGGGGTGCGCCCGGCCCACTTCACCCGGACGCCGAGCTCGTGCATCTCGTCACGACGGCGGCGGATCACGTCCCGGTTGAAGCCCATCAGGAACTTCACCTCCTCGGGACTGCGCGACCAGTTCTCCGTGGAGAAGGCGTACGCCGACACGGCCTTCACCCCGAGCTCGATGGCGCCCTCGACGACGTCGAAGAGGCTCGACTCGCCCTCCTCGTGACCGCGGGTGCGGGGCAGGCCCCGCTCCTTGGCCCACCGGCCGTTGCCGTCCATGATCACCGCGACGTGGCGCGGGACCAGGTCACGCGGGATCGGCGGCGGCGTAGCGCCCGAGGGGTGCGGAGTAGGGCGGCGGACCTGACGCTTCACGATCGACAACTGTAGAGCGGCCGCGGGCGACGGGCCTGCTCAGGTGGCACGCAGGTAGCGCAGCACCGCCACCACCCGCCGGTGCGAGTCGGTGTCGTCGGGGGCCAGGTCGAGCTTGGCGAAGATCCGCTGGGTGTGCTTCTCCACCGCTGCGGCGGTGACGCTCAGCTCGGCGGCGATGGCGGCGTTGGAGCGTCCCTCGGCCATCAGCCCGAGCACGTCGCGCTCGCGCGGCGTCAGGGTGTCGACCGGGTCGCGCCGCCTGCCCAGCAACTGCTTGATCACCAGCGGGTCGAGGGTGGTGCCGCCCCCGGCCACGACCCGGAGCGCCTCCAGGAACTCCGCCAGGGCCGAGACCCGGTCCTTGAGCAGGTAGCCGACCCCGCCGGCGGCGTCACCGATCAGCTCCTCGGCGTAGGAGAGCTCGACGTACTGGGACAGCACCATCACCCGGGCCTGGGGCCAGGCCTGGCGCACCGCGACCGCCGCGCGCAGCCCCTCGTCGGTGTGGGTCGGCGGCATCCTGACGTCGACGATGCCGAGGTCGGGTCGGTGCTCGAGCATCGCGTCGACGAACCCGGGGCCGTCCCCGACCGCTGCCACGACGTCGTACCCGGCCTCGGAGAGCAGCAGACCGAGTCCCTCGCGCAGCAGCATCGAGTCGTCGGCGATCACCGCGCGCATCGGCACCTCCGTAGTCTCGGGTGTGGACTCCGGCACGGTCTGGGTCACGACGCCGTCCCGAGGCTGAGCGGGACGCTCGCCACCACGACAGTGCCACCCTCCTCGGGCGAGGTCACGTCCAGGGTGCCGTCCACGGCGTCGAGGCGCTGGCGCAGACCGGCCAGGCCGAGGCCCTTGGCCAGGTGCGCCCCACCGATCCCGTCGTCGGCGACGGTGGCCCGGACCTGCCCGTCGGCCACGGTCACGCTGACCCGCGCCGAGGTCGCCTGGCTGTGCTTGGCGACGTTGGTGAGCGCCTCCGCGACGGCGAAGTAGACGGCCGTCTCGACGTGCAGCGGCAGCGCTCCGGGTCCCTCGGGCAGGTCGAGGTGGGAGACCACCGGGACTGCGGCGTGGGTGACCATCTCCTCGATCGCCGCCCGCAGGCCGCGGTCGACCAGCAGCGGCGGGGCGACACCCCGGGACAGTGCGCGCAGCTCGGCGACCGCCTGCCGGGCGTGCTCGACGGCGTCGTCGATCAGGGCACCGGCCCCACTGGCGTCCTCCTCGCCCAGCCTCATCCTGGCCCGGCCCAGGTCCATGCTGAGCCGGACCAGGCGCTGCTGCGGGCCGTCGTGGATGTCGCGCTCGAGGCGGCGCAGGGAGGCCGCCTCGGCGGCACGGGTGGCGTCGCGGGTCTCCTCGGCCCGGTCGACGCGGTGCTGCAGCTCGGCGCGCGAGCAGAGCACCAGCTCGGCGAGCTTGCCGTGGGCCAGGGCCGCGATCCGGCACCCCACCGGCAGCGTCACCAGGGCGACCACGCCGAGGCCGAGGTTGACCAGGCTCTCCGCGGTACGGCTCTCCCCCAGCCCGAGCACGGTGGCCAGGCCCTCGTTGTCGGCGGGCAGGTAGGCCGACCAGAACCAGTAGGTCAGCCCCGCACCGACGGTGGCCCACCAGGCCACCACGACCCCGAACGCGAAGGTGCCGGTGACCAGGCCGATCAGGGACCAGAGCACATCGAGCCAGGACTGCGGGTCACGCACCGGTGCCAGCGTGCGGGCCCAGAAGCCCGCCCCCGGCTGCGCCGGGAGGTACGTCGGCGTGGGAGCCTCCAGGCCGAGCATGGCGCGCATCGTGCGGCGCTCCAGTGCTGCCTGGGCGCGGGCGACCAGGAGGGTGAGCGGCAGCAGCAGGATGCCGCCCAGGATGATCGCGAGCCCGACCGAGAGCGACAGGCCGGTCACCACGATGACGAAGAAGACCAGGCTGACCACGAAGGCGAGCAGGCTGTAGCCGGTGTCGAGGAACGTCTGGGTCACCCAGCCGGCGCGGCGGCGCGCTACCGGGGTGGCCGGCTGCTCCGGGGTGAGGTCGTCGTCGTGGCCCATGACCACCATCGTCGTCGTACTCATGCCTCCAACGCTAGAAACCGCGGGGCTCGCGCGCGATCCAGGACGCTGGCCGACTCGCTGTCGGGCTAGCCCGACACCCGGCGCGGGGAGCGCTCGACCAGCAGCACGCCCAGCACCGTGGTGAGCGGCATCGCGAGCAGGACACCCAGGCCGCCGACCAGGGCGTGCACGATCTCCTCGGCGATCTGCTCGGCGCCGAGCAGATCGAGCAGGGAGCGGTCGTAGAGGCCCAGGGCCAGCAGCAGGGTGAGCGCGGAGCCGACGTAGGCGAAGGCCAGGGTGTAGATCGCCGAGGCGACGTGGTCGCGACCGATCCGCATCGCACTGCGGTACAGCGAGCGGCGCGACATGTCCGGGGCCGCCTCACGCAGCTCCCACACCGCCGAGGCCTGGGTGATGGTGACGTCGTTGAGGGCACCGAGCCCGGCGATCACCGCAGCCGCCTTGAGCACGTTGTGCAGGTTCACCGAGGGCAGCATCGACGACAGCATCGAGCCGCCGTCGTCGATCACACCGTTGAGGTGGGCCGCATCGATGGACAGGTGCGCGGCCAGGGCCGAGATCGCGATCCCGACCAGCGTCCCGGCCAGCGCCGTGCTGGTCCTGATCGAGACGCCGTGGGTGAGGTAGAGGATGACGAACATGATGATCGCCGCGCCGACCATCGCGACCGGCAGCGCCGCCTCGCCGGTGAGGATCGCGGGCAGCACGAACCAGCCGATCACTCCCCCGGCGACGCCGAGGCTGACCAGGGCGAGCAGGCCGCGCAGCCGTGCCACCGCGACCACGGCGACGACGAAGATCACGGTCAGGATCCACAGCGGGGTGGAGCGCTGGACGTCGTACCAGGCATAAGTGGCGGTGTCGCCGGGGACGTCGGCCGTGGGCGGCGTCCGCATCATGATGATGGTGTCGCCCTTGGTCAGACCCGCACCGGAGACCTCCGGGGCGACCCCGATCTCCTGCTCCTGCCCCTTCTCCGGTCCGCTCTGCGCGATCGCGGCGACGTGCCCACAGTCGGGCGAGGAGTCGTTGAGCGAGGCGCAGCGCGGCTGCACCGTGGTCACCGTGCCCTTGACGTACGTCGTCCCCGAGACCGCATAGGTGAGGGTGCCGTGCAGCTTGGCGGCGGCCCCGTGGTCGGGCCACCAGCGGATCGCCCCGACCACGGTGCCGAGCGCGACCACGGCGAGGGCGACGATCAGGACCAGGGCGGGCACCCGGGCCACCACCACCGGGGTGCGCTCCTCCCCCTCACGGCGGGCGTGTCCATGACCGTGGCCGTGGCCGTGACCGAAGTCGTGACTCTGACGATGACGAGATCCGGCGCCCACAGGCACCGACCCTAGCCGGGGCACGAAGGCGCCGGCTCAGCGCTCCACGAACGCCAGCGAGCGCAGCCCGCGCTCCAGGTGCCAGGCCAGGTAGTTGGCCACCAGCCCGCTCGCCTCACGCAGGTGCCGGCCCTCGGCGGCCTCCACGACGGGCCAGTTGCCGGCCAGCAGCGAGCCGAGCACGACCAGGGTCTCGAACGCCGGCGCCGCCGAGCCCGGCACCCGGCAGGTCGCGCACAGCGAGCCGCCGTACGCGGCGTTGAACCAGCGGTGCGGGCCCTCCAGGCCACAGCGCGCACAGCCGTCGAAGCTGGGCGCGTACCCCGCCACGGCCAGGGAGCGCAGCAGGTAGGAGTCGAGGATCTGTCCGGGGGCGTGCGCGCCGCCGGCCAGGGCACGCAGCGCACCGACCAGGAGCAGGAACTGCTGCACGGCGGGCTCGCGCTCCTCGACCACCATCCGGTCGGCGGCCTCCAGCATCGCTGTGCCGACGGTGTAGGTGTCGTAGTCCAGGGCGAGGGTGGACTGGAACGGCGAGAGCGTCTCGGCCTGGGTGATCGTGTCCAGGCTGCGCCCCTCGGCGAGCTGCAGGTCGACGTGGGTGAACGGCTCCAGCCGCGACCCGAAGCGTGAGGTGGTGCGGCGCACGCCCTTGGCCACGGCCCGGATCCGGCCGTGCGAGCGGGTCAGGAGTGTGATGATGCGATCGGCCTCACCCAGTTTGTGTGTGCGCAGCACGATTGCTTCGTCACGGTAGAGCGCCACGCCTCTATTGTGCGCGTATGACCCCAGTGAAGCCCGCAGGCTCTCCGGGCCCGATCGAACGCTTCGTCGACCACGCCAACGACGCGGCCGAGGCGGCCGCCCGCCGTGCCGACGAGCTCTTCCTCACGATCAGCGGCCGACGGCGCACCCTGACCGACGCGTTCCTGGTCGGCCTGACCTGGGTGGCGTTCGGGCTGAGCATCTGGATGCTCTTCCTGCAGCCGCGCACCGACGCCCTGCACGACACCGTGCGGTACGTCGACTGGGTGGTCGCAGCGGTGATCGCGGCGGCGATCTGCTGGCGCTGGCTGCGCTTCAGGATCGGCTGGCGCTACCTGCGCAAGCACTGGTGGGAGGTGCCTGCCCTGGT
This sequence comes from Nocardioides sp., assembly GCF_030150155.1. Lineage (GTDB taxonomy): Bacteria > Actinomycetota > Actinomycetes > Propionibacteriales > Nocardioidaceae > Nocardioides. Next base: position 23,552 of record NZ_JASLGR010000022.1, read on the forward strand.
GCCGGTGGCGATCCCACTGGTCACTGACCACCGGCTGGTGCTGTGGGCGATCGTGATCTTCAGGTTCGTCCGCGCTGCGGACCGACTGGACAACTACTACGGGGACAAGGTCACCGCTGCGGTGATCGGTCACTTCCTGGACCCGATCGTCGACACCATCAAGCGCCCGATCACCGTCGCCGTGCTCGACGAGGTGATCGACGTGATCCAGCAGGGCGACTACGCGACCAACGTCAGGGCGGCACTCGACGAGAACCGCGACGAGATCGAGGCGATGGTCCTGGAGCTGATCCGCAACGACCCGACGACCGGGAAGCTCAAGTACGTCCCGTTCCACACCGAGATCGTCAACCTCACCTCCGACACGGTGCTGCGGATCGTGGAGGGTGCCCTAGCCGATCCGCGGACTACGGAGCTGATCAGCGACATCATCAGGAACTCCGCGACCCAGCTCCGCACGGCGATCCGCGAGGACCACTAGGCCTGCGGGCCTGCGCTGACCTGCGGGCCTGGCTTCACTGCTGGTCAGACGCCCCGGATTCGTGGCGGAGAGGAGCGTCGACCGGCAGTGAAGCCAGGAGACTCAGCGGCGCGTGACCTTCGCCTTCACCGTCACGGTCCGGCTGGCCTCGGTGGTGGCGTTGCCGAGGTAGCGGACCGACACCGTGCGGGGCTTGGCGGTGTAGCGGGCCTTCTTGGCCAGCACCATGCGGACGACACCCTTGGTGCCGACGCGGACCTTCGCGGTGACGGTGCGACCACCGAGGGTCGCACTCACGGTGCCGGTCGGCCAGGCACCCGAGCTGAGCCGGCCCAGACGGACCACGGCGACCTGGCGCTTGCCGGCCTTGACCTTCTTCACACTCACCCGCGGGGCGTGCGCGAGCCGGCTCTTGGCCGGCGCCGGGGTGGCACTCGGGGTCGCGCTCGGGCTGGGCGTGGCCGGCGTGGTCGGCGGGGTCACCGCGGCGACGCTCAGGGCGTGGGTGCTCGCGGTGGCGGCGTACGTCGTCACGTCGGCGGGCTGGAAGCGGACGTCGTACGTGTGAGCGCCCGCGCTCGGAGCGGCGACGGTGCAGGTCGCGGACGGCTCGGAGCTCGTCACGGCGAGCCCCTCGCAGCCGGTCAGGGCCACACCGTTCTCGGAGAAGGTGACAGCACCGGTCAGGGCGGAGCGTGCCGACGGCACCCGGGCCGAGACCTCGGCGCTGAGCTCGGCGCCCTCGCCGTTCTTGAGGGTGGTCTCCCCCGTGACGGCCACCTGGGTCGCCAGCGGGCCGAGCAGGGCCAGCGCGATGCCGTTGCCCTGGTAGAGCGACATGGTCAGGTCCGGGACGCCGTTGTGGTCGTGGTCGCCCGCGACACCGACGCTGCGGCCGTAGTCGTCGGCGACGACGAAGCCGGTCTCGGCGCTCAGCGTGGCGAGGTCGAGCACGTTCGGAGCGGCGGTGCGCTGACCGTAGGTCACCCAGACCCGGGTGCCCTTGTAGGAGCCGACCACCTGGTCGGCGACCCCGTCGCCGTTGACATCGCCGAGGTTGGCGACCGACCAGCCGGCACCGCGGCCGGCGATGTCGCCCTTGATCCAGTAGCCCCGGGGCTCCGTCGTGGTGCCGGTGCAGCCGGTGGTGACGGTGGCGTCGGCACAGGTGTAGACGGTGCTGGCGCCCGAGCGCGGGTCGGTGATCACGGTGGCGGTCGAGGCCGAGCCGTAGACCACGGCGACGCCGCCGAAGGAGTCGACCGCGGAGGAGACCTGGCTGTCGGCGCCGACGAGCAGGTCGTCCAGGCCGTCGCCGTCGATGTCCCCGGCCGCGGCCACGGTGTCGCCGAGCCGGTCGCCACCGGTGGAGGGACCGTAGATCGCGAACCCGTCGGCACCCAGGGTGGCGAGGTTGATCGCCCGGCTGGCGCCGCGCGACCCGAAGACGACGTACGCGGCGCCGTTGGCGGTCTTGCCGTTGTTCCACGGCTTGGCGGTGTAGGAGCCCAGCACCAGGTCGGCCAGGCCGTCCCCGTTGACGTCCCCGGCCTCGGCGACGCTCAGGATCTGGCCGCCGGCGCCGTCGACGGTGAAGAGCACCCGGTCGGTGTCGGCCTGGACGTCGACGTTGGTGACGTCGTCGGAGCCCGACACGATCCAGGCGCGACCGCTGTTGGAGCCGCCGTAGTCGGCGAGGTTGTCGGCGATCGCGATGTCGTCGTAGCCGTCACCGTTGACGTCGCCCAGACCCGCCACGGCGAAGCCGAAGTTGTCGTAGTCGGGGGTCAGGGCGCCGGGGTCGGAGATCCAGAAGCCGCGGCTGCCGAGCTCGTCGAGGTCGAGGGAGGTGAACTCCTTCTGGCCGAGCACGATCGCGACCTGGGCGAACCCGCGGCCGGTCGAGCCGAGCGCGAGATCGTCGTACCCGTCGCCGTTGATGTCGCCCAGGCAGCTCACCGATCCGCCGACCCAGGGCTTGGACGTGGGCGGCACGATCGACGGGCCGTCGATCCGGATCGCACCCGAGGTCGGGTCGGCGACGTCGCCGGTCGAGGGGCTCTCGGAGCCGAGGAAGACGTAGCCCGCCCCAACCTGGTCGTAGCCGGGCCGGTTCCAGTTCTGGTCACCGGCGACGGTGTCGTCCAGGCCGTCGCCGTTGACGTCGCAGGAGGTCGCCGACAGGGCGCCGATGGCGCCGCCGGACTCACCGGAGTAGGCCAGCAGGTGGGTGGCGGGGGTGGTGCTCGCGGCCGGGTCAGCGGCGAAGGCGGCTGCTCCCAGGGTGCCGGCCCCGAGCGCCAGCGTCAGGCCCGTGGCCGCGCACAGGCGCAGCGGCGTGGGTCGCATCGTCATGATCGATCTCTCTTCAGTTAGGCGCGTGCACGCCGTTGTTGAGGCCGTAGTCGGCCGAGGTGTCGAACTTCTGGGTGGCCAGAGCGGTGCCGCTCCGAGACCCGGCCACCAGGTGCTGGGCGATGAAGCCGGCCGACGGGGTCGTCGAGGCATCAGCGCCGTACGGGTTCGTGTAGACCGTGGTCGGCGCCGTGGCGGCCACCGAGGTCTGGTTGAGGTAGAAGTCGCGCTGGGCGCCGTCGAACGGCGAGCGCGGGTCGCGCCAGTCGAACTTCTCCAGGGAGTTCACGGTGCTCCACGGGTAGCCGGTGGCGGCGTTGGTGCCCCAGGCCAGGTCGACGGTGCGCGAGATGCCGTTGGCGGTGGCCGTCGAGTTGGCCGGGTCGTAGTACCGGCTGGGGTTGCGCACGCCGAACCACGGGTCGTAGGAGGCCAGCACGGTGCCGTCGGTAGCGGTCAGCCTGTTCTCGCTGGACCACAGCTCGTAGATGCCCCACAGGGCCGCGTCGGTGCCGGTGGCGTTCTTGGCGACGCAGGCGGCGTCCGGGATGGAGCGTGCTCCGCCGTCGCCCTTCGGCAGGGTGCTGCTGATCGTGCTCACCACGGCGCCGAGCTTCTGCTTGTCCCCGGCGGCGTAGTCGCAGTTCTGGTTGAACTCGTTGGAGTTGCCGTAGCGCGACAGGGTCGAGGAGATGACCTCGGTGCCGTCGGTGCACTTGGCCGCGTAGATCAGCTCGTGGGCGTTGTTGGAGGTGGCGTCGGGCGACCAGCTGCCCTGGTGGGCCTTGATCAGGTAGTCGCAGACCACCTTGTCCCCGTTGGCGTCGCGGACCCAGGAGCGGTCCGCGGCGAGCAGGGCGACGTCGTTGGCGACGAAGACCTTGTGGCCGCCGTTGTCCTCGTGGCGCATCGTCATGCCGGCGTGCTCGTGGCCGTAGTCCTCGAGCTTCTCGCTGACGTAGCCGAACGGGATGCCCTTGTTGCTGGCGTGCCGGCCGTTGTCCAGGTAGTCGGCGACCCAGTCGTAGATGTCGGAGGTCTTCGGGTCCGCACCGTGCTCGTGGCCGAAGGTGCACAGCTTGCCGGTGGCCGGGTCGGTCACCTGGGCGGAGTGCCAGGTCGGGTAGATCTTCCCGTCGGGGCCGGTCACGTTGTAGGAGGCGTGCAGGGCGGCCGGGCAGGTGTCGTACTCCGTCGGCGTCCAGTTCCGCTACAGGTAGGCGACCGAGTAGACCGGGGCCGGCGTGGAGGTCTCGGCCTTCGTGGTCAGACTCAGGTAGCCGGTCGTGGTGACCCGCTCCGGAGCGGTCTCGGTGACCCGGAGCGCAGCGGTGGTGGCCGTGGTGGCGAGCTTGGCGTACTGCGCCGCGCTCAGGCGCAGGGCGACCGAGCCGGTGCGACCTGCCGCCAGCGCGTACGCCGTCGTGGAGGCGGTCCCGCCGACGGTCAGGCTCAGCGTGCCGCGGCAGGTGGCGGCCGCAGCGCACGAGAGCGAGACGCCGACCGAGCGGTCGGTGCCGACCGTGGCGGTGCGGGTCGCGACGGTGACGGCCCGGGTGGCCGGGCGCAGCGTGGCGCGGGCACTGGCGCTGACCGAGCCGGCCACCTTGACGGTGACCCGAGCCCGGCCGGCGGCGCCGAGCTTGGCGACCTGGGCGGGGCTCAGCGTGATCCTGACGATCCCCGAGGTGGACTTACGCAGCCGGTAGGAGACCTTCGCGCTCTGGATCCGCGCGTTGTTCTTGGTCGCCTTCGCGGCCGGGGTCAGCCTGACCGTGCCCCGACAGAGCTTCGCCGAGCCACAGCTGAGCCGTAGGGCCACCTGCCGGTCGCCGCCCACGACGGGGTCGGTGACCGAGACCCGGACCTTGGCCGGGGCAGCGTCGGCGGTCTGAAGCAGCCCGAACGACGTCGCGGCGACGCCGAGCGTGGTGACGATCGCCACCAGGCCGCGCCGACGTCGGCGGGAGAGAGCGTGGAAGTCCACTGAACCATCCTTGAGAGGTGTCACACCGAGAGATGAGAAGGTAAGGCTTACCTTGTTTTCGAAAGGTTAGCCTTACCTTATTCTCAGCGTGTGACCGGGGGTCCTCTCAGGTCACCGGCAGGTGCAGGTCCAGCGGCTCCGTAGACACAGCAGCGCCCCGTGCGGGTGAGCACGGGGCGCTGCGTAGCGAAGACCTACGGGTCAGGCCTTCGGGATGGTGATGGCCTGCGCACGGTTGGCTGCGCACACCACCGCCCGCAGGGAGGCGGTCACGATGTTCGCGTGGATCCCGATCCCCCAGACGATCTCGCCGGCGATCTCGCACTCGACGTAGGCGGCCGCCATCGCGTCACCGCCGGCGCTGAGCGCGTGCTCGGCGTAGTCCAGCACCCGGATGTCGGCGCCGGCCTGGCGCATGCCGTCGACGAACGCCGCCACCGGGCCGTTGCCCTCGCCGACGATGGTGCGCTCGGTGCCGCGGACCTTCAGGTTGACCTCCTGGCGGTCACCCTCGGGGCCGGTGACCGAGTTCCAGGTCTCCAGGCTGTAGGGCTCGTCGCGCTCCAGGTACTCCGCAGAGAAGACCTTCCAGATCTGCTCGCCGGTGATCTCGCCGCCCTCGGCGTCGGTATGGGCCTGGATCACCCGACTGAACTCGATCTGCGCACGGCGCGGCAGGTCCAAGGAGTGCTCGTTCTTCAGCAGGTAGGCCACGCCACCCTTGCCGGACTGGCTGTTGACCCGGATGACTGCCTCGTAGGTGCGGCCCACGTCCTTCGGGTCGATCGGCAGGTACGGCGCCTCCCACCCGATCTCGGCGACCGGCACGCCCGCCTCGGCGGCCTTGCGGTCCAGGTCCTCCAGGCCCTTCTTGATGGCGTCCTGGTGGGAGCCGGAGAAGGCGGTGTAGACGAGGTCGCCGCCGTACGGGTGGCGCGGGTGGACCGGCAGCTGGTTGCAGTGCTCGACGGTGCGACGGATCTCGTCGATGTCGCTGAAGTCGATCATCGGGTCGATGCCCTGGCTGAAGAGGTTCATGCCCAGCGTGACCAGGTCGACGTTGCCGGTGCGCTCGCCGTGGCCGAACAGGCAGCCCTCGACGCGGTCGGCGCCCGCCATCAGGGCCAGCTCGGTGGCAGCAACCGCGGTGCCGCGGTCGTTGTGCGGGTGCAGCGAGATCGCCGACACGTCGCGGCGGGTCAGGCCGCGGCCGAAGTACTCGATCTGGTCGGCGTAGGTGTTCGGCGTCGACATCTCGACGGTCGCCGGCAGGTTGAGGATGATCTCGCGACCGGGCTCCGGCTGCCAGACGTCGCTGACCCGCTCGCAGACCTCGAGGGCGTAGTCGGTGTCGGTCTGGGTGAAGATCTCGGGGCTGTACTGGTACCCGAAGTCCTCAGTGCCGACGATCGGCCCCAGGTAGTGCTCGGCGTACTTCATCACCATCTCGGTGCCGCGCGTCGCGATCGCGATGCACTCGGCCGGGGTGACGTTGAAGACCACGCGCCGGAACAGCGCCGCGGTCGCGTTGTAGAGGTGGATGGTCGCGCGCGGCGCACCGGCCAGCGACTGCGCGGTCCGCTCGATGAGGTCCTCGCGAGCCTGCGTCAGCACCGAGATCTGGACGTCATCGGGGATGCGGTCCTCCTCG
>NZ_JASLGR010000007.1 GCF_030150155.1 Nocardioides sp.
ACCGTCGAAGCCGGAAGACTTGCCCCAGACTGACCGCGCTGCGTCGCTCCAGTCAGGGGTGGGTCGGGTGGGTTCTGGCATGGCCGAAAACCTAGATTCGGCGACCGACAAAACCGCGGGATCCTGGTTCACCTGTCTAGACCTCGGTTTCGCTTCGTGTGAATCGTTTAGTGGTTGCGAGGCGCGAGGGGCGGATGCCTCCACCCCTCGCAACCACTGGTGTGGCCGTAGCCTGGCATTGCCTTGGCAGAATTTGCAGGAAACTGCCTAAATGTGCCACGAGTGTTAGGGGCGAACCGCTGGAAGGCCCTGCTGTGGAGACCCCAGGCCGCTCGACGTTTGACCTGGACGCGATCGCGGGGGCCGCGCCGCCCCTCGGTTGGTGGCGGGCCGGTGCGGAAAGCCGTTGAGGCTGGGGGAGCGGGTACCTAGGGTGGCCAGCATGACCCGTGGATACTTCAGCTACGCAGCGACACCTGCTGCGGTGCCGAGCGCGCCGGCCGAGTCGGAGCGGTTCGAGGTAGCGGACCTGGGCCGGTTCCGCCGGCAGCTGGTCCGTCGCTTCGTGAGCCAGGCGCGTGCCGCTGAGCGACCCACGTTGGGGTCGACGATCGCCGAGCACCTGGGGGTGCCGGTGCATGACCTGCCGATCGTGGAGGAGAGCTGGCCGGCGTACGAGCACGTCAACGTGCAGGCGGCGCTGGATGCTTGGCTTCAGGGTCGACAGCACGAGCTGGTCGGGATCACGAACTACCGGCATCGCGGTGCCTTCGGCCTCTCCGACCTCCTCACCGCCGATCCGATGGAGGCGTTGCACGGCCCGAGGCCGGGCAACGTCACCCGGGTGGCGTGTGCGAGCGGGCCGAGTGGTGCTACGCGGGAGTGCCTGCGCGCTGCTGTGGTCCTCACGGTCAGTGACGGGGTGCCGCTCGCGGCCCTCTTCCGGGGCCCGGACCGCGACAGTGAGACGTACGGCGTCAGCGTGGAGATCGTCTCGGAGGACCCGCACGCGGCGCAGGCGATGGCCGCGGACCTGCGCCGGATGTCGCTGGAGCTGAACGTCTACCGCGGCCAGGTCGTCTCCTTCGGACACACCATGTTCGGCGAGCGCTCGTCGTTGCTCCGCTTCCACGAGCGGCCCTCGATGGCTCCCGAGGACCTCATCCTCCCGCCCGAGACCTTCGCCGACGTACGCCGGCAGGTGGTCGGTGTCGCCCGGAACAGCTCCCGTCTGCGAGCCGCGGGCCAGCACCTCAAGCGTGGCCTGCTGCTCTACGGGCCGCCCGGGGTCGGCAAGACCCACACGGTTCGCTACCTGATGGGCGAACTGCGTGACACCACGATCGTCCAGCTCACCGGGGAGACGCTCGGCGCCATCCGGGACGCCTGCTCGATCGCCCGCACCCTCCAGCCCGCCATGATCGTGGTCGAGGACGTCGACCTGATCGCGCAGGAACGTGACCACTACAGCGGCGAGGGCCAGCTCCTGTTCACCCTGCTCAACGAGATGGACGGCCTCGACGAGGACGCCGACGTGGTCTTCCTACTCACCACTAACCGCGCCGACCTGCTCGAGCCGGCGCTCGCCTCACGGCCCGGCCGCGTCGACCAGGCCGTCCACATCGACCTGCCCGACCGGACAGCGCGACAGCGGCTGATGGAGCTCTACCGGGGCTGCCTCGACGTCGACCTATCTGGGATCGACGAGATCCTGGACCGGACCGAGGGAGTGACGGCATCGTTCCTCAAGGAACTCCTGCGCCGCTCGGCGGTGATCGCTGCCGACCGCAGCGACGCGCCAGCGGAAGAGCCCCTGGCGGTCTCGGCCGAGGACCTCACCCAGGCCGTCACGGACCTGCTGGACACCCGCAACGCGATGACCCGTGCGGTGCTGGGCTTCCGGGATGCGGGGGAGGCTCAGGCGCCGGTCGGCGACTGACCCTCCAGCGCGAGCAGCACGGCCCTGAGGTGGACGATCATCGCCGGGAGGTGGTTCTTCGCGGCGTCCGCGAGCACCCGGGGATCGATGTCCCAGTATCCGTGCACGATGCGGTTTCGCAACGCCGTCGCTGCACGCCACTCGACGTCGGGAAAGGCCTCGCGAAGGTGGGCGGGCAGACGATTGGCGGCCTCGCCGAGCACCGTGAAGTTCCACAGGATCGCGCTACGTCGCATCTGGTCCTTGCGCAGAGCGTCCTCGGTCGAGTCGCCGACAAGGTCGACGATCGCTGCCGCGGCGTCGAGCATCTCGTGAAGGAAGAGATCCTCACGCCGCATAGAGGGGCCTCGCCTCGGCGAGAATGCTGGCGCGCAGGTGCCTGTTGATGGCATCGCGCCCGACCAGGTCGACGGGGCGGCCGAACAGCGCTGAGAGTTCGTCCTCGAGGTCGAAGATCCTGAAGCCTGTCACGACGTCGGGTCTGAACACGTACAGAAGGTCGATGTCGCTGTCCGGGGTCTCTTCTCCGCGCGCTACCGAGCCGAAGACCTCCAGAGACGCGACGCCGTAACGCTCGCACACCTCGCGCAAACGTTGCAGGTCGACCTGGACGGCCCTCATACCCTGATCGTAACGACTTTGTCGTCCTCTGTGTCGGGCCGACGTCGGGCGCTCGCGGGTGCGGCAGACTGCTGTCGTGTCCGACCCGCTCCACACCCTCCTCGCTGCGCCGCCCGACCTCCCGGTCACCGCCAGCCTCGGGGCGGTGGCCGACGCGGTGCGCGGCAGCCGGGTGGCGGTCGTGCAGGCGCCGCCGGGCACCGGCAAGACGACCCTGATTCCGCCGGCGGTCGCTGCGGCGGTCGAGGGCCGGGTGATCGTCACGCAGCCGAGCCGGATCGCGGTGCGGGCTGCGGCACGGCGGTTGGCCGCGCTGCTAGAGGAGCCGGTCGGCCAGACCGTGGGGTACTCCGTGCGCGGGGAGCGGCGCGCGGGCCGGCATACCCGGATCGAGTTCGTCACCACCGGACTGCTGCTGCGCCGCCTCCAGCACGACCCGGAGCTGGCCGAGGTCGGCGCGGTGGTGCTCGACGAGGTCCACGAACGGCACCTGGACGCGGACCTGACGCTGGCGTTCCTGGTCGACGTGCGGGCCACGCTGCGCGAGGACCTGGTCCTGGTGGCGATGTCGGCGACCATCGAGGCCGAGCGGACCGCGGCTTTGCTGGCCGGGGCGAGCGGTCCGGTCGCCGAGGTCCCGGTGATCAGTGTTCCCGGAGCGCTCCACCCCGTCGCCCAGGTCTGGTGCCCGGTGCCGCCGGGCGTGCGGCGTACCGACGACCGCGGCATCACCCCGGCCTTCCACGACCATCTCGCCGCGACCGTGCGTCGGGCCCTGAGCGAGCACCCGGGCGACGTCCTCGTCTTCGTTCCCGGCGTGGCCGAGGTCGATGCGACAGTACGCCGGCTCGGGCGCGTCCACGCCGACGTACACCCTCTGCACGGCAGGCTTCCCGGCCCCGAGCAGGACCGTGCCCTGACCGAGGGTCCACGGCGTCGGGTGATCGTCTCCACCGCGGTGGCCGAGTCCTCGCTGACGGTGCCCGGGGTCAGGATCGTCGTCGACGCCGGCTTCTCCCGCGAGCCGCGCACCGACCATCGACGCGGACTGGCCTCGCTGGTCACCGTCGCGGTCAGTCGGGCCGCGGCCGAGCAGCGAGCCGGGCGGGCCGGGCGCCTGGGGCCCGGGGTGGTGCTGCGCTGCTGGTCCGAGGCCGAGCACGCCCACCTGGCCGCCCACCCGCAACCGGAGATCCTGACCGCCGACCTCACCGCCTTCGCGCTCGAGGTGGCCTGCTGGGGGAGCACCGGAGCCGACGGGCTCGCGCTGCTCGACCAGCCCCCGGCACACGCGCTGGCCGCTGCGACCGAGGTCCTGGTCGACCTCGGCGCCCTGACCCCCGAGGGAAGCGCGACCCGCCGAGGCCGGGTGATCGCCGCGATCCCGACCGACCCGCGACTGGCGCGCGCCCTGCTCGACGGTGCGGCCCTGGTCGGCGTACGTCGTGCGGCGGAGGTCGTCGCGATGCTCGGCGAGGACGTGCGGGCTCCCGGAGGTGACCTCGTCGCGGCGCTGCGCGGACTGCGCGCGGGAGCTCGGACGGGAGCGTGGCGGACCCAGGTCGACCGGCTGGAGCGGATCGCCGCATCGCACACCGACCCTCCCGCCACTGTGACCGCCACTACGCCCACCACTCCCTCTACCAAAGAGCCCACCACCCCGCTCACCGACGACGTCGCGGTCGGCCTCGTGGTCGCGCTGGCCCACCCCGACCGGATCGCCTGCCGGCGGGCCGGGTCGTCGAGCTACCTGATGGCCTCCGGCACCGGGGCCGCCTTCGACCCGCGCGAGGCGAGCAGCCTGGCAGGACTGCCCTGGCTGGCCGTCGCCGACGCGGACCGGCGCCCCGGTCAGCGCGAGGCCCGGATCCGCGCGGCGGCGCCGCTGACCGAGGACCTGGCGTTGGAGGCAGCGCCCTCGCTGTGGACCGAGACCGACGAGGTCACCTGGAGCGACGGGCGGGTCCTCGCCCGGCGCCGCACCCTGCTCGGGGCGATCGAGCTCAGCTCCGTCCCGCTCACCGACCCGCCGGCCGAGGCCGTTGCCGCCGCTCTCAGCACCGCGATCGCCGCCGAGGGGATCGGGATCTTCCACTGGTCCGAGGCTGCCACCGCACTGCGCGCCCGCCTGGACTTCCTGCACCGGGCGCTGGGGGAGCCCTGGCCCGACGTCAGCGACGCCGCCCTGACCGCGAACCTGACCGACTGGCTCGGCCCGCAGCTGGCCCGGGTGCGCTCGGCCGACCAGCTGCGCCGGATCGACCTGCTCGCGGCGCTGCGCTCGCTGCTGCCCTGGCCCGAGGCCGGACGCCTCGACGAGCTGGCACCCGAGCGGGTCGAGGTGCCCAGTGGGTCGGTGGTGCGGATCGACTACTCAGCAGAGCAGCCCGTGCTCGCCGTACGGCTTCAGGAGGTCTTCGGGTGGCGGCCGGTGCCGAGCCTGGCCGCCGGCAGGGTGCCGCTGCTGCTCCACCTGCTCTCCCCAGCGCGCCGCCCGGCCGCGATCACCGCGGACCTGGAGTCGTTCTGGGACAACGGCTATCCGGGGGTGCGGGCCGATCTGCGGGGGCGCTATCCCAAGCACGCCTGGCCCGAGGACCCGCGCACGGCACCGGCCACGAAGCGGGTCAACGCCACCCGCCCCCGGTCCTGAGCCAGCACGGGGCGTGGTGAGATGGACGATCACAACAAGCGAAGGGGAGTGACGGTGGAGGAGTACCTCGTGCCGGGTATCTGGGTTCGGGAGTTCACCGTGGAGGTGCCGCTGGACTGGGCGGCGCCGCAGGGGAAGCAGATCCGTGTGCTGGTCCGCGAGCTGGTGGACCCCGAGCGGCGCGACGAGGAGCTGCCGCTCCTGACCTACCTGCAGGGCGGCCCGGGTGGTGCCTGCCCGCGCCCGACCGAGCGGTCCGGGTGGATCGCCGAGGCCCTGGAGGAGTACCGGATCATCCTGGTCGACCAGCGTGGCACCGGCGGCAGCAGCCGGATCGAGGGCCGGGACCTGGCCGCCTTCGACGACGCCGAGAGCGCCGCGGCGCACCTGGCGCTCTTCCGTGCCGACTCCATCGTGCGCGACCTCGAGCATGTCCGTACGACGGTCTACGCGGGCGCCCCGTGGAGCACGCTCGGTCAGAGCTACGGCGGCTGGATCACGCTGCGCTACCTCTCCACCGCACCGGAGGGACTGAGCGCCTGCTACGTCGGCGGCGGCATCCCCGGCATCGGCGTCAGCGCGGCCGAGGTCTACCGGCGCACCTTCGACAGGGTCGCGGCGAAGTCCCGTGCCCACTTCGCCCGCTACCCGGGCGACGTCGCCCAGGTCTCGCGGATCGCCGACCGGCTGGCGGTCGGGGACGTGTACCTGCCCGACGGGGACCTGTTCACCGTCGAGCGGTTCCAGACCCTCGGCATCGAGCTGGGGATGCAGCGCGGCTCCGAACGCCTGCACTGGCTGCTGGAGAGTGCCTTCAGAGCAGACGGTGAGCTGACCGAGGAGTTCCTGGCCGGCTGCCTGGCGCTGACCTCGTCGGCGAGGAACCCGCTCTACTGGACGCTGCAGGAGGCGATCTACGCCGACGCGGGCGGCGGTGCGACAGCGTGGGCGGCCCAGGCCGAGCGCGACCGGCGCCCCGAGCTGGCACCCGAGCGGCGGCCGCTGGCCCTGACCGGCGAGATGGCCTTCCCCTGGATGTTCGAGCAGGTCCGTCTGCTGCGGCCGTTCCGTGACGCCGTCCAGGTGATGGCGGCGCGCACCGAGTGGCGGCCGCTGTACGACCTCGACCGGTTGGCGGCGAACACCGTGCCCCTGGTCGCGGCGGTCTACTTCGACGACATGTATGTCGACTCCGGACTCCAGCTCGACACGCTGGCGCGCATCGGCGCGTCGCAGGCGTGGGTGACCAGCGAGCATGAGCACGACGGACTGGCCAACGGCGGGGTGTTCCCTCATCTGCGTCGGCTGCTGCGCACCGGCGAGGGCCGACGCCGGGTGGAGCCGATCGGCTAGCGGGGAGCCCTGTCGCCGATCACGCGGTCGGTGATCACCCGATCGGGGTCGAGGCGGGTCAGGAGTGCCTCGGAGATGTCGCGCAGCTGCGTGATCTGCTCCGGGGTGAGGGCGTCGATCACCGTCTCGCGCACCGTCGTGACGTGGCCCGGGGCCGCGGCCTGGACCGCCTCCCAGCCCGCCTCGGTCAGCTGCGCGTTGGTGGCGCGGGCATCCTCGGGGCAGGGGAAGCGCGCCACCAGGCCGCGCTCCTCCAGGCGGCGGATGACGTGGGAGAGCCGGGGGAGCGTCGCCGAGGTCTGCGCTGCCAGGGCGGTCATCCGCAGGGTGCGCTCCGGAGCCTCCGACAGCATCGCCAGCACGTAGTACTCGAAGTGGGTCAGCTGGGAGTCCCGGCGCAGCTGCGAGTCCAGGACGCCGGGGAGCAGCTCGACCACGGCGATCATGCGCACCCAGGCGGCGCGTTCCTCAGGGCTGAGCCACCGTGTCTCCATAGCCCCATTCTGCCCGAATACTTGTAGCAACAACAAACGCGGTGTACCTTTAGTTGAAGCAACAACAAAACTTCTGAAGGAGCAGATCATGGCACGCGTCAGCATCATCGGTACCGGCACCATGGCTCAGGCGATCTCGTCGGTCGTCGCAGCGGGCGGCAACACCGTCGAGCTTCTCGGCGAGGACGACGTCCAGCAGCCCATCAGCGGCGAGATCGTCATCCTCGCCGTCCCGTTCGGCGCCCTGAAGGACATCGTGGCGGTCCGCGGCGAGCAGCTCGCCGGCAAGATCGTCGTCGACATCACCAACCCGCTCGACTTCGAGACCTTCGACTCGCTGCTGGTCCCGGCCGACAGCTCCGCCGCCGCAGGTCTCGCGCAGGCTCTGCCGAGCTCGCGCGTCCTCAAGGCGTTCAACACCACCTTCGCCGGCACCCTGGCGGCGGGCAAGGTCGGCGACCTGACCACCACCGTCCTGATCGCCGGCGACGACGCCGACGCCAAGGCCGTCCTCGCCGGCATCGTCACTGCCGGTGGGCTGCGCGCCGTCGACGCGGGCTCGCTCACGCGTGCTCGCGAGCTCGAGGCCGTCGGCTTCCTCCAGCTTACCCTCGCCGCCGCCGAGAAGATCTCGTGGACCGGCGGCTTCGGGCTGATCAACTGATCCACCCGCTCGACACTCTCGAAGGACCATCATGAACCTGAGCACCACCGCTCGCGCGGATGCACGGATCGACCCGCGCCATCCCTTCGCCCGCCACCTCACGCAGGCTGCGGCACTCCAGCGACGTACGCCGCACCGGCAGTGGACCCCGTCGGACGGGCCGCTGCCCAGTCTGTACGTCAGCCACGGTGCTCCGATGCTCTTCGAGATGGCGGACTGGATGACCCAGCTGCACACCTGGGCCCATCACCTCCCGCGCCCGCGGGCGATCCTGATCGTCTCGGCACACTGGGAGCTCGCGCCGACCAGCCTGAGTGCCTCGGCGCCGAGTGAGCTGGTCTACGACTTCGGTGGGTTCGACCCGATGTACTACACGATGCGGTACGACACGCCCGTCGCCCCGGATCTCGCCGCTCAGATCGCCGCCCTGATGCCGGACAACGAGCCGCTGCACCAGCAGCGCTCGCGGGGCCTCGACCACGGCGCCTGGGTGCCGCTGAAGATCATGTACCCCGAGGCCGATATCCCGGTGCTCCAGCTGAGCATGCCGACCCACAAGCCCGAGAAGCTCCTCGACCTCGGTCGACGGCTCAGCACCCTGCGTGAGCAGGGCGTGCTGGTGATCGGCTCGGGGTACATGACCCACGGCCTTCCGTTCCTGGACTGGTCCAAGCCGAACTCCGTGCCGGGGTGGTCCTCCGACTTCGACGCCTGGGCGGCTGAGGCGCTCGGCCGCGGCGATGTCGACGCCCTGGCCGGGTTCCGGGATCTGGCTCCCGGAATGCCGTATGCCCACCCGACGGTCGAGCACTTCACCCCGCTCTTCGTCACCCTGGGCGCCTCGGCCGATCCGACGGCCGCGCCGACCACGGCGATCGACGGGTATGCGATCGGTTTGTCCAAGCGGTCGTTCCAGGCGGCCTGAGGCCGCCTGCCTCGGGTCGACAGCCTTGCTGTCGCAGGGTTGTCGACCCGTTGATGCGACGCGGCCGACCTCGGCGCGCCACGATGGAGCCATGCGCCCTCGTCTGTCGTACGCCAACGTCGCCGCCACCCTCGCCCTGATCGTCGCCGTCGGCGCGGCCGGCGGGGGAGAGGCGGTCGCCGGCGTGGTGAAGAAGCTGGCGCCGAACTCGGTCGGCACCGCCAATCTCAAGAACGGCGCGGTGACCAGCGCCAAGATCAAGGACCGTTCGATCACCGAGAAGGACATCGCCCTGGGGCGGATCGGTGGGGCGGAGATCAAGGACGGCTCGATCGGCGGGATCGACATCGCCAACGGGTCCCTCGGCGGGATCGACATCGCCGACGGCTCGATCGGCAGCCAGGACATCGGCAAGGGCCAGATCTTCGACCAGAACCTGGCTACCGGCTCGGTCAACAGCCGCGCGATCCGGGACAACTCGATCACCAGTGGTGACATCTCCGACCACACGTTGAGCACCGACGACATCGCCCCGATGACGATCCGTGGCGGCGTACGCGATGAGGTGCTGCTCGACTCCGAGGTCGGCAACATCGCGCCCCAGACGATCACGATGGGCAACCTCGCCCCGAGCA
Organism: Nocardioides sp.; assembly: GCF_030150155.1. Taxonomy (GTDB): domain Bacteria; phylum Actinomycetota; class Actinomycetes; order Propionibacteriales; family Nocardioidaceae; genus Nocardioides. Next base: position 9,285 of record NZ_JASLGR010000007.1, read on the forward strand.
CCGTCGAGACCCTGACCCAGAGCTGGAGTGCGAAGCCGATCTCGAAGGGCAGCACCCTGACGGGGTACGCCGGCGTGGCCTACGTCGCGGGCAACGACCCGGCTGACAAGGACGGCGTCGTGCGCCCCGAGCTGCGGACCGTCACCATCTCGTTCCCGAACCGGGTGCTGGGCCTTAAGGAGGTGCAGGTGGCGCCGACGCAGGCGTGCACGGGCACCTTCGCCGAGCCGACCTCCAGCCAGGGCTTCCTCTGTCTCTACCCCCGCACCGACGGTCACGACGTCAACGTCGGGACGTTCGAGCGCCTGGACTTCAGTGACTTCGGTGCCCTGGTGAAGTACCAGCCGCCGGCGACCGGCTGGACCCAGGCGCAGCTCTCCTGGGCGTACACCCGGATCTCCTGATCTCACCGAGGCGTTTCGTTACCGGAACCACCTCGACATCGTGTATCTTGATGTCAAGAGATTCCGATGAGCTAGCACCGCCCGTGAAGCAAGGCAAGCCTTACTTTTCGGGAGTCGGAGTCAAGCGGCAGGATGGTGACCACCTGCCTGTGCAACTACGTGCGATGACGTACGACGAGGAGATGACGGCGTTGGCCAGCAAGGACAGCTTCGGTGCCAAGAGCACCCTTTCGGTGGAGGGCACCGACTACGAGATCTTCCGCCTCGACGCGGTAAAGGGGGAGGGCCTGGACGTTGCGTCCCTGCCCTTCTCCCTCAAGGTGCTGCTGGAGAACCTCCTGCGCACCGAGGACGGCGCTGACATCACCGCCGACGACATCAAGGCCCTGGCCGGCTGGGACGAGACCGCCCAGCCCGACAAGGAGATCCAGTTCACGCCGGCGCGCGTGATCATGCAGGACTTCACCGGCGTGCCCTGCATCGTCGACCTCGCCACCCTGCGTGAGGCCGCTGCGGAGCTCGGTGGCGACGCCACCAAGATCAACCCGCTCAGCCCTGCTGAGATGGTCATCGACCACTCCGTCATCGCTGAGGTCTTCGGCACCCCCGAGGCCTTCGAGCGCAACGTCGAGATCGAGTACGACCGCAACAAGGAGCGCTACCAGTTCCTGCGCTGGGGCCAGACCGCGTTCGACGACTTCAAGGTCGTCCCGCCGGGCACCGGCATCGTGCACCAGGTCAACATCGAGCACCTGGCCCGCACGGTCTTCACCCGCACCGTCGACGGCGTCCTCCAGGCGTACCCCGACACCTGCGTCGGCACCGACTCCCACACCACGATGGTCAACGGCCTCGGCGTCGTCGGCTTCGGCGTGGGTGGCATCGAGGCCGAGGCCGCTCTGCTCGGCCAGCCGGTCTCCATGCTGATCCCGCGCGTGGTCGGCTTCAAGCTCACCGGCGACCTGCCCGAGGGCTCGACCGCCACCGACCTCGTCCTCACGATCACCGAGATGCTGCGCAAGCACGGCGTCGTCGGGAAGTTCGTCGAGTTCTACGGTGCCGGCGTCGCGGCCCTGCCGCTGGCCAACCGCGCCACGATCGGCAACATGAGCCCCGAGTTCGGTTCGACCATCGCGGTCTTCCCGATCGACGGCGAGACGATCAACTACCTGCGCCTGACCGGTCGAAGCGAGGAGCAGCTCGCGCTGGTCGAGTCCTACGCCAAGGAGCAGGGCCTCTGGCTCGACCCGGCCGCCGAGCCGCGCTTCTCCGAGAAGCTCGAGCTGGACCTGTCCACCGTCGTGCCCTCGATCGCCGGCCCGAAGCGTCCCCAGGACCGCGTCGAGCTGACCGACGCCGCCTCGGCGTTCGCGACCCAGCTGCCGACGTACACCTCGCAGCCGACCGCGAAGATCCCGGTCACGCTGGAGAACGGCGAGAGCTTCGAGCTGGAGAACGGCGCGGTCACGATCGCCTCGATCACCTCCTGCACGAACACCTCGAACCCGTCGGTCATGATCGGCGCTGCGCTGCTGGCGAAGAAGGCCGTGGAGAAGGGCCTGACCCGCAAGCCGTGGGTCAAGACCACCCTGGCGCCCGGCTCCAAGGTCGTCACGAACTACTACGACAAGGCCGGTCTGACGCCGTACCTGGAGAAGGTCGGCTTCAACCTCGTCGGCTACGGCTGCGTCACCTGCATCGGTAACTCCGGCCCGATCATCCCCGAGGTCTCTGCGGCGGTGAACGAGCACGACCTCGCCGTCGTCTCGGTCCTGTCGGGCAACCGTAACTTCGAGGGTCGGATCAACCCCGACATCAAGATGAACTACCTGGCCTCCCCGCCGCTGGTCATCGCCTACGCCATCGCCGGCAACATGAACATCGACCTGTTCAACGAGCCGCTGGGCACCGACACCGAGGGCAACGACGTCTTCCTCAAGGACATCTGGCCGACCCCGGCCGAGGTCGAGGCGACCATCGCCCAGGCGATCGACTCCGACATGTTCACCAAGGACTACGCCGACGTCTTCGCCGGTGACGAGCGCTGGCAGAACCTGCCCACGCCGACCGGTGCGACCTTCACGTGGGACCAGGACTCGACGTACGTCCGCAAGGCGCCGTACTTCGACGGCATGAGCTTGGAGACCAGCCCGGTCACCGACATCGCGGGTGCTCGCGTGCTGCTCAAGCTCGGCGACTCGGTCACCACCGACCACATCAGCCCGGCCGGCAACATCAAGGCCGACAGCCCGGCGGGTCGCTACCTCGCCGAGCACGGTGTGGCGCAGCGTGACTTCAACTCCTACGGCTCGCGCCGTGGTAATCACGAGATCATGATCCGCGGCACCTTCGCCAACATCCGGATCAAGAACCAGGTCGCCCCGGGCACCGAGGGTGGCGTCACGCGTGACTTCACCCAGGCCGACGCGCCCGTCGTCGCCGTGTACGACGCCTCGGTGAACTACATCGCCGCCGGCACCCCGCTCGTCGTCCTGGCGGGCAAGGAGTACGGCTCCGGCTCGTCCCGCGACTGGGCTGCCAAGGGCACCTCGCTGCTGGGCGTCAAGGCCGTCATCGCCGAGTCCTACGAGCGCATCCACCGCTCGAACCTGATCGGCATGGGCGTCATCCCGCTGCAGTTCCCCGCGGGCCAGAACGCCGACTCCCTCGGCCTGACCGGTGAGGAGACCTTCTCGATCTCCGGCATCACCGCGCTCAACGACGGTGTCACCCCGAAGACGGTCAAGGTCGTCACCGACACCGGTGTGGAGTTCGACGCGGTCGTCCGCATCGACACCCCCGGTGAGGCGAACTACTACCGCAACGGCGGCATCCTGCAGTACGTGCTGCGCAACCTGGTCAACGGCTGACGCACACCTCGCCGGCAGGGCCCTCGACCTCACGGTCGGGGGCCCTGCTGCGTTGCAGACCGCGTGTCGAGGCGATGGCGCGACTCGCTACGCTCCGGACATGCAGGACCAGCCCCATGAGCCCTCCGAAACGCCGCAGTACGCCGACTCCACGGGGCTGGAGATCCTCGGCATCGTCGAGCCGGAGCGTCGACGCCGACCGGTCGTGATCCTGGTCGCCGTCCTCGCGGTGGCGCTGCTGCTCGCCGGGGGAGCGGCCTGGCCGCTGCTGCGCGACGACGCGCCCTCGGCGGCACCCGGGGGGAGTCCGAGCGCCGGTGCGAGTGGCGGTGCGAGCGGTGATGCGCTCGGGATCACCGGGCTGAGGAGCTACAGCCACCTCGGCTCGGCCCACGTCACCGGACCGGTGGCCTACCCGCAGTCGCCGCCCGTCGGTGGCGAGCACGACCCGGTCTGGCTCGCCTGCGGTGCGTACGACGTCCCGGTCCGCAACGAGAACGCCGTGCACGACCTGGAGCACGGAGCGGTCTGGATCGCCTACCGCCCCAGCCTGGGCAGCGCCGACGTCGCCGCGTTGACGAAGCGCCTGCCGCGCAACGGCATCATGGCGCCGTACCCGGATCTGCGCAGTGCCGTGGTACTCACCGTGTGGGGGTTCCAGCTTGCCCTCGACTCCGTCGACGACCCGCGGATCACCCAGTTCCTCGCCCGCTTCGGGCAGGGTCAGGCAGCACCGGAGGCCGGGGTCTCCTGCGTCGGGGGCACCACCGACCCGACCGGTGGGGGCGCTCCGAGCGGCGGTTCCACCGAGGAGCCCGGCACCGCCGTGTGAGTCGAACGGGGGTGTGCCGAAGCGGTCCCGGGCGTACCGACCGGTAGTCTGGAGGGTATGGCTGTTCTCGACCGCATCGCATCACCGCGCGACCTGGACGCGCTCGACGAGCGGGAGCTGACAGAGCTAGCGGCGGAGATCCGGGACCTGATGGTGCGCACCAACGCGCGCACCGGCGGGCACCTGGGACCGAACCTCGGCGTGGTCGAGCTGACGCTGGCGATCCACCGGATCTTCGACTCACCCACCGACCGCGTCGTGTGGGACACCGGCCACCAGTCCTACGTGCACAAGCTGCTCACCGGACGCGCTCCGGCCTTCGACACGCTGCGCCAGGAGGGTGGCCTCTCGGGCTACCCGAGCCAGGCCGAGTCGTCCCACGACCTGGTCGAGAACTCGCACGCCTCCACCGCGCTGTCCTACGCCGACGGGCTGGCCAAGGCCTACCGGATCCGGGGCGAGGAGCGTCACGTCGTCGCGGTGATCGGCGACGGCGCGCTGACCGGCGGGATGGCCTGGGAGGCGCTGAACAACATCGCGATCGCGCGGGACTCCCGACTTGTGATCGTGGTCAACGACAACGGTCGCTCCTACACGCCCACCATCGGCGGTCTGGCGAACGCGCTCACCTCGCTGCGGACCAACCCGCGCTATGAGCGCACCCTGGACCTGATCAAGCGCCGGCTGCCGTCGTTGCCCGGCGGCGGCGCGACGTACGAGATGCTGCACGCGGTCAAGAAGGGCCTCAAGGACGCGCTGGCGCCCCAGGGCCTCTTCGAGGACCTGGGCCTGAAGTACGTCGGTCCCGTGGACGGCCACGACCGTGCCGCGATGGAGCAGGCCCTCAAGCAGGCCAAGGGGTTCGGTGGCCCCGTGATCGTGCACGCGATCACGCAGAAGGGCAACGGCTACGACGCCGCCGAGCAGCACGAGGCCGACCAGTTCCACAGCCCTGGCCCGTTCGACATCGAGACCGGCGTCGAGCTGCCGAAGGCGCGGTCGTGGACCGACGTCTTCTCCGAGGAGATCGTCCGCCTGGGCGGGGAGCGCACCGACCTGGTCGCGATCACCGCCGCGATGATGCACCCGGTCGGCCTGGACAAGTTCGAGGCTGCCTTCCCCGAGCGCACCTTCGACGTCGGCATCGCCGAGCAGCACGCGGCCACCTCGGCCGCGGGGCTGGCGATGGGCGGCTTGCACCCGGTGGTGGCGCTGTACGCGACGTTCCTCAACCGGGCCTTCGACCAGGTCCTGATGGACTGCGCCCTGCACCGCTGCGGCGTCACCTTCGCCCTGGACCGCTCCGGGGTGACCGGCGACGACGGGGCCAGCCACAACGGCATGTGGGACATGTCGATGCTCCAGGTCGTGCCCGGCCTGCGGCTCGCCGCACCGCGCGACGCCTCACGGCTGCGCGAGCTGCTCGGCGAGGCCGTCTGCGTCGACGACGCCCCCACGGTGGTGCGCTACCCGAAGGGGCCGCCGCCGGCCGATATCGACGCGATCGGCCAGGTCGGTCACGCCGACCTGCTGGTCCGCGAGGGTGGCTCCGACGTACTGGTGATCGGCGTCGGCTCGATGGCGACCACCGCCGTCGAGGTCGGCCACAAGCTGGTCGCGCAGGGGATCGGCGTCACCGTGGTCGACCCGCGTTGGGTCAAGCCGGTCGACCCGGCCCTGATCGAGCTCTCCGGCACCCACCGGCTGGTGGTGACGATCGAGGACAACGGCATCGTCGGCGGCGTCGGCGCTGTCTTCCTGCAGAGCCTGTCGGCTGCCGGCGTCAGCACGCCGGTGCGGATCCACGGCATCCCGCAGGAGTTCCTCGACCACGCCAAGCGTCCGAAGATCCTCGACCGGATCGGCCTGACCGCCGATGCGATCGTCGCCTCGACGCTGGCCGCGCTCGCCGAGGGCACGCACGCTGCGACGGTCGAGGAGCCCGTCAGCCACTGAGGCTCAGCGCACCACCACGGTGGTGCGTCCGCGGGCGGTGAACGACCAGATCGTGCGACTCATCGCCAGGCTGACCCTGACGCAGCCGTGGGAGTCACCGGCGAGGTTGGTGCCGAGGTACCAGTCGGGGTGCATCTGACGTCCCGAGCTCTTGTACGTCGGGATCCGGTGGAAGCCGATCCCGCACGGGGCGAACCTGACGAAGTTGTCCATGTAGACCGACCCGGACTGGTTCTTCACCACCCGCGCGGGACGGCCACAGTAGGAGCCGGTGTGCCAACGGCCCCGGTGGAGCACCGCGGGGTTGTCCACGATCCCCGCCTGAGCGACGACCTTCCCCGAGCCCGCCACTAGCCAGATCCAGTTCTGCTGCTGGGAGATCACGATCCGGCGGCCACTGCCGGTGCCGGCCGGGACCGGACGCACATCGCAGCGTGGGGCGTCGGCCGCGTTCAGCCGGGTGCGTTCGGTCGAGGTCAGCGTGCCGCTCTGGCGGTGGCCGAGCCGGGACTGGAAGCGCACGATCGCTGAGCGGGTGTGTGACCCGACGACACCGTCTTCGGGCCCCGCGTCGCAGCCCAGGGCGTTGAGCCTGCCCTGCATCGCCGCGGCACCGCTGGGGGCTGCCTCGGCGGCGGGAAGGGCCATGCCTCCCCACGTCGACACACTGACGATGATCGCTGCCACCACGACGGCCCTGCGCATGGCACGACCGTAGCAAGGGAACGCCGCGAGCGGCAGGCGTCTGGGTGGGGCTGGGAGGGTGGTGAACCCGGAAGTGGGCGGTGGTGAACCCGGAAGTGGGCGGTGGTGAACCCGGAAGTCGCGAAAGGGCCGTGACCGCGCCTGGGTGAGGCTGCGGTCACGGCCCTTCGCTGGGTGGTGCTTCGCTGGGTGGTGCCTAGTGGAACGTCGTGCCCGTGACGGCCTGCGAGATGCCCTCACGGTCGAGCAGCTGGGTCAGACCACCGTTCCAGAACTGGAAGCCGGCACCGGTGATCATGCCGAGGTCGATGTCCTCGGGTGCCTGGGCGACACCCTCGTCCAGCATCCGGCGGGTCTCGTCGGCGAGCGCCTCCAGGGTCTGGCGGCGCACCTCCTCGGCGGTCAGGACCGTGTCGCCGACCGTCAGCAGCGCCTCGACCTCGGGGTCCAGGGTGGTGCCGTCGGGGCCGTAGAACGACGTCTTCTTCGCCTCGACGACCTTGTGCAGGTTCTCCGAGAGGTAGAAGCGGTCGGGGAAGGCGTTGGCCAGCGTCTCGTTGTTGTGGTAGGCGATGGCCGGACCGACCAGAGCGATCAGCATGTACGGCGGCATCGGGGTCACCCCGGCGAAGGCGGAGTCCACGACCGAGATCGGGGTGCCCTCGTCGGCGATCTTGGCCACGGCGCCCATGAAGCGACCGAGCAGACGGTTCACGATGAAGGACGGGCTGTCCTTGACCAGGATCGTCGTCTTGCCGAGCGTGCGGCCCGCAGCGAAGGCGGTGGCCAGCGCGGCGTCGGAGGTCTTCTCGCCCTTGATGATCTCCAGCAGCGGCATCACCGCGACCGGGTTGAAGAAGTGGAAGCCGACGACCCGCTCGGGGTGGGCCAGCTCGCTGGCCATCTCGGTGATGGAGAGCGAGGAGGTGTTGGTCGCGAAGACGGCGGTCGACGGGGCGACCTTCTCGGCGTTGGCGAAGACCGTCTTCTTGACGCTCATCTCCTCAAAGACGGCCTCGATGATGAAGTCGGCGTCCCCGAAGGCGCGGGCGTAGTCCACGTCGGCACTGACCAGGGCCTTGAGCCGGTTGGTGGTGTCCTGGCTGGCGCGGCCCTTGGCCAGGCGCTTGTCCAGCTCGGCGTGGACGTAGGCCACACCCTTGTCGGCGCGGTCCTGGTCGAGGTCGACCATCACGACCGGCACCTTGAGCCGCTGGACGAAGAGCAGCGCGAACTGCGAGGCCATCAGACCGGCACCGATGATGCCGACCTTGGTGATCGGCTGCGCCAGGGACTTGTCCGGGGCACCGGCGGGACGCTTGGCCCGCTTCTGCACCAGGTCGAAGGAGTACAGGCAGGCGGCGGTCTGCGGGATCGTGACGGCGGTGGAGAGCGCGTCGTCCTCCGCGGCGAAGCCCTCGTCCTTGGACACGGTCTTGGCCAGGGTGAGCAGCTCGACGGCCTTCGTTGCCGACGGCGAGGCGTTGCCGGTCTTGGCCCAGGCGAAGAACCCGGCGTTCTTGACGGCCTCGTCCCAGCCGGCGCCACGGTCGATCTCGGGGCGATCGACCACGATCTCGCCGGTGAGGACCTTGTCGGCCCAGGCGAAGGACTGCTCCAGGTAGTCGGCGCCGTTGAACGCCACGTCGGCGATGCCGAGGTCGGAGACCTCGGTGCCGCGCAGCACCTTGCCGTTGTTGAGCGGGTTCTCGATGAAGACCTTGGCGGCCTTCTCCGGGCCGATCAGGTTCGGCAGCAGGTAGGCGCCACCCCAGCCGGGGACCAGACCGAGCATGACCTCGGGCAGGCCGACGGCCGGCACGGAGTCGATCACGGTGCGGTAGTCGGCGTGCAGCGCCACCTCGAGGCCACCACCGAGGGCGAGGCCGTTGATGAAGCCGAAGGAGGGCTTCTTCACGTGGGTGCCGTTGACTACGGCGCCGTCACCGAGCTTGCGGAAGACGGCGTGGCCGAGCTCGGCGATGGTCCGCACGCCCGAGACCGGGGCGTCCTTGAACATCGACAGGTCGGCACCGGCGGCCAGGATGAACGGCTTGCCGGTCACCGCGATCGCGTCGATCTCGTCGTCGGCCAGCGCAGCGTCGTACGCCTTGTTGAGCTCGACCAGGCCCTTCGGACCGAAGGTGTTGGGGCGGGTGTGGTCCTTGCCGTTGTCCAGCGTGACCACGCCGAGCACCTTGCCCGAGGCCAGGGTGACCTTGTGCAGCGGCGCCTTGGTGACGACCTCGTCGTCGCTGAAGAGCTGCTCGATGTCGACCAGCAGCTTGCTGATGTCAGTCGTGGCCATCTCAGGCACCAACCTTCTTCTTCTCGCCGTTCCAGTGCGGGTTCTCCCAGATCACCGTGCCGCCCATGCCCAGGCCGATGCACATCGTGGTCATGCCGTAGCGGATCGAGGGGTCCTCCTCGAACTGCCGGGCGAGCTGGATCATCAGGCGCACGCCCGAGGAGGCCAGCGGGTGACCGAACGCGATCGCGCCGCCGTACGGGTTGACCCGCTCGTCGTTCTGGTCGATGCCGAAGTGGTCGAGGAAGGCGAGCACCTGGATGGCGAACGCCTCGTTGATCTCGAAGGCGTCGATGTCCTCGATGGTCAGGCCGGCCTTGGCCAGGGCCTTCTCGGTCGCGGGGATCGGGCCGACGGCCATCACCTCGGGCGCGACCCCGGCGAAGGCGTAGGTGACCAGACGCATCTTGATCGGCAGGCCGAGCTCGCGGGCGACCTCCTCGGAGGCCAGCAGCGAGGCGGTGGCGCCGTCGTTGATGCCCGCGGCGTTGCCAGCGGTGACGCGGCCGTGCGGACGGAACGGCGTCTTGAGCTTGGCCAGGTCCTCGACGGTGGTGCCCGGACGCATCGGCTCGTCGGTGGTGGCCAGGCCCCAGCCGTTCTCGACCGAGCGGGTCGCGACCGGGACGAGGTCGGGCTGGATCTTGCCCTCGGCGTACGCCTTCTCGGCGAGGTCCTGGGAGCGGACGGCGTAGGCGTCGGTGCGCTCCTTGGTGATCGCCGGGTAGCGGTCGTGGACGTTCTCGGCGGTGTTGCCCATCACCAGGGCCGACGGGTCGACGAGCTTCTCCGAGACGATCCGCGGGTTCGGGTCGACGCCCTCGCCCATCGGGTGGCGGCCCATGTGCTCGACGCCACCGGCGATCGCGATGTCGTAGGCGCCGAAGGCGATGCCGCCGGCGGTGGTGGTGACGGCGGTCATCGCGCCGGCACACATCCGGTCGATGGCGTAGCCGGGCACGGACTGGGGGAGTCCGGCCAGCAGGCTCGCGGTGCGGCCGATGGTGAGGCCCTGGTCACCGATCTGGGTGGTCGCGGCGACCGCGACCTCGTCGATCCGCTCGGGGGGAAGGGAGGGGTTGCGGCGCACCAGCTCACGGATGAGCTTGACCACCAGGTCGTCGGCACGGGTCTCGGCGTACTGGCCCTTGGCCTTGCCGAACGGAGTACGTACGCCGTCTACGAAGACGACCTCGCGCAGTTCTCGGGACACCAGTTCTCCTGTTTCAGGTTGGCCATCAGGTTGGCATGGACATGGAGTGGAAGAAGATCCAACAGAGACCACATTACTCATCGGTAACATGGCGGGGGAATAGGGTTCCCCCTGAGGGTCGTTGGGCTGGTCGTGTTGCGAAGAAGAGGGGCGGGCGAAGACGTGGCGAAGAATCAGAAATCACGGCTTGTCCACATCGTCGACCAGGTACCTCTCCTCGACGACTATGACGGACCGCTGGTGATGCTGCAGGTACTGGATGGGTTCCTGGACGCCGGCAACGCGTCGGTGCGGGCGGCCAACTACCTGGTCCAGAGCGCTGCCGCGGCCCCGGTCGTGGCGACCTTCGACGTCGACGCGTTCCACGACTACCGGGCGCGTCGGCCCCCGGTGACGTTCGCGCGCGACCACTACGAGGACTACGAGACCCCGCGGCTGGTGGTCCGGCTGCTCACCGACGCCGGTGGCACGCCGTACCTGCTGCTGCACGGCCACGAGCCCGACAACCGCTGGGAGGCGTTCGCCCGTGCCGTGCGCGAGGTCGTCGAGCGCTTCGGCGTGGACACGGTGATCAGCCTCGGCTCGGTGCCGATGGCGGTGCCGCACACCCGGCCGCTGACGATCACCCGGCACGCCAACAACCCCGACCTGATCACCACCGAGAGCCCCTGGCAGGGCGAGCTCCGGGTGCCCTCCAGTGCCCAGGTCTTGGTCGAGCTGCGCCTCGGCGCCTGGGGTCACGACGCGATGGGCTTCGTCGCGCATATCCCGCACTACCTCGCCCAGCTCGACTACCCGGCCGCAGCAGTGACGCTGCTGGAGCAGGTGGAGTACGCCGGTCGGCTCACGATCGACCTGGCCAACCTGCACGCCGAGGCCGAGGCCCGGAACCAGGAGATCACGACGTACCTGGAGGAGAACGCCGAGGTCGCCGAGGTGGTGCAGGCCCTGGAGCGCCAGTACGACTCCTTCACCCGGGCCGAGGAGGCCGGCGCCAACCTGCTCGCGCCCAACCAGCCGCTGCCCACGGGCGAGGAGCTGGGCCAGGAGTTCGAGCGCTTCCTGGCCGGTCTGGAGGACCGTCACGACAACCAATCGGACCCGTCCGATTCCGATGGAGAGGAGGGCCCGACCTCGTGAGCGATCTCGTGGCGGACCCCGTGCAGGCACTGGTCGACGTCTTGAAGCTGGAGCAGATCGACGACGACCTGTTCCGCGGCGGCTCCACCGACAACGGCCGCGGCCGCTCGTTCGGTGGCCAGGTCGCGGCGCAGTCGCTGATGGCCGCACTCGGCACCGTGGGCGAGGAGTACTTCGTCCACTCGATGCACTCCTACTTCCTGCTCCCGGGCGACCCGACCCGGCCGATCGTCTACGACGTCGACCGGATCCGCGACGGCCGCTCGTTCCTCACCCGGCGGGTCTCCGCGCGCCAGCACGGTCGCCCGATCTTCTACATGACGGCGAACTTCCACCGCCACGAGGACGGCTACGAGCACCAGGACCGGATGCCGGAGGTGGCCGGTCCCGAGCAGGGTCTGGACCTGCGTTCGCTGCTCACCGGTCGCGACGACCACGAGGGCAAGGCGCTGGCCGAGGAGTGGGCCGTCGTCGACGCCCGCGCGATCGGCAACTCCCAGCACGGCATGCCCGCCGACCCCGATCACCCGGCTCGGCAGCGGGTCTGGCTCAAGATCGACGGCCGCCTGCCCGACGACCCGTCGGTGCACCTCGGCGCCTTCACCTGGATGAGCGACATCACCCTGCTGGGCGCCACCCTGGCCGCCCACACCCTGGACCACGCGGGCATCCAGATGGCCTCGCTCGACCACACCATCTGGTTCCACCGGCCGTTCCGGGCCGACGAGTGGTGGCTCTACGACCAGATCTCGCCCTCGGCCCAGGGCGGTCGCGGCCTGGCCATCGGCAGGGTCTTCTCCGCCGACGGCGCCCTGGTCGCCACGGTGGCCCAGGAGGGCCTGATCCGACCGCCGCGCGAGCGCTGAGACTGCTCGTGTGAGTGTCTGGACGGTCTAGGGACCGTCCAGACACTCACACGCCGTCACAGGGCGGTGGTGAGCCCGTTGAGGTGCACCGTGTCGGAGCCCTGCTTGGCCAGCGCGAACGCCCAGCCGTCCTGGGTCGGGTGCGCCCCGAACATCACCGTGCTGGGCAGGAACGCCGGCTTGCGGAAGGCGGCGTCGACCCGGACCGCCGCCGGCAGCCGGTTCTCCAGGGCCGCCACCGAGCGGGCCAGGGTCCACATCCCGTGCGCGATCTGGCGCTTGAAGCCGAGCGCCTTCGCGGTCAGCGGGGTGAGGTGGATCGGGTTGATGTCGCCCGAGACGGCGCCGTAGCGCCGTCCCAGGTCCGCCGGCAGCTTCCAGCCGGTGCCGCGCTCGGCGACCTCGGGCAGCGTCAGCCCCCAGGGCGCGCTCTCGTCGCCGCGCCCACGGCGCAGGTAGGTCGAGGTCTCCTCCCAGACCGTCGCGCCGTCGGCGGTGACGGTGCTGACCAGGTCGAACACCGTGCCCCGGGGGTGCGCCCGGCCGGGTCCGACCGAGGCGCTGACCTCGACGGTCTCGCCGATCGCGAGCCGACGGTGCTGGGTGATGCTGTTCTCCAGGTGGACCATCCCCATCGCCGGCACCGGGAACGCCGGGTCCGACATCATCGCCATCTGCAGGCCGAACGCCAGCAGATGCGGATACGTCAGCGGCACGGTGTCGTGCGAGCCCAGGCCGCTGAAGTGGCACACGTCGGCGTACGCCTCGACGGCGGGCCGCTCCAGGGTCACCGGAGGCCTGGTGAACGCCAGCCCGGCGAACTCGCCGCCGTGCTTCCGGATCCCCGGCAGTACGCCGACACCGGGCAGTCCGGGCAGGGCCAGGCGCACCAGGGTGCCCAGGCCGGTCTCCCCGGAGACGGTCTGCACGGCGGCCGACATCAGGCGCCCAGCATCATCTGGCCGCAGACCCGAACCACGTTGCCGTTGACGGCGGTGGAGGCGGGGCTGGCGTACCAGGCGATGGTCTCGGCGACGTCGACCGGCAGGCCGCCCTGGGCCATCGCGTTGAGGCGCTGGCCGACCTCGCGGGTGGCGAACGGCACGGCCGCGGTCATCTGGGTGATGATGAAGCCGGGGGCCACGGCGTTGATCGTGATCCCGTCGGAGAGTTCGGTGGTGAGCGAGTCGACGAAGCCGATCACGCCGGCCTTGGAGGCCGCGTAGCTGGTCTGGCCGAGGTTGCCCGCGATCCCGGCGATCGAGGCGACGCCGATGATCCGGCCGTTGGGCCGGATCGCCTTCTGGGCGAGCAGCTCGGCGGTGATCCGCTCCGGTGCCTCCAGGTTGATCCGGAGCACCGTGCCGAACCGCTCCGGGGTCTGGTTGGCGAGCTTCTTGTCCAGGGTCACGCCGGCGTTGTGCACCACGATGTCGACGCCGCCGTGCTGGTCGATCAGGTGCTGGGCGATCCGCTGCGGGGCGTCCTCGCCGGTGATGTCGAGGGTGAGCCAGTCGCCGTCGAGCTCGTTCATCACCTTCACCAGGCTGTCGGCGGCCTGGGGGACGTCGAGGCCGACGATGGTGGCGCCGTCGCGGTGCAGCACCCGGGCGATCTCCTCGCCGATGCCGCGGCTGGCACCCGTGACGAAGGCGACCTTGCCGGCCAGCGGCTTGGTCAGGTCCTCCAGGGAGGTGATGTCGGCCGCCTGCGGCTCGCCGTGCGCCCCGATCCGCACGACCTGGCCCGAGACGTAGGCCGACTTCGGGCTGAGGAAGAAGCCGAGCGAGGAGGCCACCGAGCTCTCTCGGCCCTCGGCGACGTAGACCAGCTGGACGGTGCCGCCCTTGCCGATCTCCTTGCCCAGGCTGCGGGTGAAGCCCTCCAGGGCGCGCTGGGTGATGCGCTCGCCGCCCTCGAGCAGCTCCGGCGGGGTGCCGATCACCAGCACCCTGGCGCAGGACGTCAGGCTGCGCAGCACCGGGGTGAAGAACTCCTGGAGCTCGACCAGGTCGGCGGTCGAGGTCAGGCCGGTGGCGTCGAAGACCAGGCCCTTGTAGCGCATGCCGTCGGGGCGGCTGGCCTGGCTGGCGATCCCCAGCGCGTCCAGCAGGCCCGGCAGCTCGTCGACCAGGCGGCCGCGCCCGCCCAGCAGGACGGTGCCCGAGACGAGCGGGTCGCCCTCGGCGTACCGCTCCAGCTTGGTCGGGTTGGGGAGCCCGAGGTTCTTGACCAGGAACTTGCCGATCGCCGAGGAGGTGAAGGACTGGTACTTGTCGCTCATGCGAGCAATCTAACCGACGGGCGTGAAGTTGTAACTGGTTGTGTAACTCACTGTCCACATTTCGTCGGGGATGCGTAGGATCGGGCCATGACTTCGCCTCGCAAGGTCGCCGTGCTCGGCGGCAACAGGATCCCGTTCGCGCGCTCCAACGGCGCCTACGCCACCGCCTCCAACCAGGAGATGCTGACCGCCGCGATCGACGGCCTCGCCACCCGCTTCGGCCTGGCCGGCGAGCGGATCGGCGAGGTGGCAGCCGGGGCCGTGCTCAAGCACAGCCGCGACTTCAACCTCACCCGGGAGTCGGTGCTCGGCTCCGTGCTCGCCCCCGAGACCGCCGCCGTCGACCTGCAGCAGGCCTGCGGCACCGGCCTCCAGGCGGCGACCTACATCGCCAACAAGATCGCCCTGGGCCAGCTCGACTCCGGCATCGCGGGCGGCACCGACACCACGTCGGACGCCCCGATCGCGCTGGGGGAGAACCTGCGCAAGATCCTGCTGGAGGCCAACCGGGCCAAGACCACCGGCGCCCGGATCAAGGCGCTGCTCAAGGTCCGCCCCGGCGACATCGTGCCCACCATCCCGGCCAACGTGGAGCCGCGCACCCGGCTCTCGATGGGGGAGCACGCCGCCCTGACGGCCCTGGAGTGGCGGATCACCCGCGAGGCCCAGGACGAGCTCGCGGTCGCCTCCCACCACCACCTGGCCGCGGCGTACGACGCCGGCTGGTTCGACGACCAGATCACCCCGTTCCGCGGACTGGAGCGGGACAACAACCTGCGTGCCGACTCCAGCCTGGAGAAGCTGGCGAAGCTCAAGCCGGTGTTCGGCAAGGGCGCGGCGGCCACCATGACCGCGGGCAACTCCACCCCGCTGACCGACGGTGCCTCCGCGGTGCTGCTCGGCTCGCAGGAGTGGGCCGCCGAGCACGGCCTGGAGCCGCTGGCCTACTTCGTCGACTCCGAGGTCGCCGCGGTCGACTACGTCACCGGGCGCGAGGGGCTGCTGATGGCGCCGGCCTACGCGGTGCCGCGGATGCTGGCGCGCCAGGGCCTGACCTTCGACGACTTCGACTTCTTCGAGATCCACGAGGCCTTCGCCTCGCAGGTGCTCTCCACCCTCGCCGCCTGGGAGGACCCGGTGTTCTGCCGCGAGCGGCTCGGCCTGGGCGCCCCGCTCGGCGTGGTGCCGCGGGAGAAGCTCAACGTCAAGGGCTCCTCGCTGGCCGCGGGACACCCGTTCGCCGCCACCGGCGGCCGGATCATCAACAACCTGGCCAAGCTGCTGCACGAGAAGGGCAGCGGTCGTGGCCTGATCTCGGTGTGCGCTGCCGGTGGTCAGGGCGTGGTGGCGATCCTCGAGGCCTGAGCCAACGCCGACCTGACCAGGTGGTCGCGCACCTGGTCGGCGGTGATCGGGGCGACCCCGGGCACGCCCGGGGCCGCCTCGGTCACCAGGATGCCGACGCGGGCCAGCTGGAGGGCGCCCAGTCCGCTGGCGTAGAGCATGTTGGCCAGCAGGGTCGGGTCGGCCACGGCGAACTCGCCGGCCTCGTTGCCCTGGTCGAAGAGGGCGGTCAGGATCGCCAGGCAGCTGCTGATCCCGCGCCCCAGACGCAGCAGGGCGCTCTCGCTGAGCTCGTCGAGGAGCTCGGGGCCGGTGCGCCGCATCAGTGACTGGGCACAGTCGGCGAAGGCCGGGTGCGCGACGCCGTACGCGACGAAGGCCTCGATGGTCGAGGTCAGCCGAGCGGCGACCGTGCGGCCCGGGGCCGGGGCGGCGCCTGCCTCCAGCTCGGCGCGCAGCTCGTCGAGGTAGCCGACCAGGGTGAGCGCGAACAGCTCCTCCTTGCCGGTGAAGTGCCGATAGACGATCGCCCGGTTGATCCCGACGGCGCGGGCGATGTCCTCGATCTGGGCATCACGCACCCCGCGCTCGTCGAAGAGACGGCGGGTGGCGCCGATGATCTCGGTCTCGCGGGCACGCCGCCGCGCTGCGGCGGCGGAACGTCGGCCATCGGGTTCGGCTGGCATCCTGCGAGTGTACGCGGTGTGACACTGAGAGTTGCACCCTCAGTTTCACTTAGCGGCCACTCAGCGCAGCAGGGCCGCCCGGGCCGCCGGGAGGTTGTCGGTCGTGATCACGTCGGCTCCCAGCGCCGCCGCCTTCTGGATCGACGTCGAGGCCACCGGCGTCCACGCCACCACCTGCTCCACGATCGCGTGCGCGGCCTTCGCGCGGGCAGCGGTCAGCAGGGTGTGCTGGTACTGCACCTGGAGCCAGCGGGTGGAGACGTCGCTGGGCTGGCTGGGCAGCTTGTCGCTGGTCGAGTCGATGATGGCGGCCAGCTCGGCACCGTCAAAGACCCGCTCGTTGCTGGTCACGTCCCCGCCGACGCCGTACTGCGGGTCGAGCAGGGCGGTGAACGCCGAGGTGTAGTTGAAGCTGGTGAAGACGGCCTTGTCGTGGTGCGTGGACGCGTCGATCCACTCCGGCGCGAGCGCCTTGACCTGGTCGTACAGGTCGGCGAACTCGCTGGCCTTGGAGCCCTTGTACTCGACCATGATCCGCTCACCGGAGTAGCCGGTCTTGACCTCGAACGCCCGCATCCAGGTGACGAACTCGGCCAGGGTCGGCACACCGAGCTCGCTCAGGTTCGGGCTCCGCAGGGTGTCGACCCGCAGCTGCTTGATCTCGCTGCAGGTGAAGGTCGTGGTGGCGTCGTTGGCCCGGCCGGGGAAGACCGACCCGACGTCGGTGGTCCGGGCGAAGGTGGAGTCGTGCACGATCACCCAGAACCGGGTCCCCGCCGGGCCGGCGCAGGTCGGATCGACCGGCAGGTCGGGCTGGTCGGGATCGGCGATGGCTAGCACGTCCGTCGGGTTCGGGGCGCTCAGACGGAAGTCGGTCTCGATCCACTCCGCCTTCTCCTGCATCGCGCCGTTGAAGGCGTGCCAGGAGTTCTCCGCGAACTTCGAGGAGTAGCCACGGTGCGCAGAGATCGCCACCGGCGTGCTGGGCAGCACCGCGACGGTGCGGGCCGCGGTGGTGAGCGAGCCGACCCCGGCCCGGGCCGCAGCGATCGCGCGGAACTGGACGGTGGTGTTGGTGGTGCTGCGCCACGAGGTGGTCACCCGGCCCGCAGGGCCCTGGGCGCCCGTGGCGATGGTCTTCCAGCCGGCGCCGGTGTTGATCTGGATCTGGGCGGTGCGGCCCCGGCGTACGGGGGAGAAGGAGGCGGTCACGGTCGCGGCGCTGCCGGCCTTGATCGCCGCCGGTGCCGAGACCGAGGCGGTCTGGGAGATCCGGGTCAGGGTGCGGGTGTTGCTCAGCCGCTGGGCGTAGGTGTGGCGCTTGACCTTCACCTTCCGCGCGATCACCCGCCAGGAGGCGACGTACGTCGGCTGGGTGAGGGCGAAGCGGTAGGCACCGCTGGCCGGGATGATCGTGCGCTGCACCCGGACCCACCGGCTCCCTGACTTGCGCTGCAGTACCGCGTAACGCTTCACCGAGCGGCCCAGCGTGCCCGAGAGGCTGAACGACTCACCGGGGATGGGGCGGCTCACCGAGCTCGTCGGCGCCTTCTTGTGCACCGTCGCGGCCTGGGCCGGGGTGGGGAGGGCGACCAGCACGGAGACCAGCAGAGCCAGCCCCGCGAGAACGGACAGGGGGAGCCGAGACATGGTTTTTACCTTAGGTCGGCACCTGCGCCAGCCCCGACTCGTCGCGCCTGTGAGTCCCTTGTGAATGGCCTCGGGGCCTGGCCCGCGCTCAGAGGAACGGGCGCAGCGGGGAGAGCACGAACTCGGTGAACTTGCGGTGCACGTCGCGGGCCAGCCACTCCGGCCGGGTCAGCTCCAAGGCGTTGCTCTCGTCGGTGGCGAAGACCTGCTCCAGCACCCCGGCGAAGGCGTCGTCGATGATCTCGACGTTGATCTCGTAGTTGCCGGTCAGGCTGATCCGGTCGATGTTCGCGGTGCCGACGGTGCTCCAGGAGCCGTCCACGGTGCAGGTCTTGGCGTGGATCATGGCGCCGTCGAAGCGGAAGATCCGGATGCCGGCGTCGAGCAGCTGGGAGAAGTAGCCGCGAGCGATCCAGTCGGTCACTACGTGGTTCGACTTCAGCGGCACCATGATCCGCACGTCCACCCCTCGCTCGGCGGCCTCCTTGAGGGCGTCGACGAAGTCCTGGTCGGGCAGGAAGTAGGCGGTGGTGAGGTAGATGTTGCGCGAGGCCCGCGTGATCGCCTCGATGTACATCGAGCGGATCGGGAACATCCACAGCCGCGGCAGGTTGCGGTGGATCCGGATCCGCGGCTCCCAGTCGGTCGAGGTGACCGTCAGCATCGGGCGCTCGTTGCTGCGGCGGCGCCGACGCCGGTTGAGGTTCCAGAAGTCGATGAAGCTGCGCCGCAGGTCGGCCACGCCCGCTCCGCTGATCCGGATGTGGGTGTCGCGCCACTCGGTGGCGTAGAGCCCGCCGATGTTGTAGCCGCCGACGAAGCCCAGCTTCTGGTCGATCACCAGGATCTTGCGGTGGTCGCGGCCGTAGCGCGACAGGTCGAAGAAGCGCCAGCCGGCGGTGTAGACCGGGAAGCGCAGCACCTTGATCGTGGGCGGGAACCGCTTGAACCGGGCCGGGACGACCAGGTTCGCGAGGCTGTCGTAGATCACGTGCACGTCGACGCCACGCTCGGCGGCGTCGACCAGGGCCTGCTTGAACTTCTCCCCGAGGGAGTCGCCCTTCCAGATGTAGGTCTCGAGCAGGATCTCGCGCTCGGCGGTCTCGATCGCGGCCAGCATGTCCTCGTAGAGGTCCTGACCGAAGGAGTACGTCGTCACCTCGCCCTCCCCGAGCGGGGTGTGGATCGGGGGCAGCGTCGGGAAGGGCTTGGCCCGCCGGCCGCGGCTGCGGTAGGCGTCCACGGCGCTCATCGTGGCGGCGATGGCCAGCGGCACCCCGAAGACGGCGAGCAGGAGCCGCCGTACCCAGGTCCAGATTCGTCCGCCGATCACAGGTCCACCCTAGCCAGCCCGCCCGCGCCGTGGTCCGGGCAGCCCGGTGGGCGGCCGGTTGCGCTGGCATGGGTTCTGTGGGTGGGGGACCGTAGGCTGGTTCGCATGCGTCCGGTGACTGATCTTGAGCGACGAGTCGCACCCTTCGAGGTGGTCTCGGACTACGAGCCCGGCGGCGACCAGCCCGCGGCGATCGCCGAGATCACGCGCCGCGTCGAGGCCGGGGAGAAGGACGTCGTCCTGCTCGGCGCGACCGGCACCGGCAAGACCGCCACGGTCGCCTGGGTCGCCGAGCAGCTGCAGCGCCCAATGCTGGTGCTCCAGCCGAACAAGACCCTGGCCGCGCAGTTCGCCAACGAGCTGCGCCAGCTCTTCCCACACAACGCGGTGGAGTACTTCGTCTCCTACTACGACTACTACCAGCCCGAGGCCTACGTCCCGCAGACCGACACCTTCATCGAGAAGGACTCCTCGATCAACGAGGAGGTCGAGCGGCTGCGGCACTCGGCGACCAACTCGCTGCTCACCCGGCGCGACGTCATCGTGGTCTCGACGGTGTCGTGCATCTACGGCCTCGGCACCCCGCAGGAGTACGTCGACCGGATGATCCGGCTCAAGGTCGGCGAGGAGCACGACCGCGACGCGATCCTGCGCCGCCTGGTCGACATCCAGTACGCCCGCAACGACCTCGCCTTCACCCGGGGCACGTTCCGGGTCCGGGGCGACACCCTGGAGGTGTTCCCGGTCTATGAGGAGCACGCGGTCCGGATCGAGTTCTTCGGTGACGAGATCGAGCGGATGATGACGCTCCACCCGGTCACCGGCGAGGTGCTGACCGAGGACGAGGAACTCTACATCTTCCCGGCCTCGCACTACGTCGCCGGTCCGGAGCGGATGGAGAACGCGATCAACCGGATCGAGACCGAGCTCGACACCCGGCTGAAGACCTTCGAGACCCAGGGCAAGCTGCTCGAGGCCCAGCGGCTGCGGATGCGCACGACGTACGACATCGAGATGATGCGCCAGGTCGGTACCTGCTCCGGGATCGAGAACTACTCCTCCCACATCGACGGCCGCGGTCCGGGCACCGCGCCGAACTGTCTGCTCGACTACTTCCCCGAGGACTTCGTCCTGGTGGTCGACGAGTCGCACGTCGCGATCCCGCAGATCGGCGGGATGTACGAGGGCGACATGTCCCGCAAGCGCAACCTGGTCGACCACGGCTTCCGGCTGCCGAGCGCGATGGACAACCGGCCGTTGCGTTGGGAGGAGTTCCTGGACCGGATCGGCCAGACGATCTACCTCTCCGCGACGCCGGGCGACTACGAGCTCGACAAGGTCGGCGGCGACACGGTCGAGCAGATCATCCGCCCGACCGGCCTGGTCGACCCCGAGATCGTGGTCAAGCCGACCAAGGGCCAGATCGATGACCTCGTGCACGAGATCCGCATCCGCGCTGAGAAGAACGAGCGCGTCT
>NZ_JASLGR010000024.1 GCF_030150155.1 Nocardioides sp.
CGACCACCGCAAGCTGGGCGCCGAGCTGGATCTGTTCTCCTTCCCTGACGAGCTGGGCTCCGGCCTGCCGGTGTTCCACCCCAAGGGCGGCATCATCAAGCGCGAGATGGAAGACTACGTGCGCGACCGCCACGTGGAAGAAGGCTTCCAGTACGTGGGCACCCCGCACATCTCCAAGGACGGGCTGTTCCACACCTCGGGCCACCTGCCGTACTACGCGGACACCATGTTCCCGGCGCTGCACATCGATGAAGAGCGCGACGAAGACGGCAACATCACCAAGCAGGGCCAGGAATACCGCCTGAAGGCCATGAACTGCCCGATGCACAACCTGATCTTCCGCGGCCGCGGACGCTCCTATCGCGAACTGCCGCTGCGCCTGTTCGAGTTCGGCCACGTCTACCGCTACGAGAAGTCCGGCGTGGTCCACGGCCTGACCCGCGTGCGCGGTTTCGCCCAGGACGACTCGCACTCCTACGTCACCAAGGAGCAGGCCCCGGCCGAGGTCGAGCACCTGCTGAACTTCATGCTGTCCCTGCTCAAGGACTTCGGCCTGGACGACTTCTACCTGGAGCTGTCCACCCGCGATCCGGAGTCGGACAAGTTCATCGGCTCCGACGAGCAGTGGGAGGAAGCCACCGCGGTGCTGGAGCGCGTGGCCACCGAAACCGGCGTCGAGCTGGTCGCCGACCCGGGCGGCGCGGCGTTCTACGGCCCGAAGATCTCGGTCCAGGCCAAGGACGCCATCGGCCGCACCTGGCAGATGGGCACCGTGCAGTACGACTTCAACCAGCCGGCGCGGTTCGGCCTGGAGTACACCACGCCCGGTGGGGCCAAGGAACAGCCGGTGATGATCCACTCGGCGAAGTTCGGCTCGATCGAGCGCTTCCTCGGTGTGCTGGTCGAGCACTACGCGGGTGCCTTCCCTCCGTGGCTCGCGCCGGTCCAGGTCGAGGCCATCCCGGTGGCCGAGGCCTTCGCCGACTACCTCTTCGAGGTGGCCGGGCAGCTCAAGAAGAAGGGCATCCGGGTCGAGGTCGACGACTCCGACGACCGCTTCCAGAAGAAGATCCGCAACGCGCAGCTGCAGAAGATCCCCTTCATGCTCATCGCCGGTGGCGAGGACGTGGAGAAGGGCGCTGTCAGCTTCCGCTACCGCGACGGGCGCCAGGAGAACGGCATCCCGGTCGACGAGGCGATCGCCCGGATCGTCGAGGCCGTGGAGTCGCACGCTCAGGTCTGACCCACAACTGCGACACGCGTCGCAGACACCTCTATACACGCGACGGCTGTCGCACTAACCTGGTTGGTGCGACAGCCGTCGCATGTTCGAGGAAGGTGAGTGAGATGACCGCAGTTCCGACCAGCTCCCCCCGTCAGAGCAGGCAAGCCCGCCAGGGCCGACAGTCGTACTACGACACGCTCCACACGCTCTCGCAGGCGTCGGTGGACCAGCACTTCGACGCGTTCAAGGACATCGACTGGGACGGCGCCGACCTCACCGTCAGCGACGGCGACCCGCGCTGGATCCTCACCGACGCCGACTCGATCGGCCGTCACCCCTGGTACAAGGCGCTGTCGACCGAACGCCAGATCGAGGTCGGGCGCTACCGCCTCGCCCAGATCGCGAAGGTCGGCCTCCAGTTCGAGCAGGTCCTGATCGCCGGCGTGATGCACCGCTTGGTCTGGATGGAGGACGCCAACCCGGAGTTCCGCTACGCCACCCACGAGGTGACCGAGGAGACCCACCACACCCAGATGTTCCAGGAGCTGGTCAACCGGATCCACCCCGGGGTGGCCGGCGCGCCGCGGGTGTTCAAGATCCTGTTCCCCTTCATGGCGGCCGCCGGGGGCTACTTCCCCGAGGCGTTCTTCGTCGGCATCCTGGCCGGCGAGGAGCCGATCGACCACCTGCAGAAGTCCGTGATGCGGGCCGGTGGCACCCACCCGCTGGCCGACCGGATCATGCAGATCCACATCGCCGAGGAGGCCCGCCACATCGGGTTCGCCCACCAGTACCTCCAGCAGCACGTGCCCGAGCTCGGCCCGGTGCGCCGCCAGCTGCTCGCCCTGATCTACCCGGTGATCATGCGACGCCTGTGCGACGTCATCATGAGGCCCAGCGAGCAGGCCTGCCGCGACATGGGGATGCCGGCCGAGGTCGCCCGCGAGATCTGGTGGGAGAGCCCCGAGGGGCGCAAGGAGCTGCGCGACATGTTCACCGACGTGCGGATGCTCGCTGACTCCCTCGGCCTGCGCACCCCGGTCAGCAAGCTGGTCTGGCGGGCACTGCGGATCGACGGCCGGCCCGCCCGGTTCCGGGGCCAGCCCGCCTCGGCGACGCACTGACCGGCGGCCGTCGTGCCCCACGTCGTCGTCGGGTCCTGCTGCGCCGACGCCTCCTGCGTCCTGGCCTGCCCGGTCAACTGCATCCACCCAGCACCGGGGGAGCCCGGCTTCGCCGAGGCCGAGATGGTGTACGTCGATCCCGCCACCTGCGTCGACTGCGGGGCGTGCACCACCGCCTGCCCGGCCGACGCGATCGTGCCGCACACCACGCTGCGGGCCGAGCAGCGTCGGTTCCTGGCGCTCAACGCCGAGTACTTCGAGGTCTTCGGGCACGCCGACCGCACGCCCCTGGCTCAGGTCCCGCCGCAGCGTCGGCTGCGCAGCCGGGGCCCGTTCCGGGTGGCGGTGATCGGGGCCGGCCCGGCCGGGATGTACACCGCCGACGCCTTGCTGACCCACCCCGAGATCGCCGTCGACGTCTATGACCGGCTGCCGACGCCGTACGGCCTGGTGCGCTTCGGCGTCGCCCCGGACCACCAGCAGACCAAGCAGGTCGCCGACCTGTTCGCCGACATCGAGTCCCTGCCCGGCTTCCGCTACCTGCTCAACGTCGAGGTCGGAACCCACGTCGACCACGACGCCCTGCGGGCCGGGTACGACGCGGTGATCTACACCGTCGGTGCCGCCTCGGACCGCCCGTTGGGGATCGCGGGGGAGGAGCTGGCCGGCTCGCTGTCGGCCACCGACTTCGTCGGCTGGTACAACGGCCACCCCGACAAGCAGGACCTTGCCGTCGAGGTCGACACCGAGCGGGCCGTCGTGATCGGCAACGGCAACGTCGCCCTCGACGTCGCCCGGATCCTCAGCCTGGACCCCGACCTGCTCGCCGACACCGACATCGCCGCCCTCCCGCTGGAACGACTGCGCCGCAGCCAGGTCCGCGAGGTAGTCGTGCTGGGCCGGCGCGGCCCGTCCCAGGCCGCGTTCACCGTACCCGAGCTGATCGGCCTGAGCGGCCTCGCCGAGGCCGGTGGGATCAACGTCGTGGTCGACACCGGCGGGCTGCCGATCGAGGGCACCGGCACCAAGGCCCGGCTGCTGCGCGAGCTCGCCGAACGCCGCCCGACCCCGGGTCGGCGCACCATCGTGCTGCGCTTCGGGGTCTCGCCGCTGGCCCTGCACGGCGACGAGCAGGGCCGTCTCACCAGCCTCAGCCTGCGCCGCAACGAGGTCGTCACCGACGCCGACGGACGCACTCGCGCGGTGCCCACCGACGAGGTCGAGGAGCTCGCCACCGGCCTGGTGCTGCGCGCGGTGGGCTACCGCGGACTGCCGATCCCGGGACTGGGCTACGACCCCGTGAGCGGTAGCGTTCCTCACACGGAGGGACGGGTGGAGCCGGGCGTCTACGTCGCCGGCTGGGCCAAGCGAGGCCCGAGCGGCTTCATCGGCACCAACAAGACCGACGCGGAGGAGACGGTGGAGACGTTGCTCGACGACCTGGATGCGGGAGTGCTGCGGCGCCCTGGGGGGAGCGACCCCGCGATCGCCGTACGGCGGGCGCAACCGGCCCACGTAGACCTGGCCGGCTGGCGGGCGATCGACGCCGAGGAGCGTCGCCGTGGTGCCCTGCAGGGTCGGGTCCGGGTCAAGATCGTCGACGTCGAGGAGGCCGTCCGGGTGGCGGCCACCGCACCACGACGCAGCTGGCGTGAGCGGCTGGTGCCTCATGGCCGCTGAGCGCACCCCGAGCACGCCCCGTGACGGTCGCCAGACCCGCTGGGACAGCCACAAGGTCGAGCGCCGCCGTCAGATCATCGAGGCGGCCCTGGAGATCGCCCAGGAGAACGACCCGGGCACCGAGATCCACGTCCAGGAGATCGCCGAGCGCGCCGGGCTCTCCCGCACCGTCGTCTACCGGCACTTCGCCGACCGGGCCGACCTCGACCGCGCCGTCCAGGCCGAGATCCTGGAGCAGGTCTGGAACCTGCTCCTGCCCCAGATCTCGCTGCACGGCACCGTGCCCGAGATCATCACCCGGGTGATCTCGGCCTACGTGCAGTGGGCCGTGGACCATCCGGCCCTGCACCGCCTGGCCGACCACGACCTGGCGCGCGACCCCGGCCAGGAGTCGGGGCCGCTGGAGGCGGGACTGGACCGGATCGCCGAGCGGATCTCGGGGCTGCTGATGCTGGCCCTGCCGAGCGTGGGCGACCACGTCGACGAGGCGGAGATGGCGGCCCTGATCGATCCGCTGGTCTACGGCGTCGTGGGTGCGGCGTTCTCCTCGGTGCGACGCTGGATCTCCCGGCCGGTCCGGGTCGCGACCGCCGAGCAGGTCACCGGACTGGTCAGTGAGTCGATCTGGTTCGTCATCCAGGGACACGCCGGACTCTTCGGGGTCGATCTCACCAGGCAGACCCGAGCGGAGGATCTGGTCGCGCGCGTTGTCGCCACCGGTAGCCTGCCTACGTGAGCGAGCAGACCGGACCACTGCACCAGGACGGGATCGGGGAGCCCGACCAACTCGAACGGCTCTGGACGCCGTACCGGATGGCCTACATCCGCGGCGAGTCCCGACCCGCCGACCACACCGCGGAGCAGTGCCCGTTCTGTCGGATCCCGTCGCTGCCCGACGCCGACGGCCTGATCGTGCGCCGCGGTGACCTTGCGTTCGTCGTGCTCAACCTCTTCCCGTACTCCCCGGGCCACCTGATGGTCTGCCCTTACCGCCACATCCCGGGGTACGTCGACACCACCGACGACGAGGCCGTCGAGATCGCCCAGCTGACCAAGAAGGCGATCCGGGTGATCGGAGCCGTCTCGGGCGCTCCCGGGTTCAACATCGGGATGAACCAGGGCGAGGCCGGCGGCGCCGGGATCGCGGCCCACCTGCACCAGCACGTGGTGCCGCGCTGGATCGGCGACCAGAACTTCATGCCGATCATCGGGCGCACCAGGACGCTGCCCGAGCTGCTCGGCGACACCCGCCGGATGCTGGCCGAGGCCTGGACCACGACGCCGTGAGCGCCGTCCGTCCCAGCGACGCCGACATCGAGCTCGCCTCCGACCTGGTCCGCAGCGCCGGACGCCTGGCCGCCCGGATGCGGGCCGCCGGTGTCACGACCGACACCAAGACCTCGATCTCAGACGTCGTCACCGAGGCCGACCACGCCGCCGAGGCACTGGTCACCGAGCGGCTCGTCGCCGAGCGCCCCGAGGATGGGATCCTGGGGGAGGAGGGCACCGCCCGGGACTCGGCCAGCGGACGCCGCTGGATCATCGACCCGGTCGACGGCACCTACAACTTCGTCAGCGGCCTGACCTGGTGGTGCTCGGCACTGGCCCTGGTCGACGGCGACGACCTGCTGCTGGGAGCGATCTACCACCCCTACGAGGACGTGCTCTTCCTCGGCGGTCCGGGCCTGGCCTCGACCCGCAACGGTGAGCCGATCGTGGCGCCGCCCGACCGGCCGCTGGCCGAGTCCTGCTTGACCACCTACCTGCACCCGACCTACTACGGCGGGGCTGTGGGTGAGGCCTACACCCGGGTCGTCACCGGCGCCGCCACCCAGCGGATGCTCGGCAGCGGCTCGATGGACATGACCGCCGTCGCCCAGGGGCATCTGCACCTGTTCTGCCAGCACTCGGTGCCGCTGTGGGACCGGCTGCCGGGCCAGGCCGTCGTGCTCGGTGCGGGCGGTGCGGCACGTCAGGTGGAGGCTGCCGGGCAGGTCTGGACACTGATCGGCGCGCCGACGGCAGTGGCCGAAGCGGCATCCGCGCTCGATCGGGACTAGCCTGAGGCCACCATGTTGGACAGGTTCAAGGCGTTCTGGCAGGGCGTCGTTCTCGCCCCGATCATCAACCTCCTCATCAGGCTCAAGGTGAGCCCCGACGTCGTCACGTTCGTCGGGACCGTCGGCGTCGCCGTCGGTGCCCTCGCCTTCTACCCGCACGGGCATCTGTTCTGGGGCACGATCTTCATCACGTGCTTCGTCTTCAGTGACCTCGTCGACGGCGCGATGGCACGCAAGACGGGGCGCACCCCGGGGGCCTCGCTCTTCGGTCAGTTCTGGGACTCGACCCTGGACCGGATCGGCGACGGCGCCATCTTCGCGGGCCTGGCGCTCTACTTCGCCGGCCCCGGCGACTCGACCCTCTACCTGTGGCTGTCGCTGATCTGCCTGGTGATGGGTGCGGTGACGTCGTACGCCCGGGCGAAGGCCGAGTCGATCGGACTCAAGGCCGAGGTCGGCATCGCCGAGCGCTCCGACCGGCTGGTCGCGATCCTGGTGATGACCGGTCTGGGCGACCTGTTCAACTTCATGTTCCTGTGCAAGCTCACCCTCTGGGCCCTGGCGATCGCCTCCACGATCACCGTCTGCCAGCGGGTCTGGGTGGTTCGCAAGCAGGCTCTCGCGGTCGACCGCTGAGACCCGGCGTCGGGACCCTCCGGGGCGGGCCTAGGCTTCGCCCTATGCTGGAGAACACTGACACAGTTGTGGGGACCTCGCGGGTCAAGCGGGGGATGGCGGAGATGCTCAAGGGCGGCGTCATCATGGACGTCGTCACCCCGGAGCAGGCCAAGATCGCCGAGGACGCCGGCGCTGTCGCGGTGATGGCGCTGGAGCGCGTTCCGGCCGACATCCGCGCCCAGGGTGGCGTGAGCCGGATGAGCGACCCGGACATGATCGACGGCATCATCGAGGCGGTCTCGATCCCGGTGATGGCCAAGGCCCGGATCGGGCACTTCGCCGAGGCGCAGATCCTGCAGTCCCTCGGCGTGGACTACATCGACGAGTCCGAGGTGCTGACCCCGGCCGACTACGAGAACCACATCGACAAGTTCACCTTCACGGTGCCGTTCGTGTGTGGCGCGACCAACCTGGGTGAGGCGCTGCGCCGGATCACCGAAGGCGCGGCGATGATCCGCTCCAAGGGCGAGGCCGGTACCGGCGACGTCTCCAACGCCGTGACGCACATGCGCACCATCCGCAAGCAGATCCGCCACCTGGGCGCCCTGTCCAAGGACGAGCTCTTCGTCGCGGCCAAGGAGCTCCAGGCCCCCTACGAGCTCGTCGTCGAGGTCGCCGAGTCCGGCAAGCTCCCCGTCGTGCTCTTCACCGCCGGTGGCATCGCGACCCCGGCCGACGCGGCGATGATGATGCAGCTCGGTGCCGAGGGCGTCTTCGTCGGGTCCGGGATCTTCAAGTCCGGCAACCCCGAGCAGCGGGCCGCGGCGATCGTGAAGGCCACCACCTTCTACGACGACGCCGACGTCGTGGCCAAGGTCTCCCGTGGCCTGGGCGAGGCGATGGTCGGCATCAACGTCGACGAGCCCGCGCGCTCGATCCAGTTCGCCGAGCGCGGCTGGTGAACCGCTGATCACCCCGTCGGGTCCTCCGATCAGTCAGATCTGGTGGCCCGATGGGGTGATCTCCGGCGTCATGACGTCCTGACGGGGTGACGATGGCGACGGCGGCGCCCTTGCGACCGCCCTCGTCCCTCGAGAGGAAACGTCATGGCTCCCACCCGTCACCGGCAGCCACAGCGCCGCCGGTTCGTCCCCCTGCTGTGGATCAGCGGCGCCGCGGCGGCGACCGTCCTCGTCCTCGGCGTCAACGGCACCCTGTCGTCGTGGACCAGTGCCCTGATCACCAACGACACCGACACCGCCGGGGCCGGCAACGCCGTCGCCCTCTCCGAGACCGACGGCACGCACACCTGTACGACGGCCAGCAGCACCACCAACGCAGTGACCTGCTCCACGATCAACAAGTACGGCGGCAACCTGGCGATGACGCCGGGCACCGCCAGCACCGTCGACGTCACCTTCACCAACACCGGCAACGGCGCGGCGACGAAGTTCGGCTACAAGCCGGGCACCTGCACCAACACCACCGGAACCCTGTGCGCCAGCGGGAGTCTGACGGTCGCGGTGTCGTCCTCGCCCGGGACGACGTACGCCGCCGGCAGCGCGATCGCCGCCCTGGGACAGAGTGCCGTCGCTCCCGGCTCGCTGGCTGACACCACCGGCGCCTCGGTGAGCGTCGCGGCCGGGGGCAGCCTCACCTGTCGGTTCGTCACCACCCTGATCTCGACGGCACCGGCCACCGACGCCGGGGCCAGCATCTCCCAGCCGATCCTCTGGACGCTGGCGGCCTGAGGCGACGGGCATGCGCCGGGGTGATCCGGGACCGTGGATCGGCGGCGCCGTCGCCGCCCTCACCCTGGTCCTCGCCCTGGGCATGTCCGGCACGCTCTCGACGTGGACGACGGCAACGGTCTCCAACACCCTCAGCCGCGCTGGGGCCGCCACCGTCGCCCTCACCCACGCCTACAGCGGCGGGCCCTGCGTCGGCGGTGTCGGGGTCAGCACCCTGACCTGCCCGCCCACCCTGGGCACCGCTGCCTCACCGCCGACGACGGTGAGCGACACCATCACCAACAACGGCACCGCCGCGCTCACCCAGAGCGTCACCGGCGTCAGCTGCGGGGTCGTCCAGCTCGCCAACACGGCCTCGGCCGCCGACCCGCTGCTGCCGCGCAACGCTGTCGCCTTCGCCCGCACGGATCCCTGGGGCGGCGCCTCCGCGCTCACCCTGAGCGGCTCGGGCTATGCCACCGACCCGGTCGGCACCACCGGCACGGGACTGCTCGGCCTGCTGCAGTCCAGCTTCAGCATTGGGGTCTGGTTCAAGGCCGCCGACGCCCAGGGCGGTGGCCTCCTCAGCCTGTCGGCGAGTCCCGCCAACGGCACCGGCACCGGTGCCGGGGCGAATCCGGCGTTGTGGCTGGACTCCTCGGGGAAGGTGAACGCGTCGGTCTCGACCACCGGGTCGCGAGCCCTGATCACCAGCTCGGGGACCTACTCCTCGGGCTGGCACTTCGCGGTCCTCACGGTGACCTCGGTGCTGGTGATCGCCTCGGTGACGCTCTATGTCGACGGGGTCGCCCAGGGCACCTCGGGCGGGCTGACCCTGGCGACCTCGGTGAGTGGCTACTGGCACCTGGGCTGGGCCGACTTCACCGGCCAGTCCGCCGGCGTCGTGCCGACCTCGACGTCCTTCCACGGCTCGCTCTCGGGTGCCTTCGTGGTGGGCAGCACGGCCCTGAGCAGCGCCCAGGTCACCACCCTGAACGGCAGCGCCAGTGCCGCAGCCTTCCAGAGCACTGTCACCGCCCAGGGTGCCTCGTCGCTGTGGATGCTGGGCGACACCGGCACCACCACGACCTCGGCGACCCTGCCCACGACCATGACCGCCCCGTGCGGTCAGGTCCAGATCGGGCTGGTCTTCGCGACCCCGGCCGCCACCGTCGCGACCATGTCGCTGGCCTCCTTCGCCAACGGCTCCGCCCGCGCCGTCGCGGCGCCGGCGGTGGGCCAGAGCCAGACCCTCACCCTCACGCTGACCAAGGCCAGCGGCTACAGCACCGACGTCGCCGGGCTGCACCTCTACGTCCCGCTCTCCTTCGCCTACACGTCCTCGCCGGGGACGGGCTGGACCCAGACGCTGCGGTGGGTCGGCGACCCGGCGGAGGTGTTCTGGGCATGATCCGGCGAGTCCTCGGGTGGGGTGCGGTCGCGGTGCTGGTCGGGTTCGTCCTGTTCGCCGTGGGGTGGCGCCTCGACGGCGGCCGCTGGGTGCGGGTGGAGACGCCCTCGATGGGCACCGTCGCCCCGGTCGGCACCCTGCTGTGGGTCACACCGGTAGACGCCGCGACCCTGCGGCCGGGGGACTTCATTACCTTCCATCCGCCGGGCTCCACCGCCACCTACAGCCACCGGGTGGAGAGCGTCGGAGCCGACGGCACCCTGACCACCCGGGGCGTCCTGACCGCCGTCGACCCGTGGCGGATCAGCCCCGCCGACGTCGTCGGCGAGGTTCGGATGCGCTGGCCGGGGATGGGCTGGGCGGTCGCAGGGGCCCCGCTCCTGCTGGTCGGGGGCTGCGTGGTGATGGCGGTCCGGGCCCTGCTCGCCCGGCGCTGGCGCACCCCGGTCACGCTGGTGCTCGCTGCGGTGGTGCTGGCCGTGACCCTGATCTGGCTGCAGCCACTGATCGGCGCCCAGCGCCTCGCCTTCGCGGCCGACCCCGCCGGAGGTGCGACGGCGTCGTACGTCGGCACCGGGCTGCTCCCGGTGCGCCTGCACGCCCTGGGGGGAGCCTCGGTGGTGCTCCATCCGGGGGAGGTCGGCAGCGTGCATGTCCCGCGCACGGACGGCGAGGCCTACCGGGTCCGGCTGAGCGCCGGGCTGCCGCGCTGGTGGTGGCTGGTCCTGGTGCTGGTCTGCTTCGTCCCGGCCCTGTCCCGGCTGCTGGTCGGGTCCGAGGGTGAGATACCGTCGCCGCGTGTCGAATCCCGTCATCGGAGTCCTGGCGCTGCAAGGTGACGTGCGCGAGCACCGAGCCGCCCTGGAGAGCCACGGCGTCCAGACCCTGGCGGTGCGCCGCCCCGAGGAGCTCAGCCGGTGTCACGGCCTGGTGCTGCCGGGCGGGGAGTCGACCACGATGAGCAAGCTGGCGCGGATCTTCGACCTGCTCGACCCGCTGCGCGCGGCCGCCGCGGACGGGCTGCCGATGTTCGGCACCTGCGCGGGCATGATCCTGCTCGCCGACCGGATCGTCGACGGGATCGAGGGCCAGGAGACGATCGGCGGCCTGGACCTGACGGTGCGGCGCAACGCCTTCGGCCGCCAGAGCGACTCCTTCGAGACCGATCTGCCCGTCGTCGGGATCGACGGGACGGTGCGGGCGGTCTTCATCAGGGCGCCGTGGGTCGAGGAGGTCGGCCCCTCGGTCGAGGTCCTCGCCGAGGTGTCAGGGCACCCCGTCGCCGTACGGCAGGATCGGCTGATGGCCACGTCGTTCCATCCCGAGGTGGACAGCGACGGTCGGGTTCACGGCCTCTTCATCGAGATGATCCGCGCGGCCGACTGAAGCAGCACGATCCCGGCCAGGGCGATCCCGGACCAGACCGCCGCTGTCAGCACCCGCCCGACGGAGAGGTCGAGCAGGAAGAGTCCGTGGGCCAGGGACGGGATCGCCAGGATGCCGACCACCGCAGCGGCGACGGTGGCGACCAGGCCGAGCTTCCAGCCGCTCAACGGCCGCGCCGAGGCCAGCAGCACCCACATCGCCGAGACCAGCACGATCAGGGTCGCTGTGGTGCGGGCACCGGCGACACCGCTGCCGGGAGCGTCGATCCGGGTGTACCAGTAGCCGCCGTAGGTGCACAGTCCCACCACGATCCCGGTCGGGATCGCGAACCAGAGCACGCGACGCAGGAAGCCCGGCAGGTAGCGCCGGGTGTTGGGTCCCAGCGCCAGGAAGAACGCCGGGATGCCGATGGTGGCATCCGAGATCAGGGAGAGCTGGATCGGCTCCAGGGGATAGGCCGCGACGGTGAGGGCGCTGATCAGCGCGAGCACCACCGAGTAGGCGTTCTTCACCAGGAAGAGCCCCGCAGCGCGCTCGATGTTCGCCATCACCCGGCGGCCCTCGGCGACCACGTCGGGCAGGTGGGAGAACCGGCCGTCCAGCAGCACGATCTGGGCGACGGCCCGGGTCGCGGGGGAGCCGTTGACCATCGCGACCCCGATGTCGGCGTCCTTGAGCGCGAGCGCGTCGTTGACCCCGTCGCCGGTCATCGCGACCACGTGGCCGCGGGACTGGAGCGCGGCGACGAAGGCTCTCTTCTGGTACGGCGTCACGCGGCCGAACACGCTGTGGGTCTCGATCTGATCGGCGAGCTCGGCAGGATCCTCCGACAGGGTCCGGGCATCGACGGCGTCGTCGGGGCCACTGACCCCGGGCACGCCGAGCTTGGCCGCCACGGCCCCGACGGTGCGGGGGTTGTCTCCGGAGATCACCTTGAGTCCGACGCCCTGGTCGGTGAAGTAGCGCAGTGTCTCGGCGGCGTCCTCGCGCAGGTTCTCGGCCAGCACCACCAGTGCCTGCGGGTGCAGGTCGGGCGGGAGGATCGCCTCCCCGCTGGCGGGGCGCTGTGGGGGCTGGGCCGACGAGGCCAGCATCAGCACCCGGCTCCCGGCCGAGGCGAGGGCGTCGGCACGCTCCCGGGCGGTGTGCTGCGCCGCGGTGGTCGGGGTGGGGAGCACCATCTCGGGGGCGCCGAAGACCCAACTGCCGTGGTCGGCGGCGGTCATCGCCGACCACTTCCGGGCCGAGGAGAAGGGCACCTCGTCGACGGCGGTCCAGGTGCCGCGCTCGACGGCGGCGGCGACGGCGGTCGCGGTGGCGTTGCCGTCCTCGTCGTCGACCAGCATGCCCAGTGCCGACCTGACCTCGGCCTCGTCGCCGCCGAGCACCTCCAGGTGGTCGAAGACCATGTCGCCGTGGGTCAGGGTGCCGGTCTTGTCCAGGCAGACCACGTCGACCCGGGCCAGCCCCTCGATCGCGGGCAGCTCCTGGACCAGGGTCTGGCGGCGGGCCAGGGCCACGGTCGCGAGCATGAAGGCGAGGCTGGTGAGCAGCACCAGCCCCTCGGGGACCATCCCGACCAGGGCGGCCACCGAGCCGGTGATGGCGTCGGCCCAGCCGTGGTTGTCGGCGCTGTGGAACTGGCTCCACAGCAGGATCGGGCCGACCACCAGCATCATCACCGAGATCCAGCGCATCAGCCGGGTGGTGCCCTCCATCAGCTCCGAGCGGGTGACGGTGAAGCGCCGCGCCTCGGCGGCCATCCGGGCGGCGTAGGCCTCGTCGCCGACGGCGTCGGCCTGCATCAGGCCGCCCCCGGCGATCACGATCGAGCCGGACCTGACCGGATCGCCCTCGACCTTGGCGACCGGGTCGGACTCGCCGGTGAGCAGCGACTCGTCGATCTCCAGCCCGTCGGAGACCAGCACGGTGCCGTCGGCCACGACCTGGTCACCGCTGCGCAGCTCCAGGGTCTCGTCGGCCACCACCTGCTCGGCAGGGATCTCCTGTACGACGCCCTCGCGCAGCACCCGGGCATGCGGGGCGTTGAGCACCGCGAGCCGGTCCAGGGTCCGCTTGGCGCGGACCTCCTGGACGATGCCGATCGCGGCGTTGGCGGCGACGACACCGCCGAAGAGGGCGTTCTGCCAGCGGCCGGTGGCCAGCACGATCAGGAAGAGCGTGAACAGCAAGCCGTTGAAGAAGGTGAAGACGTTGGCCCGCACGATCTCGCCGTACGTGCGACTCGTGCGGGTGTCGACCGCATTGGTCCGTCCTGCTTCGACCCGGGACCGGACCTCGGCTGCGCTGAGTCCTGTGTGCTGTGCGTTCGACGCGGCTGCCACCCCTCGACCCTAGCGGTGCCTTCGTGCAGAAAGTCGTACCGACGGTAAGATCTGTCGGCGCACGCCGAGATCGCGAACGAGGACAACGAGGGACTTATGTCTGGCCACTCCAAATGGGCAACCACCAAGCACAAGAAGGCCGCGATCGACGCCAAGCGCGGCAAGCTCTGGGCGAAGCTGATCAAGAACATCGAGATCGCCGCCAAGATGGGTGGTCCTGACCCGTCGGGCAACCCGACGCTCTTCGACGCCATCCAGAAGGCGAAGAAGACCTCGGTGCCGAAGGACAACATCGACCGCGCGGTCAAGCGTGGCGGTGGCGTGGGTGGCGAGGCCGTCAACTACGACACGATCATGTACGAGGTCTACGGCCCGGCCGGCGTCGCGCTGCTGGTCGAGTGTCTGACCGACAACAAGAACCGTGCCGCGATGGAGGTCCGCACCGCGGTCACCCGCAACGGCGGCACGATGGCCGACCCCGGCTCGGTCTCGCGCCTGTTCAACCGCAAGGGCATCGTCGTGCTGAGCAAGGCTCAGGAGACCACGACCGTCGACGAGGACACCGTGCTCGAGGCGACCCTCGACGCCGGTGCCGAGGAGGTCAACGACCTCGGCGAGGCCTGGCAGGTGCTCTCCGAGGCCACCGACATGGTGGCGGTCCGCAAGGCGCTGCAGGACGCCGGCCTCGACTACGAGTCGGCCGACGTCGAGTTCGTCGCGTCCATGGACATCCCGGTCGCCGACGCGACCACCGCCACCAAGGTCATGAAGCTGGTCGACGCGGTCGACGACCTCGACGACGTGCAGAACGTGTTCTCCAATGCCGACATCCCCGACGAGGTCCTGGAGGAGCTCGACGCCTGACGGGTCGCGCCGGTCGTCCCGCAAAGGGTCACGCGTGACTGTTTGCGGGCTGGGTGACGGTTGCAGGGGTCACCTTTGGTGCAAACCGTCACCCGGCGCGCGCGGTCGCCGCAAAAGGTCACGCGTGACGGTTTGC
>NZ_JASLGR010000012.1 GCF_030150155.1 Nocardioides sp.
CCCGAGACGAACGCGCAGGTCAGCGCGGTGTTCTTCGGCGGCGGCACCCCGACGCTGCTCGCCCCCGGCCAGCTGGGCCGGATCATCGCGGCGATCGACGGCAGCTTCGGCCTCGCGGCGGACGCCGAGGTGACGGTCGAGGCCAACCCGGAAACCGTGGGCCCCGCCGAGCTGGCGCAGCTGCGCGCCGAAGGGGTCACCAGGCTCTCGTTCGGTATGCAGAGCGCGGTGCCGCACGTGCTGCGGGTGCTTGACCGCGAGCATGAGCCCGGCCGGCCCGCCGACTGCGTCCGCTGGGCCCGCGCGGCGGGATTCGAGCACCCGCAGGACGTGGGGCACCGCGCTCTGCATACCGAACGAGAGCCTGGTCACACCCTCGGCCCGCAGCTGCGCCAGCTCGGCGGGCCCCACGGTTTCCGGGTTGGCCTCGACCGTCACCTCGGCGCCCGCCGCGAGGCCGAAGCTGCCGTCGATCGCCGCGATGATCCGGCCCAGCTGGCCGGGGGCGAGCAGCGTCGGGGTGCCGCCGCCGAAGAACACCGCGCTGACCTGCGCGTTCGTCTCGGGCAGCACCCCTGCCGCGAGGTCGATCTCGCTGGTCACCAGGTCGGGATACGCGGCCTGGCTGGCCCCGCCGCCCAGTTCCGTGGCGGTGTAGGTGTTGAAGTCGCAGTAGCCGCACCGGGTACGGCAGAACGGCACGTGTACGTAAACCCCGAACGGGGCATCACCGAAGCCTCGGGTCGCGCTAGCCGGCAACGACCCGTCCTCGGGAACCGGTTCACCCTCCGGCAGCGTTCCTGGCATAAAGGCGAGGATAAGCTGTAATGGGAACGACACAGGCGGGAGGTACTCGTGTCCTCAGATCCGGGGCCTGCTTCAAGCGGCTTTCCGCAGCCGTCCGACTCGCCGGCCGACCCCATGCCGCCGACGGAGCCGCTCCAGTCGACCTGGCCGATCCCGCCGACGCCGGCTGCCCCGCCCGTGCCGACGAAGCGGATGCCGGCGACGCCGCCGCCGCCTCCGGTACCTTCCCGCCCGGCCTACGGGCCGCCGACCTACGGCGGCCCGTACGGCGCGCCGCCGTACGGGCCGCAGCACGCCCCCGTGTCCGTACCCTACGGCTCGCCGCCGGGACGGTACCTCCATGCGGGGATGCTGGCCGCCGCCGCGGACAGGGACCGGACGATGGACGTGCTCAAGGCCGCCTTCACCGAAGGGCGGCTGACGAAGGGCGAGTTCGACGACCGGACCGCCCGGGTGCTGTCCGCGCGGACCTATGCGGACCTGAACGCCCTGGTCGCCGACCTGCCCGTCGGGCCTGGCGGGCCGCCGCTGGCGCCCGCGCCCTACCAGGCGGGGTACTACCAGCCGCTCAACGTCAGGAGGACCAACGGGTTCGCGGTCGGCGCGCTGGTCTGCGGCATCGTCCCGTTCTTCGGCGGCATCCCGGCGGTCATACTCGGGCACTACGCGCGCGGGCAGATCAGGAAAACCGGTGAGCGCGGCGACGGGATGGCCATCGCCGGGCTCATCTTCGGCTACCTGTGGATCTCGCTGTGGGTCCTGATCATCCTGGTCAGCGTCGCCGGCCACAGCTAATCTCCGGGGGACGCGCCCCCCCGTGCGTGAATCCCCTGATTACTTGGGGTTCTTCTCCGCCTGGCCGGTGGACAGGGCGGCGACGAACGCCTCCTGCGGCACCTCGACGCGGCCGATCGTCTTCATCCGCTTCTTGCCTTCTTTCTGCTTCTCGAGCAGCTTGCGCTTGCGGGTGATGTCGCCGCCGTAGCACTTGGCGAGGACGTCCTTGCGCAGCGCGCGGATGTTCTCCCTGGCGATGATCCGGCTGCCGACGGCCGCCTGGATCGGGACCTCGAACTGCTGCCTCGGGATGAGTTCCTTGAGCTTGGCCGTCATCGACAGGCCGTACTCACGGGCGTTATCCGAGTGCACGATCTGGCTGAACGCGTCCACTGGCTGGCCCTGCAGCAGGATGTCCACCTTGACCAGGTTGGCGACCTGCTCGCCCTCTGGCTCGTAGTCGAGGCTGGCGTAGCCGCGCGTCCGGCTCTTGAGCTGGTCGAAGAAGTCGAAGATGATCTCGGCGAGCGGCATCGTGTAGCGGATCTCCACCCGGTCGGTGGACAGGTACTCCATGCCCTTGAGCACGCCGCGGCGGCCCTGGCACAGCTCCATGATCGTGCCGATGTAGTCAGACGGCGAGATGACCGTGGCCTTGACGACTGGCTCGAAGACCTGGGCTATCTTGCCGCCGGTGTTGCCCTTGCCGGGGACCTCCGGGGCGAAGCCCGCCAGGCCGCCGGGGTACTCGGCCGGGTTGGTGACCGTGAGCTGGCGGCCGCTCTCCATGACGACCCGGTACACCACGTTCGGGGCGGTCGAGATGAGGCTCAGGTCGAACTCGCGCTCGAGCCGCTCCCTGACGATCTCCATGTGCAGCAGGCCGAGGAACCCGCAGCGGAAGCCGAAGCCGAGCGCGGTGGACGTCTCCGGCTCGTAGACCAGGGCGGCGTCGTTGAGCTGGAGCTTGTCCAGGGCTTCACGCAGGTCCGGGTACTGGTCGCCGTCGACCGGGTAGAGGCCGGAGAAGACCATGGGCTTGGGGTGCGCGTAGCCCGCCAGGGGCTCCTTCGCCCCGCCGGTCGAGGTGGTGATCGTGTCTCCGACGCGGGCCTGGCGGACGTCCTTCACCCCGGAGATGACGTAGCCGACCTCGCCGGCGCCGAGGCCGTCGGACGGGATGGGCTCCGGGGAGATGACGCCAAGTTCCAGGGTCTCGTGGACGCTCTGGGTGGACATCATCAGCATCCGCTCGCGCTTGCTGAGCTTGCCGTCGACGACCCGGACATAGGTGACCACGCCGCGGTAGGTGTCGTAGACCGAGTCGAAGATCAGGGCACGGGCCGGCTTGTCGGCCTCGCCGACCGGCGCGGGCACGCGCTTGACGATCTCGTTGAGCAGCGTCTCCACGCCGAGACCGGTCTTGGCGCTGGTGAGCAGCACGTCCTCGGTCTCGCAGCCGACCAGGTTGGCCAGCTCGAGGGCGTACTTCTCCACGTTCGCGCTGGGGAGGTCGATCTTGTTGAGCACCGGGATGATGGTGAGGTCGGCACCCATCGCCAGGTAGAGGTTGGCCAGCGTCTGGGCCTCGATCCCCTGCGCCGCGTCGACCAGCAGGATCGCCGCCTCGCAGGCCTGCAGGGAGCGGGAGACCTCGTAGGTGAAGTCGACGTGCCCGGGGGTGTCGATCATGTTGAGGATGTAGGTGCCGGCCTCGATGTCGTGCGTCTGCGCAGCCTCGGCGGTGACGGTCCACGGCATCCGGACGGCCTGGGACTTGATCGTGATGCCACGCTCACGCTCGATGTCCATCCGGTCCAGGTACTGGGCCTTGGCCTCACGGTCGCCGACGACGCCGGTGATGCCGAGCATGCGGTCGGCCAGGGTCGACTTGCCGTGGTCGATGTGCGCGATGATGCAGAAGTTTCTGATGATCGCGGGATTCGTCTTGCCAGGCTGCGGGACGCTCATGATGTCGCGCATCATTCCACGCTCAATACTGATGGAACCAAAGCGCGACCGACGCCGCCTCGCCGGGGCAGGTGACGTTGCGATCGCGGCCTGCTTCGACCCACTGCGTCAGCACCGCCGTGCCGCCCTGGATGGACCGCTCGGGGCCGCATCGGACCAGTGCCTCCGCGCGCGAGGTGTGGCCCGCCGCCCGCCACTCGCGCAGCCCCAGGGAGAGGTCGCCCACGACGCGGCGCCACAACGCCGTGGTGGAGTAGACGCCCACCTGGAAGCCCTGGTCGGCGTAGGCCTGCGCCGCCGCCCTGACCACGGCGGCGTTCTTCGCCAGCGCGCCCGCACCACTGGGCCAGTCGAAGTCCGGCACCGGCTCGACGTCGAGCCAGATCGACGGCGTGGTGAGGCCGGCCGCCTTGAGGGTGGCGATGTTCGCCATCGCCTGGGCGTACCCGGCCTTCGCCGGGCTGCCGTGGGTACGGAGCTGGTCGGCCGAGGGCCAGCTGATCACCGAGTACGCCGCCACCGCGAGGTGCCGGGCACGGGCCCAAGCGACCTGATCGGCCAGGCAGGGGTTCGAGGTGTTGCCCGGCCCGTTGGTGAGGCCGAACAGCACGAAGCGGGCCGAGTCCAGCGGCATCGGCGAGCCCAGGGTGCGGCGTTCGGGGATCCCCATCCCCTTCGGGCACTGCGGCCAGCTGACGTCGGCGCCCTCGATGGTGGCACCGGTGGCGGTGCTCGCCGTGGGATCCGACGTGGGATTCGACGTGGGCAGGGAGGAGACCGCGGCCTGGGCCGAGGCCGCGAGTCGAGCGAGGTCGTCGGCCCGGGCGGTCGGGGTGGTGGACGGCGGCGCAGCGGTCGCGGTCGTGCTGCTCGGGCCGCTGGTGCTGGCGGAGTCGGACGGGGTGCCGGCGGACTGCTCGCGGGTCGACGTACCGCCGGCGCAGGCCGAGAGCACCAACACCGGCACGACCATCGCCGCGCGCCACGCCACATGCACGCACCGATCCTGACATCCTGAGACCCGTGCCGACGCCGATCCCCACGAACATCCCCCACGGTGAGACGGCGATGCGCCTGGAATGGGTGCACCTGCCGCCCCACCTGCGCCGCGCGATCGAGCGCACCATCGGCACCACGGTGGTCGACGCGTACTCGTGCGACGGCGGCTACACCCCGGGCCTGGCCTCGGTGCTGCTGTGCGCCGACGGCACCCGGCACTTCATCAAGGCCGCCTCGGTCAAGGCTCAGCCCTACGCGGCGGCGTCGTACCGCACCGAGGCCAAGCGCGCCCGCACGCTGCCGCCGGGGCTGCCGGCCCCGCGGCTGAAGTGGACCCTGGACGACGGCGGCACCGACGCCTGGGTGGTCCTCGGCTTCGAGTTCGTCGAGGGCCACGCCCCGGCCCGGCCCTGGCGTCCCGAGCAGGTGGAGGCCGCCAGCGCGATGCTGGTCGAGACCGCCCGCCAGCTCACCCCTGCGCCCGGCATCGGACTGACCACGTTCGCCGAGGAGTACGCTGCCTGGCCGGCCCTGTGGACGACCGTCCTGCGCGAGTACGACGACATGCCCGGAGCCGAGGAGGCCGCGGCGTTGGCCGCACGGTTCGCCGAGGTGACCGCCGGCGACACCCTGGTCCACTTCGACGTACGCGACGACAACCTGATCGTGCGCCCCGATGGCTCGGTGGTGCTGTGCGACTGGAACTTCGCGACGCTGGGGGCCGAGTGGCTCGATTCACTCACCCTCCTCATCGGCCCGCGTGGCGACGGGATCGACGTCGAGCCCCTGATCGCCGCCCATCCCCTGCTGGGCTCGGTCGAGACCGAGGCGATCGACATCGTACTGGCGTTGATGGCCGGCTACTTCCTCTACGCCGCCGCCCAGCCGAAG
This sequence comes from Nocardioides sp., assembly GCF_030150155.1. Lineage (GTDB taxonomy): Bacteria > Actinomycetota > Actinomycetes > Propionibacteriales > Nocardioidaceae > Nocardioides. Next base: position 5,446 of record NZ_JASLGR010000012.1, read on the forward strand.
GTCTCCAACTCCCCGTGGCTGCGCGAGATCGCGATGTGGCAGGGTGAGGTCTGCTGGACCTGGCTCGCCGAGCGTCGCGGCTGGAGCGCCGCCGGGGCGTAGCGATTTGAGCCTGCCGCTGCCACTCCACTAATCTGGTGACTCGCGTGTTCGCAGTTAGGCCTCTCCCCTCTGATTTCCCCGAGGGGCCGGGCGGATCGCACCCCTCTGGTGGCACAGAGACCTAACTGAACCGAACCCCCAAGGATTGAAGAGACTCTCATGGCTAACATCAAGTCGCAGATCAAGCGCAACAAGCAGGCCCTGAAGGCCAACGAGCGCAACAAGGCCGTCAAGACCGAGCTGAAGTCCGCTGTCCGCAAGTTCCGCGAGGCCGCTGAGGCTGGCGACAAGGACGTGGCCGTGGCCGCCGCCAAGGTTGCCGGCAAGAAGCTCGACAAGGCCGCCTCGAAGGGCGTCATCCACGCCAACCAGGCCGCCAACCGCAAGTCCTCGATCTTCAAGAAGGCCGCCTCGCTCTGAGGTAACACCTTCTCAGCCGAATGGCCCGCCGATCTCTCGGCGGGCCATTCGTCATTTGCCGACTTCCGGGTTCACCACCAGCGAGGTCCGGGTTCACCACCAGCGAGATCCGGGTTCACCACCAGCGAGGTCCGGGTTCACCACGACGGTTGGTGACAAACCCGGAAGTCAGCCGTGGCGAACCCGGATCTCGGCGGTGGGAAACCCGGAATTCGGCGGTCAGCGGCGGCGCAGGCCCGTGACGGTCAGGACGAGCCGCTCCAGGGTGTAGTTCGCGTCGCTCGCGGCACCCTTGATGTCGGCGTCGGCCTGGGCGACCGCGCGGATGGCCTCTGCGAGGCCGTCGGGGGTCCAGCCCCGGAGCTGGTCGCGCAGGCTGCGCAGCTTCCACGGCGGTACGCCGACCTCCCGCGCCAGATCGGCGTCGCGGGCACCCCGCGGGGCCCCGGACAGGCGTGCCAGGCCGCGGGCGCTGCCGGCGAACGCGCTGGTGATGAGCACTCCGGCGGTGCCACCGTCCAGGGCCCAGCGCAGCTCCTCCAGGGCGACCTGGCGACGCCCGGCGAAGGCGGCGTCGGCGACGGCGAACGACTTCGCCTCGGCCCGGCCACCGAAGTACTGCTTGACCTGGCTCTCCCCGATCGCACCGTCGGGGAAGTCGTTGACCAGCTGGTGCGCGGCCGCGGCGAGAGAACGCAGGTCGTGACCGACCGCCTCGATCAGCACGGCCGCGGCTTCGGGGGCGATCTTGCCGCCGTGTCCGCGGACCTCGTGCGTGACGAAGCCCGGCAGCTCCGAGGCCTTCAGCTCCTCGGACTTCACCTCGGTGACGGTCTTGACCTTGCGAAGCTTGTTCAGCACGCCACTGCCCTTGGCCCCACCGCCGTGCACCAGCACCAGAGCGACGTCGTCGACCGGAGCCGCGGCGTAGTCGAGCAGCCCGGCGACCGACTCCTCGGGCAGGTTCTCCAGGGCGCGCACGACGACGCAGCGGATCGAGGAGAAGAGGGACGGAGCAGCCAGGTCACCCAGGGTCGCCAGCGTGAGGTCCGAGGCCATCGCCTCGGAGAACTCCGACTCCGCGTCGTAATCGGTCACAGCACGGCGTACCGACCTGACCGTCCGTTCGGAGAGGAACTCCTCCTTGCCGGTCACGAGGGTGACCCGGCCGAGGACCTGGGCGGCGGTCGGAGCGTTCATCACCCCAACGATCCCACACCTCGCGTCTCCCGCCCCACCTCGCTCACCCGCCCGTGCGCACCTCGAGGCCGTCCGCCCCGAGCACCACGGCGAGGCCACCGTCCTGATCGGTCCGGTAGACCTCCGCACCAGCGCGGCCGAGCGGATCCAGTGTCGACGCCGCCGGGTGACCGTACGTGTTCTTCGCCCCGACCGAGGTCAACGCCACCTGGGCGTGCAGCGAGGTCAGCCAGGGCTCGTCCTGGAACCGGCTGCCGTGGTGGGGCACCTTGAGCACGTCGACCCGCAGCCCCGGCACGCTCCGGGCGATCCGCGCCGACGCGGCCGGGTCGACGTCACCGGCGAGCAGCAGCGTCACGCCACGGCAGCGCACCAGCAGCACCACCGAACCGGCGTTGGAGTCGGTCGCGGCGGGCAGTGTCGGCGGCGGCCACAGCACCTGGGCCGTCACCGGGCCGACACTGAACGTCTCTCCCTGGCGGGCGGGTCGGGGCTCGATCCCGGCAGCGTGGGCGGCGTCGAGCACCAGCCCTCGACCGTACGCCGGCCCCGGCAGGACCGTCGTCCAGACCTGCCCCACCCTGCGGCCGTGGAAGACCGCCTCGGCTCCCCCGACGTGGTCGGCGTCGAAGTGGGTGAAGAGCGCTACGGGCACCTGCCGCACGCCGAGCCGGTCCAGGCACTGCTCCATCGGCGCCGGATCGGGTCCGGCGTCGATCACGATCGCGGTACCGGCCGCGACCGAGAGCACCAGCCCGTCGCCCTGCCCGACGTCGCACATCACCAGCAGCCAGCCCGGTGGCGGCCACGCCCCACCCGGCAGCCGTACGCCGATCACGACGACCATCACGGTCATCACCAGCACCCCGATCCAGCGGCGCCCCACCACCACCGGTGCCCAGAACAGCAGCGCGAGCACCAGCACCGTCAACATCACGATCGCTCCCGCGCCGACGGCCCAGCCGATCTCGGCACCCGGCATCGCGGCACCACGGTGGGCCACCGCGATGATCCAGGCCACGCACCACGAGGCACACCAGCCGCAGAGCTGTCCGCCCCGCGGCCACACCACCCCGACGATGCCGCCCAGCAGGCCGAGGACCGTCGCGGGCCCGACCGCCGGCTCGGCCAGCAGGTTGGCGGCCACGGCGACGAGGCTGACCTGCCCCGACATCGCTGCGATCAACGGCGTGCAGGCGAGCTGGGCAGCCATCGGAACCGCGATCGCCTCGGCCAGCCAGCGGGGCATCCACCGGGCGAGCGCGTCGCGCCAGGCCGGTGCCGCGAGCAGGATCCCGGCCGTCGCCAGCACCGAGAGCGCGAAGCCGATCGAGACCGCCATCGCCGGGTCGACCAGGATCAGCGCGAGCACCGCGACGCCGAGGGCACGCAGGCCGCGGTGGCGGCCATTGGCCGACATCGCGATCAGGCCGACGGTCCCCATCGCCGCGGCTCTGACGACGCTGGGCTCCGTACGTGCCAACAGCACGAACCCGACGATCCCGGCCGCGCCGACCACGATCAGCCACCGTCCCCGCACCCGGCACCACCGCGCCAGCCAGAGCAGCGCGCCGACGACCAGGGTGAGGTTGGTGCCCGAGACAGCGAGCAGGTGGGTGAGGCCGGTGACCTTGAAGTCGGCGGAGAGCCCTGCCGTGATCGCCGAGGTGTCGCCGTCAACCAGGGCCGGGACGAGCGCCGCCCGCTCGGCGGGCCGCCCCTCGACCGAGGCCCGGATCGCGGCTCTCACCGTGCCCGCGGCACGCCACCAGACTCCCGGCTCGGCCAGGCGCTCCGGGGCTGAGCGGTCCCCCGACCCGACCCTGACCTCGGCACTCTGGGTGGGGTCGTCGGCGGGCCGCAGCCGGCCGACGAAGCGGATCCGCTCCCCCAGCCGCACCGAGGTCCAGGTAGGCGGCGCCAGCACCCGCACCAGGGTCCGAACCGAAGCCCGTACGCCGTCGACCTCGGCCTTCTGCACGAGCACCGAGACCACGACGCTGCGGGAGAAGCCCCCGGTGAGGACCCGGGGATCGCTACGCACCGTGCCGCTCAGCGTCGCCAGACGCCGCTGCTGCGCCCACTGGGCGACCGGGTCCGTGGCGGCGGCGGTGACGCGTACCGACGCGAGCCCGGCAGCGAGGAACGTGACCGCGAGGACCGCTGCCAGCATCGCGAGGCCCTGCCCCTGACTGCCCGACGCGCCCGCTTCGCCCCTGCGCCCCGCCCCACCCCTGGGCGCCGCTCCATCGCGCCGCTGCCGCTGCCGTCGCCACGACACCGTCACCCCAGCCACCAGCCCGCCACCGACCAGCACCACGATGAGCACGGCCCACCGTGGGACCCCGACGCCGTGCAGCACCAGCACCGCCAGCGCGCCCACCCACGCCGCAGCGGCCAGCAGCGGGACACGCAGATCGGGGCTCACCGGGCTCACACCGTGACGTGCGGTTCGAGCTTGGCCAGGGTGGCTTCGCCGATCCCGTCGACGTCGAGCAGCTCACCGACGGCACCGAACCCGCCGTGCTGGGTGCGGTAGTCGAGGATCGCCTGCGCCGTCACCGGCCCGACTCCGGGCAGGGTGTCGAGTTCCGCGGCCGTCGCGGTGTTGAGGTTGACCAGGCCACCGGAGGTGGTTCCGGCACCGCCGCCGCTCGCCGCGGTCGAACCACTCGATCCTGCTGCGGCCGCGGCCCCCTTCCCGACCAGGATCTGCTCGCCGTCGACGAGCAGCCGGGCCTGGTTGAGCCCCGACAGATCGACACCGTGCCGCGCCCCGCCGGCAGCACGCAGGGCATCGATCACCCGGGAGCCGGCCGGGAGGGTGCGGACGCCGGGACGGCGTACCTTGCCTGCCACATCGACGGTGACCGAGCCCTGCGCTCCCGCAGGCCCCGCGCCCGCCGCGCCGCCAGTAGCAGAGACCGACCCGACCGCAGGAGTCGATGACGGCGCCGGCACCGACGTCGCCGCCGCGGTCAGTGCGGGCGCCGACACCACCGCCGGACTCCCCGCGGCGACCACGTCGGGGGTCCGCCGCAACAGCCACCAGCAGCATCCCGCCAGGGCGACCACTGCTACCAGGGCGATCACCGCGACGTGCCACGGCTCGATCCCCACCGGGCCGCGCAGCGCCACCGGCAGCCACCGTCGTCTCTCCGCATGGCGTCCGATGTCGGGCACCGGCGGTGCCAGCCCGGCCTCACCCGAGGCCGCCTCGCCCAGCACCGCCCCCGCAGAGACCACCTCCTCCGGGGCAGCCCCCTCCCGGGACAGCAACGCCAGCCGGTGGGCCACCACCTCCTGCCGCGTGCGAAGCTCCGAGCGCATGCGGCGACGCTAGGTCCGACTCGTCACCGACCGCTCCGGCACGGATCAGCCCTGTGCACAACGCCCTCAGCGCAGCAGCCTGGGGACGCTTCCGGGTCCGTCCTGCGTCAGAAGCGACAGACCCACCACGGCCAGCACGCCGAGACCAACACCCCGCGGCCAAACACGCCGAGACCGGCACGCCGAAACCGCACACCGGTGAACCCGCACCCACCCCACCCATGACAAGGTAAAGGAATGAGCGAGAACAACGATCTGATCTTCGGGGATACGCAGATCGGCAAGGGCCTCAAGCCCTTGGCGCAGCACGGCTCGGTGGTCATCACCACGGCCGGCGTACTCCGCCTCCTGGGCACCGACGGGGCCCTCATCGACGAAGCACCCCTGTCCCAGGTCTCAGCCAAGCGGATGCTGGTCACCGGCGGACAGACCGTCGGCCTGACCCTGGGTGATCGCAAGTACAACGCCACCCCTGGCTGGGGCGGGGCCCGCTTCGAGGGCGCCCTGGGCGTCTTCAAGACCACGAAGGCCGCCAAGGCCCTGGTCCAGGTGATCCAGGCGGGCGGTCTCCCCCAGGCCTGAGCCAGACCTCAGGACCCGAGCGCTGGCGCCACACACGTGGCGACCAGCCCGGGTCCGACGTGAGCCCCCAGCACCGCACCGAGCTCGACCACCTTGGCCACCTGGTCGATCTGACCGGCCAGCCGGTCGGTGATCCCCCGGACCAACGCGTCGGCCCGTTCGGGTGCGCCCAGGTGCGCGACGATCACGTCGACCGGCCCGGTGCCGGCCGCCTCGACGGTCAGGTCCTCGAGCCGGGCCAGCGCGCGGGTGGAGGTCCGGACCTTCTCCTTCACCACGACGCGGCCGTCGTCGATGGTCAGCAGCGGCTTGACCGACAGTGCCGAGCCGACCAACGCCGAGGCAGTGCCGATCCGGCCACCGCGACGCAGGTACTCCAGGCTGTCGACGTAGAAGTAGGAGCGCGTCCGCTCGGCCCGCGCCATCACGGCCTCGGCCGCCTCGGCCAGGCTCGCCCCGCCCGCGGCGGCGTGCGCACCGGCCAGGGCGGCGAAGCCGACACCGGGACCGACCATCCGGGTGTCCACCGCGAGCACCTCGATCGGGGAGCGCCGCGCGGCGATCCTGACCGACTCGATGGTGCCGCTCATCTCGGCGGTCAGGTGCACTGCGAGCACCGCGTCGGCACCCTCGGCGGCCAGCCGCTCGTACAGCGCGAGCATCGTGGCCGGCGCCGGGCGCGACGTACTCACCGACTGACGTGCCGTCAGTGCGGTGATGATGTCGCCCGGGGCCGTGCCGTCCTCACCGTCGAGGTGGGTCACCCCACCGATCGCGACGGGCAGCGGAACGACCTCGATCCCCGCCGCCGCTGCCACCGCAGGGGGCAGGACGGCGGTGGTATCAGTGACGACCACCACGCGAGGCATGGTCAATCAGACCACGATGTTGACGAGTTTGGGAGCCCGAACGATCACCTTGATCGGCGTCGCGCCGGCCAGCGCCTTGATCACGTCGGCGTCGGCGAGCGCCGCAGCCTCCAGGTCGGCCTCGCTGATCGACGGCGAGACCTCCAGACGACCACGGACCTTGCCCTTGATCTGGACCACGGCGGTGACGGTGTCATCGATCAGCAGCGCCTCGTCCACCGTCGGCCAGCCGGCGTGGGCGACCGTCACGGTGTGATCGGGGTTCTTGCCGAGCCGCTCCCACATCTCCTCCGCCGTGTACGGCGCCACCAGCGACAGCAGGATGGCGACCGCCTCGGCGGCCTCGCGCACGGCGGGATCGCCCGCGCCGGCCCCGGAGTCGATCGCCTTGCGGGTGGCGTTGACCAGCTCCATCGTGCGGGCCACGACGACGTTGAACCTGAAGGTCGTCATCAGCTGCTCGACCTCGTGCAGCGTCTTGTGCGTGATCCGGCGCAGCGCCACGTCGCCCTCGGCGAAGGAGACGCCGGGCTCGGAGGTGACGTCACCGGCCAGACGCCAGGCGCGCTTGAGGAAGCGCACCGAACCGTCGGGCGAGACGTCGGCCCAGTCGATGTTGTCCTCCGGCGGGCCGGCGAAGACCAGGGTCAGGCGGACCGCGTCGACACCGAACTCGTCGAGCTGCTCGCCCAGGTTGATGCCGTTGCCCAGGGACTTCGACATCTTCTTGCCCTGGTTGATCACGACGCCCTGGCTCATCAGCCGGGTGAAGGGCTCCTCGAAGTCCAGGTAGCCGTGGTCGTGCAGCACGTAGGAGAAGAAGCGGCTGTAGAGCAGGTGCAGCACGGCGTGCTCGACGCCGCCGACGTACTGGTCGATCGGGCCCCACTGCCGCATCGCCTCGACGTCGAACGCCGCGGTGTCCAGGTTCGGCGAGACGTAGCGCAGGAAGTACCACGACGAGTCGACGAAGGTGTCCATCGTGTCGGAGTCACGCTTGGCCGCACCACCGCACTGCGGGCACGACACGTTGACCCAGTCCTCGACCGCGGCCAGGGGCGAGGAGCCCTTCGGCTTGAGGTCGGCACCGGTGACGTTGTCGGGCAGGCGCACCGGCAGCTGGTCCTCGGGGACCGGTACCTCGCCACACGCCGGGCAGTGGATGATCGGGATCGGCGCGCCCCAGAAGCGCTGGCGCGACAGCAGCCAGTCACGCAGCCGGTAGTTGACGGTGCCCGAGCCGGTGCCGCGCTCCTCCAGCGTCGCGATCGCGTCGGCGATGGCACCGGCCTTGTCGTACGCCGGGGCGCCTCCCTCCGATTCCGCGTCGTCGTACACCGGAATGATCGGCAGGTCGAACTTCTCCGCGAACTCGCGGTCGCGCTGGTCGTGGGCGGGAACCGCCATGATCGCGCCGGTGCCGTAGTCGGCCAGCACGTAGTCGGCGGCCCAGACGGGGATCTCGTCGCCGTTGACCGGGTTGATCGCGGTGATGCCCAGGTCGACGCCGGTCTTGGGCCGGTCGGTGGCCAGACGGTCGATGTCGGAGGCCTTCTTGACCTCGTCGCGGTAGGCCTCCAGGGCGGCGGCCTGCTCCGGCGCGACGATCTCGCCGGCCAGGTCGGCGTCGGCGGCGACCACCATGAAGGTGGCGCCGGGCAGCGTGTCGGGGCGGGTGGTGAAGACGGTGATCGGCTTCGTCTCCCCCGAGGCGAGGTTGAGCACGAAGTCGACGTGGGCGCCCTCGGAGCGACCGATCCAGTTGCGCTGCGCGGCCACGACGCGGTCGGGCCAGTTGCCCTCGAGCGTGTCGATGCCGTCGAGCAGACGCTGGGCGTAGTCGGTGATCTTGAAGTACCACTGGGTCAGGTTCTTCTTGGTCACGACCGCACCGCAGCGCTCGCAGGTGCCGTCGGCCAGGACCTGCTCGTTGGCCAGCACGGTCTGGTCGACCGGGCACCAGTTCACCGGGGAGTTCTTCCGGTAGGCCAGACCCCACTCACGGAACTTCAGGAACAGCCACTGCGTCCAGCGGTAGTACTCCGGGTCCGAGGTGTGCAGCCGGGTGGACCAGTCGAAGCTGACCGCGTAGCGGTGGAAGGACTCCGCCTGGGTCTCGATGTTGGCATAGGTGTACTGCGCCGGGTGCTCGTTGCGCTTGATCGCAGCGTTCTCCGCGGGCAGGCCGAAGGAGTCCCAGCCGATCGGGTTGAGCACGTCGTAGCCCTGCTGCCACCAGTACCGCGCGGTGACGTCGTGCAGCGCCATCACCTCGGCGTGACCCATGTGCAGGTCACCGCTCGGGTAGGGGAACATCGTCAGCGCGTAACGCTTCTCCGCCTCGGGACGCAGACCCGCCTTGAACGGGTCGAGCTTCTCCCAGACCGGACGCCACTTGGCCTGAAGGCTGGTGGCGTCGTAGCCGTCCTCGGACTCAGGGGTGGGCTCGCTGGCGGGGAGGCTCTGGGACACGTCGCTCATAACCGTCCCAGCCTACCGAGATGTCCCGGCTCGGTCGCGCACAGGTCGATCCTGCAAGATCTGTGGTGTGCTCCTGCCCCAGATGCCGCGTCTGCCCCGTCTCGTGGTCTGGTCGGCCGCGATCGTCCTGGTCCTGGGAGTGGGTCTCTCCCTGGTCGGGGCCTGGCAGACCGGCGTCTCGTGGGATGAGAGCTACCACGTCACCCGGCTGCGCAACTACCTCGATCACGGCTGGTACCTGCTCGACCAGGACCTGGACGGCAACAAGCCCGGCAGCTGGGAGAACCAGCAGTACGTCTACGGCCCGATCGCGGCACTGCTGCTGCACGGCTGGACCGCGTTGTGGGGCGGCGAGGGCTGGGGGTCGGTCTCGGCCAGCGCGCACGCCTACGCCCTGCGCCACGTCGGCGTCGCCCTGATCGCCGCGGTCGGGGTCGGCGCCACCGCCGTCACCACCGGCCTGCTCACCCGGCGTCGCTCCTGGGCACTGCTCTCGGCGGCCGTCCTGGTGACGGTGCCGACCTGGACCGGGCACGCCATGTTCAACGTCAAGGACATCCCGGTGGCCACCGGCTACACCCTGGTCACCGCCGGCTGCGCGGCACTCCTGGTCGCCGCCGAGCTGAGCCGCACCCGGCTGGCCCGGATCTGCGGGGCGATCGCGATCGGAGCCGGCTTCGTGCTGGCGATCGGCACCCGCCCCGGGATCTGGCCCGGCCTCACCCTGACCGTGCTGGTCGCGATCCTCGCCCTCGCCCTCCCCCAGCGCACCGCGAGCGCCGAGCGCCCCGGCGTCGACCTGCGGGCGATCACCCTCGCGCTGGCGCCCCTGATCGGGGCCGGGCTGGCGGCGTACGTCGTCCTCCTGGCCGTCTATCCGGCTGTCTTCGCCCACCCGGTGGCCGCGCTGACCCACTCGGTGAGCCAGTCCGCCGACTTCGGGGACACCCCCGGTCGCTGGTGGTACCTGCCCCTCTACCTCGGCATCGAGCTGCCCACCGGCTGGCTGATCGCCGGGGCGTTCGGCACCTGGATCGCGCTGCGCCGGGTCGACCCGTGGCACCTGCTGCGCCGCCTCGGCGCCGGCATCGACGCCCGGGCCGCGATCCTGCTGATCGTCGGTGCGCAGACCTTCGCGCTGCCGGTGATCGCGATCGTGCACCAGTCCAACGTCTACACCGGGATCCGGCAGTTCCTCTTCGCCGCTCCCGGCCTGGCGATCCTGGTCACCCTCGCTCTCGGCGCCCTGATCGCCCGGCGTCGGGTCTGGGGTCCGCGGCTGGCCGTGGCCGGCCTGGCGGTGCCGCTGGTGGGCTCGGCGATGCTCTTCCCCTACGTCTACTCCTTCGAGTCGATGCCCGCGAACGCCCTCGTGCCCGCGATCACGTCGAACGACTGGCGGCTCCAGGTGCAGACCGACTACTGGCGCACCAGCGTCAGGGCGCTGGCGCCCGAGGTCACCGCCGGGGCGTTCGTGACCTGCTCCCCCTCGCGCACCCACGGGGCGTTCCTGCGTCGCTCCGAGGAGTCCAACGACGACTGCGGCTCCATCCTGGTCAGCCCGCTGTCGGCGTACGACGACACCCGCCGCGGCCACTGGGACGGCGGCCCGACCGAGTTCCTCGCGGTGAACCAGGGCTCGGCCACCGTCGGCACGAACTGCACCAAGCTCGGCGCGATCACCCGTCGGCTGTGGTGGCGCACCCTGACCATGTCGACGGTCAGCCGGTGCGAGCTGGTCCTGATCCCCGACCCCGGCCCGATCACCTTCGACGGCGACGGTGGCGGCTCGACGGTGATGCTCGGTGGCTGGACCCAGCACCCCAGCATCAAGGCCGCCCGGGTGCTGCCCGGTGCTCAGGCCCAGATCGGCTTCATGACCCCGCACGAGGGCGCGCTGACGCTGCGCGCCCAGGGCTCGGCGATCGACGCGATCTCGGTCAACGGCACGCCGCTGACCCTGACGCCGGAGGCCGACGGGGTCAGTGCCCAGATCCCGGCCGAGGTCGCGGCGAGCTGGGGCGGACGCCTGGTGCTGACCTTCGGCGCCGGGGCCACCGAGCTGCGGTTGGCCTCCCTGAGCGTGTCCTAGTGGCTCGTGTCAGAAGTTTTGGGACGGTTGGCGTGCTCGGGGTGCGTGCCTCGCAAGGCGGAGGACCGAAGGCGGGCCGGAGGCCCGTCGAGTGTTCGACAACGCAGCGAGGAGCGTGCCCCGAGTGGGCGAACCGACCAACAACTTCTGACACGAGCCACTAGTCCTGGGTGCAGAGCCCGGCCGTGTCGGCCAGGCGGAGCAGCCCGTCGATCTGCGGCAGCGGCCGGGAGTCGTTCTCCAGGTGCCACAGGCCATCCACCAGCCGGTAGTCGCCGACCATCCGCCCGGCCACGAAGTCGCGCAGGCCGTCGAGCAGCCGGTCGATGTCGGCGTCGCTGGTTCCCAGGCCGACGCTGACCCGGATCGCTCCCAGCGGCAGGTCCAGGCGGGCCAGCAGCGGGTGGGCGCAGAACCGGCCGTCGCGCACGCCGACGCCGTGCTCGGCCGACAGGTAGGCCGCCACGAAGCCCGGCTCGGCGTCCTCCATGGTGAAGGTGACCACACCGATCGGCTCGTCGGAGTCGACCCAGAGCCGGGCGATCCGGACACCCTCGATGGCGTTGAGGCCGTCGACCAGCCGGGTGCGCAGCGCCGCCTCGTGCTGCGTCCACTCCTCGGCGTCGAGGGCGGCCAGGGTCTGGCAGGCCTGGGCGAGGGCGACGGCGCCGATCAGGTTCGGCGTACCACCCTCGTGCCGGGCCGCGCCCGTCTCCCAGGTGGTGTCACGCAGCTGGACCTTGCGCACCGCGCCGCCGCCCGACAGGTACGCCGGTCCGGCGTCGAGCCAGTCACGACGGCCGACCAGTGCGCCGGCGCCGTACGGCGCATAGAGCTTGTGCCCGGAGAAGGCGACGTAGTCGGCGTCGGTCTCGGTCAGGGAGAAGCGATGGTGGGCCAGCAGCTGGGCGCCGTCGACCAGGACGCGGGCACCGTGCTGGTGGGCGATCGCGATCACCCGGTCCAGGGGCAGCGACTCCCCGGTCACGTTGGAGGCACCGGTGACGGCGACCAGGGCGTAGGAGTCACCCTCCAGCTCGGCCTCGATCCGGTCCAGGGTGCCGGCCACGGTCGGCGATCCGACCACGATCGTGACGCCCTGGGGATGGGACTGCCAGGGCAGGAAGTTGGCGTGGTGCTCGACGTCGACGACCAGGACCTTGCCCGGCACGACACTGGCGAGCAGGTTGATCGAGTCGGTGGTGTTGCGGGTGATCAGGGTGATGTCGTCGGCGCGGGCACCGACGAAGTCGCCGATCTGGACGCGCGCCTCCTCATAGAGGGCCGTGCAGACCTGGGACAGGTAGCCCGCGCCGCGGTGGACGCTGGCGTACCAGGGCAGCACCTCGGCCACGCGGGCCGCGACGCTCTCCAGGGCCGGGGCGCTGGCCGCGCCGTCGAGGTTCACGTAGGTCACCCACGAGCCGTCCAGGACGGGCACCTTGGTGTCGGCTCCGATCAGCGGCTTGAGCGGAAGGATCTCAGCGGGAGCGGCGACGAGCGACATGCACTGATTCTAACGACCAGATCGATGGACTTTGACCACAGCGCCCGGTGGAAGAGATCGGGGCCTGCGATGGTTAGGACTGACATGGCCACCATCGACCTCACCTCTGACACCTTCGAGCAGACCGTCCTCGACAACGAGATCGTCCTCGTCGACTTCTGGGCCTCCTGGTGCGGCCCGTGCCGCCAGTTCAGCCCGGTCTACGGCGCTGCCTCCGAGGAGCACCCCCAGATCGTCTTCGGCAAGGTCGACACCGAGGCCGAGCAAGCGCTCGCCGGAGCCGCCCAGATCACCTCGATCCCGACACTGATGGCGTTCAAGAAGGGCCACCTGGTGTTCTCCCAGCCCGGCGCCCTGCCCGCCCAGGCGCTGTCGCAGGTGATCGAGGCCGTCGTCGGGCTCGATGTCGAGGCCGCCATCGAGGCCGCTGCCGCCGAGGCCGAGGCTGCCACGGAGTGATCCGGGTGACGTCGTACGACGGCGTCACCGATGCTCCGCTCGGGCGGAGCCTCCCCTAACCTTGACCGGTGCTTGATATCGGCGTCCTCCTTACCGTCTTCGCCCTGATCTTCGTCTCCGAGCTGCCCGACAAGACCGCGATCGCCTCGCTGGTGCTGGGCACGAAGTTCCCGCTGCGCTGGGTGTTCGCCGGGGTCGCCGCCGCATTCGTGGTCCACGTCGTGATCGCCGTCGCGGCCGGTCAGGTGCTGACGCTGCTGCCGCACAACGCGGTCGAGGCCGTCGTCGCCGTGCTCTTCCTGCTCGGCGCGGTGCTGATCTGGCGCGAGGGGTCCGAGGACCTCGAGGAGGAGGAAGAGGCCGAGGAGGCCGAGCTCGACGCCGCCGAGTCCAAGCGCTCGTTCTGGAAGGTCGCCAGCCTCGGCTTCGGTGTCATCTTCATCGGCGAGTGGGGCGATCTGACCCAGATCATGACCGCCAACCTGTCGGCCAAGTACGACGACCCGCTCTCGGTCGGCATCGGTGCCGTCCTGGGTCTGTGGGGTGTCGCGCTGACCGCGATGCTCTTCGGCAAGACCCTGCTCAAGGTGATCCCGATGCGGACCATCACCCGTATCGCCGCCGTGGTGATGGTGATCCTGGCGATCATCACCATCGTCGGCATCCTCGACTGATCCACCCGAAGGCACCCGCATGTCCACGAACCCGAACACGAACCCCCACACCGAGGAGTTCGGCACCCTCGACCGGATCGACCCGGAGAAGCTGGCCGTCACTCTGGAGGTGCTGGCCTCACTGCACAAGCTGCCGCCGGAGCACGAGGACGTGCGGACGGTCAAGCACGCCACCGGGTACATGTGGAAGCTGATCAAGAAGGCTCGGCGCACCGAGATCCGCGAGGGGCGTGCCACCCACGACCGCGAGATCATCGAGAAGACCGCCACCGGGTCGGCGATGCGGATCGACGACGAGACCGCCGGCATCCCCCTGGTCTCCAACGCCCAGGGCGCCTTCGCCGGGGAGCTGCTGACCGCGCGCGGGTGCTACATCTGCAAGGCCGACTTCACCCTGGTCGACGCGTTCTACCACGGCCTGTGCCCCTCCTGCGCGGCGATGAGCCACACCAAGCGCGACCAGCACGCCGACCTGACCGGCAAGCGCGCCCTGCTCACCGGCGGCCGCGCCAAGATCGGGATGTACATCGCGCTGCGGCTGCTGCGCGACGGTGCCCACCTCACCCTGACCACCCGCTTCCCCAAGGACGCGGTCCGTCGCTTCGCCGCGATGGAGGACAGCGCCGAGTGGTTGCACCGGCTCAAGATCATCGGCATCGACCTGCGCGACCCCACCCAGGTGGTCGCCCTCACCGACGAGGTCGCGGCCGCCGGGCCGCTCGACATCATCGTGAACAACGCCTGCCAGACCGTACGCCGTCTCCCGGGCGCCTACACCCACCTGATCGAGGGCGAGACGGCACCGTTGGCGCCCCTGCCCAGCGGGCTGGAGATGCCGGAGATGCTGACCTTCGACCGGATCAGTGAGGCCCACCCGGCCGCACTGGCCGGGGCGCTGTCGGCGACCCAGATCGCCCACCACGACGGTGAGAGCTCCGAGGCGGCCCTGGAGGCTCTCAACGCCGCCAAGCTCACCCAGCTCGCCCTCACCGCGGGCCAGGCCTCCTTGGAGGCCCACCTGGCGGGCACGGCGATCGACGCCGGCGGCCTGATCCCCGACATCCAGACCAACAACTCCTGGACCCAGGTGCTCGACGAGGTCGACCCGCTGGAGCTGCTCGAGGTGCAGTTCTGCAACTCGATCGCGCCGTTCCTGATCAACTCCCGGCTGCGTCCGGCGATGCGCGCCGCGGTCGCTGCGGGGGCTCGTCGGGCGTACATCGTCAACGTGTCGGCGATGGAGGGGCAGTTCTCCCGGCGTTACAAGGGCCCGGGTCACCCGCACACCAACATGGCCAAGGCCGCCCTCAACATGATGACGCGGACCTCGGCGGGCGAGTACTTCGAGACCGACCAGATCCTGATGACCGCCGTCGACACCGGCTGGATCACCGACGAGCGCCCGCACGAGGAGAAGCTGCGGATCGCCGCCGAGGGCTGGCACGCCCCGCTCGACCTGGTCGACGGTGCCGCCCGGGTCTACGACCCGATCGTGCAGGGTGAGAACGGCACTGATCTCTACGGCTGCTTCCTGAAGGACTACCAGCCCTCCCCCTGGTGAGATCCGGGTTCACCACCGCCGAGATCCGGGTTCACCACCCGCGAAGTCCGGGTTCACCACCCGCGAAGTCCGGGTTACCCACCATCGAGATCCGGGTTACTCACCACCGAGTTCCGGGTTCACCACCACACTGGTGGCGAACCCGGAAGTCGACCGTGGCAGACCCGGAACTCGACCGTGGCGAACCCGGAAGTCGACCGTGGCGAACCCGGACTTCGCGGGTGGTGAACCCGGACTTCGCGGGTGGCGAACCCGGATCTCGGCGGTGGTGAACCCGGAAGTCGGCTACTTGGGGGGCATCCTGATGCCGCCGTCGACGCGGATCACCTCGGCGTTCAGGTACGAGTTGGTCAGGCACTCCACGACCATCGAGGCGAGCTCCTCGGAGCGGCCGAGGCGCTTGGGGAAGAGCACGTTGGAGCCGAGGTTGGCCTTGAACGCCTCCGAAGCCTCGCCCTCGCCGTAGATCGGAGTGTCGATCAGGCCGGGGGCGACGGTGTTGAGCCGGATGCCGGCCGAGGAGAGGTCCCGGGCGACCGGGAGGGTCATCCCGACGACGCCACCCTTGGACGCCGAGTACGACGCCTGCCCGATCTGTCCGTCGAACGCGGCGACGGACGCGAGGTTGACGATCGCGCCCCGGCAGCCGTCCTCGTCGGGGGTGTTGGTCGACATCACCGTGGCGGCCTGGCGGACCATGTCGAACGTGCCGATCAGGTTGATCCCGATCACCTTGGTGAAGGCCTCCAGAGAGTGCGCCGACTCCAGGGTGCCGTCGCGGCCGATGGTGCGCTGGGCCCAGCCGATGCCGGCGGAGTTGACCACGGCACGCAGCGGCGCGATCTGGCTGGCGACGGCGACCGCCTCACCGATCTGAGCGGTGTCGGTCACGTCGACCTGGGCGAAGACACCGCCGATCTCGGCGGCCAGGGCCTCACCCTTGTCGGCCTGCAGGTCGGCGACGACGACGGTGGCACCCTGGGCCGCGAGGGCCCGGGCGACGGCGGCACCGATGCCGGAGGCACCGCCGGTGACGATGGCTGAAGATCCAGTGAGTTCCATGCGCCCACTGTAGCGAAAATCAGAACGCGTTCTAGTTCGCCGCCTCGGTAGCCTGGACCCATGCTCCGGTTCGAAGTCGACGCCCTCACCCACCCCGCCGTGATCGCGCTGCTGAACGAGCATCTGGAGGACATGTACGCCACCTCCCCCGCCGAGTCGGTGCACGCCCTCGACCTCAGCGCCCTGCAGGCGCCCGAGATCGCGTTCTGGAGCGCCTGGGAGGGCGTCGAGCTGCGCGCTACCGGGGCGATCAAGACACTCGGGCACGGCCAGGTCGAGCTCAAGTCGATGCGGACCGTGGCCGCCGTACGCGGGCAGGGTGTGGGTGCCTCGATGCTGGCCCACCTGCTGGAGCAGGCGCGCCGTGCCGGGGCCGCGGAGGTGCTGCTGGAGACCGGCACCGAGGACTACTTCGCCCCCGCGCGGCGGCTCTACGCCCGGCACGGCTTCGTGGAGTGCCCGCCGTTCGCGGCGTACGTCGAGGACCCGAACAGCGTCTTCATGGTGCTGGCGCTCTCCTGAGACCGCTCGGCGTCCCACCCCCTGCCAGACTGGTCCCATGAGCGACCTGACCGTCTACGAGAAGCCGACCTGCACCACCTGCCGCAAGCTCGCCACGCTGCTGCGCGAGCACGGCATCGACTACGACAAGGTCAACTACCAGGTCCTCGGGCTCGAGGCCGACGAGCTGCGCGACCTGCTGGCCAAGGCGGGGCTGAGCGCGCGCGAGGTGCTGCGCACCCGCGAGCCGGAGTACAAGGAGCTCGGGCTGGCCGACACCAGCCTCACCGAGGACCAGCTGATCGCCACGATCGTCGAGCACCCGGCCCTGCTGCAGCGCCCGATCGTCGTGCGCGGCGACCGCGCCGTGCTGGCCCGGCCGGTCGAGAAGGTCCTCGAACTCCTCGACTGAGCCCCTTGATCGGCACCGGGACAGCGCGGATGCTGGACGGGTGCCTGACTACGGACATCCGCTGCGGTTCGGAACGTTCCTCACGCCGCTCAACGCCCCGGCCGAGCAGCCGGTCAGGCTGGCGGTGCTGAGCGAGGAGCTCGGCTACGACCTGGTCACCTTCCAGGACCATCCGTACCAGCCCGCGTTCCTCGACGCCTGGACCCTGCTCTCCTGGGTGGCGGCGCGCACCGAGCGCGTGCACCTGTCGGGCAACGTGCTCAACCTGCCGCTGCGCCAGCCCGCCGTGCTCGCCCGGGCCGCGGCCAGCCTCGACCTGCTCAGCGAGGGCAGGGTCAGCCTCGCCCTGGGCGCGGGCGGCTTCTGGGACCCGATCGTGGCGATGGGCGGTGACCGGCTCACGCCGGGTGAGTCGGTGGAGGCACTGAGCCAGGGCATCGACGTGATCCGCGGCATCTGGGACGTCGCCGAGCACCGCCCCCTGCACGCCGGCGGCGAGTTCCATCACGTCGGCGGCGCCAAGCGCGGTCCGGCCCCCGCGCACGCCATCCCGATCTGGCTGGGCGCCCTCAAGCCGCGGATGCTGCGCCTGCTCGGCGCCAAGGCCGACGGCTGGCTGCCCTCCCTGGCCTACCTCAAGCCCGGCGACCTGGAGCGCGGTCAGCAGGTGATCGACGAGGCCGCTCAGGGTGCCGGACGCGATCCGCGCGAGATCGTCAGGCTGCTCAACATCACCGCGCAGCAGAGCGCCACCGAGCTCACCGACCTCACCCTGCGCCACGGCGTCAGCACCTTCATCCTCGCCACCGACGACCCCGGGACGCTGCAGCACTTCGCCACCGAGGTGATCCCTGCGGTGCACGACGCGGTCGCCGCAGGCCGTGACAGCGCCGGTACGCCGCCCGCAGGACGGTTCCGCTCAGCGACCGCCCTGGCCAAGCGCCGCCCCGGCATCGCGTACGACGATCTCCCCGAGGCCCTGCGCGACCGCGCCGTGGAACCGGGTGACCCGGAGTGGGTGCGCTACACGTCGAGCTACCTGCGGGGTGGGGCACCGGGCCTGGTGCTGCGCCCCACCACCGCCGAGGAGGTCGGCGAGGCGGTGGTCTTCGCGGCCCGCCACCGCGACCTGCCGTTGGGTGTCTTCAGTGTCGGTCACGGCATCTCGGGCCGCTCGATCAACGACGGCGGCCTGGTGATCGACGTGGGCGCCTTCCGCCACATCGAGGTGGTCGACGCCGAGGCGGGGCACGTCCGGATCGGCCCCGGAGCGCGCTGGGTCGACGTGGCCCGCGCCCTGGCGCCGTACGGGCTGGCGATCTCCAGCGGCGACTCCGGGGGCGTCGGTGTCGGCGGGCTCGCGACGGCGGGCGGGGTCGGCTGGCTGGCCCGTGAGCACGGCCTGACCATCGACCACGTCACCGGGATGGAGGTGGTGCTGGCCGACGGGACGCTGGTGCACACCAGCGCCGAGGAGCGGCCCGAGCTGTTCTGGGGCATGCGCGGGGCGGGGGCGAACTTCGGCATCGTGGTCTCCTTCGAGTTCCGTGCCGACCACGTCGGGCACGTCGCGTTCGCCCAGTTCACCTTCGCGACCGGGGACGGTCCCGGCACCGCCGACTTCCTCACCACCTGGGGCAGGGCGATCGAGGCGGCCGACCGGTCGGTCACCGGTGCCCTGACGATGGGTCCGCCCCAGGGCAGCCGTGGGATCGCCCACGCGATGCTGGTGGTCGACTCCGACGACCCGGACACGATCATCGACCGGCTCCAGCCGATCGCCCAGATCGCCCCGCTGCTGGAGCAGTCGGTGGCGCTGGTCACCTACGCCCAGGTGATGGAGGCGTTCACCAGCGAGGCACCCCAGGCCGGTCAGGGCGAGCCGTTGGCGCACTCGGGTCTGGTCGATCATCTGACCCCGGACCTGGGGGCCGAGCTGGCGGCGATGCTGGCGGCCCGGGCGACGTACTTCCTCCAGATCCGTGCCGTCGGGGGTGCCGTGGCCGACGTCCCCGCCGAGGCGACTGCCTGGGCGGGTCGGTCGGCGAACTTCGCGCTGTCGGCGATCGGCACCCGCGACAGCGGCCTGGACCAGTGGTGGGCGCGGCTGGTGCCGTTCTTCGACGGGATGTACCTGAGCTTCGAGTCCGACCTGGGCACTGAGGTGGTCGAGCGCGCCTTCCCGCCGGCGCACCTGGCTCGGCTGCGCGACCTCAAGCGGCAGGTCGATCCGACCGGGCTGTTCCGGGACAACTTCTTCATCGACCCGACGGGGGTGTGAGGCAGCGCCCCACACCCCCGAACCGGTCAGCCGATGCTGAGTCCGGCCGCCGGGCTGATCTGGGCCGCTCGCCGGCTCGGCACCAGACTCGCCACCACCCCGGCCAGGACCGCGACCACGACCATCACCACCAGCGCCGCCCACGGCACCGCGATGCTGGTGTCGACCGAGAGCGAGCCGATCAGCACCTCGACGCCGACGAGGGCGAAGCCGACCCCGACCACGATCCCGATCAGGGTCGCCGCCAGCGAGAGCAGCACCCCCTCCCAGGCCAGGGTGGCACGAAGCTGGCCGCGGGTCAGGCCCATCGCCCGCAGCAGGGAGTTCTCCCGGGTCCGCTCGACCACCGAGAGACCGAGGGTGTTGCCGACCCCGATCAGGGCGATCACGACGGCGACGCCGAGCAGGCCGACGACGGCCACGCTGATCACCCGGACCTGCCGGGTGATGAAGCTGCGCTTGTCGTAGTCCCCCGCCACCGTCACCGTCATCCCCGCCTTGGAGGCGGCACTGATGATCGCGGTCTGCAGGTCCGAGGCGTTGGCCCCGTCGGCGGCCCGGATCCACAGCGCCCGTGGGGTGGTGCCCGCCAGGGCCTGCGGCGTGGTGCCCAGCAGCCGGGCCAGGGCTGCCGGACGCATCGCGACCACGTCGGTGCCGTACTCGTCGCCGTACGCCGTCGCGACGTTGGTGACCTTCCCACCGCGGCTGCCCGCCTCGACCGGCATCACCAGCCCACTCCCGGTGGCGGCACTGGTGTCCTTCAGGCCACCGAAGGAGCCGGCCAGGTCGAACCCGACCCGGGCGTCGACCCCGTCGAACCGCTCGTCGGCCGCCGTGGTGCCGCCCCGCAGCGCCGCCTCGCGGCCGGTCACCGCGAGCGCGGTCACGGTGGTGTCCCCGACGTGCAGGGTGCCGCCGTGCATGGCGGTCACGTCCGCGACACCGTCGACCTTGCGGATCGCGGAGATGGCGTCGGGCCCGAAGCCGGTCGCCGAGGTGGTCACGGTCAGGTCGAGCGGGTAGCTCTTCGCCATCTCGGTGTCCAGGGACCTGCTGATCGAGCCCAACCCGATCAGCACCGCCGTGGTGCCGCCCCGCAGCGCCGCCTCGCGGCCGGTCACCGCGAGCGCGGTCACGGTGGTGTCCCCGACGTGCAGGGTGCCGCCGTGCATGGCGGTCACGTCCGCGACACCGTCGAC
>NZ_JASLGR010000026.1 GCF_030150155.1 Nocardioides sp.
ATAGCTCTGCACGTCGGGCTGCAGCTGCGCGTCCCCGATCTTCTGGCGCGCCTGGCTCTCGCTGAGGTTCACCACGTTCGGCACCTGGACCTGGTCGGGCGCCGACGGGAAGAGCTTGGGCCAGAAGATGATCCCGGCGACGATCAGCGCGAGCACGGCGAGGGCGACGCCGATGATCACGCCCATGCGCGGGCCGCGGTCGTCATCAGCGTCGTCTACCAGCGGGACGAGCGAGGTCTGGCCCGTGGGCATCCCGGTGACGACCGTCGTACCGGCAGCAGGCGTGACCGGTGCGGCGACGACCGAGATCGGCCGGCCGTCGAGGTAGCGCTCGATGTCGTTGCGCATCGCCGCGGCCGACTGGTAGCGGTCCTCGACCCGCTTGGCCAGCGACTTCATCACGATCGCGTCGATCGCGGGCGGCAGGTCCCCGTCGTGGTCCGAGGGGGGAGCGGCCTGCTCGCGGACGTGCTGATACGCGACGGCCACCGGCGAGTCGCCGACGAACGGCGGCCGGCCCGTGAGGAGCTCGTAGAGGAGGCAGCCGGCGGAGTAGACGTCCGAGCGCGAGTCCACGGTCTCGCCACGGGCCTGCTCGGGCGAGAGGTACTGCGCGGTGCCGACGACGGCCGCGGTCTGGGTCATCGTGCTCGAGGCGTCGGAGACGGCCCGGGCGATGCCGAAGTCCATCACCTTGACGTCGCCGCTCGGGGTCAGCATCACGTTGCCGGGCTTGATGTCGCGGTGGATGATCCCGGCTCGGTGGGAGTAGTCCAGGGCCGACAGCACGCCGGAGGTGATCTCCAGGGCGCGCTCGGGCAGGATCTTGCGGCCCTCGCGGAGGATGTCGCGCAGCGTGCGGCCGGCGACGTACTCCATCACGATGTAGGGCTGCTTGATCTCGTGGCCCTCGTGATCGGCGTCCTTGACGGTCTCCTCGCCGGTGTCGTACACGGCGACGATCGCGGGGTGGTTCAGGCTGGCGCTGGACTGCGCCTCCCGGCGGAAACGGGCCTGGAAGGTCGCGTCGGAGGCCAGGTCGGTCCGCAGCCGCTTGACGGCGACGACACGACCCAGTCGCGCGTCGGTGCCCTTGCGGACCTCCGCCATCCCGCCCCGGCCCAGCAGCTCGCCGAGCTGGTAGCGGCCACCGACGGTGACCGGGGGTTTGGCGCCGCTGCCGGCGTTGTCGGCGTGGTCGGGGCTCATCGGATTTCCTTCCGGGCCGCGGGAGAGCTCGTCTCCGCGCTGGGGGTGGTGCTGGGCGACGTCGAGGTCGTCGGCGTCGGGGTCGGCGTGGGGGTGGGTGTCGGCGTCGGCGTGGGTGTCGGCGTCGGGGTGGGCGTCGGAGTCGGCGTCGTGCTGGGCAGCGGCCCGTAGTAGGCCACCGAGACGGTGTCGCCCGCGCTCAGACCCGTGGTCGGATCGACGGCGGCGACGGTGTTCGGTGTCTCGTTGCCGGGGTTCGGCACCCGGTGGCTGGTCGGCTTGAGACCCAGCGCCCGCAGATCAGCCAGTACGTCGTCCACGTTGCGCCCCACCATCTGGCTCTCGGTGAGACTGAACGTCGAGGCCGAGGCCGACGGCGAGCTGCTCGTCGACGGCGTGGTCGTGGGGGACGCGTCCGAGGTGGCCGACGGGGTGGTCGTCGGCGCCGGGGTGGACGGCGAGCCGTCGCCGCGCAGCATCAGCCAGCCCAGCAGGGCGATCACCGCGATCACGGCGACCGTGATGGCGATCGCCCAGCCGATCCGGGACCGCTCCTCGTCCTCAGCGGCCGCTGAGGCGCCCGCTGCCGTCCCCGCAGCCGTCGAGGGTCCCCGAGTGCCACCAGCCGCCGCTGCGGCGCCCAGGGCGCCCGCTCCGGCCGTCGGGAGGATCTGGGTCGCCGGCGTCACCGTCGTGACGGCGGTGGCGTCCGACACCGGCGGCACCGGGGCGATCACGTGCGGGGCGGTGGGGTCCATCGCGGCCCGCAGCGCTGCGGCGAAGACCGCACCGTCGGCGTACCGCTCGGCAGGCTTCTTCGTCAGGGCCTGCATCACCACCGCGGCGATCGCCGGGGGGACGCTGCTCGGCAGCGGCGGGACGGTGTCGTTGAGGTGCGCCAGCGCTGTCGCGACCGGGCTCTCCTTGTCGAAGGGCCGCACGCCGGTCAGGCACTCGTAGGCGACCACGCCGAGCCCGTAGACGTCGGAGGCAGGGGTGGCGGACTCGCCGCGGGCCTGCTCGGGGGAGAGGTACTGCGGGGTGCCCATCACCGCGCCGGTGCCGGTCAGCGCCATCGCGGAGAGGGCACGCGCGATGCCGAAGTCGGTGATCTTGAGGGTGCCGTCGGCGGTCACCAGCAGGTTGGCCGGCTTCACGTCACGGTGCACGATCCCGGCCCGGTGGGCCGCGGCCAGCGCATCCCCGGCCTGGGCGATCAGTCCGGCCACGATCGCCGGGTCCATCGGCTCACCGCGCCGGATCAGGGCCGACAGCGGCTGGCCCTCGACCAGCTCCATCACCAGGAACGGGCGCGCCAGTCCGTCGTCGTCGATCGAGCTGCCGACGTCCCAGACCGCGGCGATGCCGGGGTCCGAGAGCGCTGCGGCATGGCGGGCCTCGGCCTCGAACCGGGCCCGGAAGATGGTGTCGCCGGCGTACTCCTTGCGCAGCACCTTGATCGCGACGGGGCGTCCCAGCGCGGTGTCCTCACCGCGCCAGACCTCACCCATCCCGCCGGTCGCGATCAGGGAGTCGGCCCGGTAGCGGTTGCCGTTGTCGACGAAGTGGCTCACTTCAGCACCGCCTGCATCACGGCCTTCGCGATCGGGCCACCGTACTTGCCACCACCGATGTCACTGCGCGGGATGTCGGCGCTCTGGATCATCACCGCGACCGCCACCTTGGCGTTGTCGGCCGGGGCGAAGGAGGTGAACCAGGCGTACGGCGGCACGTTGGCCTGCCCCGACTGCGCGGTGCCGGTCTTGCCGGCCACCTTCACCCCCGGGATCGCCGCGGGCGAGGCGGTGCCGACGTCGACGGTCGAGACCATCAGCTTGGTGACCTCCTTGGCCGTCGAGGCCTTGATCGCCTGGGAGAACTTCTTGGGCTGCGTGGTCGAGACGGTGTCGGAGTCCGAGGACTGCACCTCCTCGACCAGGTACGGCTTCATCACCGCACCGTTGTTCGCGATCCCGGCCGCCACCATCGCCATCTGCAGCGGGGTGGCCCGGACCTCGAACTGGCCGAAGCCGCTCTGCCCGACCTGGGCCGCGTTCATCCCGCTGGGGAAGACCGAGGTGGCGGTGATCGACTTGCCGTTGGTGCCCTGCAGGTCGTCGAAGTAGGTCTGGTTGAACCCGAACTTCTCCGCGATCTCCAGCATCTTGTCGGCACCCACGCCGATCGCGAGCTGGGCGAACGTGGTGTTGCAGGAGTTCTCCAGCGCCTGCCGGAACGCGACGCCCTTGGAGGTGCCGCAGTTGCGGCCCTCGTTGCTGATCAGGCCGCTCGAGCCGTGCGTGAGCGGCAGCTGGTACGTCGACCCGCCCGGCACCGTCGAGTCGGCGTTGTACTTGCCGTTGCCGGCCTCGATCGCCGCCGCGGCGGTCAGGATCTTGAACGTCGACCCCGGGGGCAGCGTCATCTGCACGGCCCGGTTGAGCAGCGGCTGGGACTTGTCGGCGGCCAGCTTCTCGTAGGCCTTCTGGTTCGCGGCGAAGTCGTGCGAGGAGACCTTGTTCGGGTCGAACGTCGGCGTGCTCACCATCGCCAGGATCCGGCCGGTGCTGGGCTCGATCGCCACGACCGCACCCTCGACGTTGCCCGGGAGGGCCTTGAGTCCGTCGTACGCCGCCTTCTGCGCCTTGGCGTTGATCGTCGTCTCGACGTTGCCGCCCTTGGAGCCGGTGTTGGTCAGCAGGTCGGTGAGCCGGTTGACGAAGAGCCGGTTGTCGTCACCGGACAGCACCGAGTTCTGCGACTTCTCCACGCCCGTGACGGCGCCGCCGTAGGCGAAGTAGCCGGTGATCGGGGCGTAGATCTGCGGCTGCGGGTAGGAGCGCTGGTACTTGTACAGGTCGTCGCTCAGGATCGACTGCGCGATCGGGTTGCGACCCACCAGGATCGCCCCCCGCTCGCGGGAGAACTCCGCGTCGATCACCCGGCGGTTGCGGTTGTCGGCGTTGTAGGAGCCCGCAGCGAAGTACTGCAGGTAGGTCTGGTTGATCAGCAGAGCGGCGAAGAGGACGCCCAGCATGATCGAGATGATCCGGATCGGCTTGTTCACGGGTGGGTCCCTCGGATCACCTGAGTGGCAGTGTCGTCGGTCGGCACCGTGAGATCGGGCAGCGGTCGGCGGGCATGGTCGGAGATCCGCAGCAGCAGCGCGATGATCACCCAGTTCGCCACCAGACTGGAGCCGCCGTAGGAGAGGAACGGCGTGGTCAGACCGGTCAGCGGGATCAGGCGGGTGACGCCACCGACCACGGTGAAGACCTGGAGCCCGATGCTGACCGCCAGACCGACGGCCATCAGCTTGCCGACGTCGTCACGGCTGATCAGGGCGGTGCGCAGGCCACGCTCCACGATCAGGGCGTAGGCCACGATGATCGCCATCACGGCGCACAGGCCGAGCTCCTCGCCGATGCTGGAGATGATGAAGTCCGAGTTCGCGTACGGCACCCGGTAGGGCTTGCCCTCGCCGAGGCCACGGCCGATCAGGCCGCCCCAGGCCTGACCGAAGAGCCCCTCGACCAGCTGGAACGAGCCCGGGCTGCGGTCGTAGTACTCCATCGGGTGCAGCCAGATGTCGAACCGGTTGCGGACGTGCTCGAGGAAGCCGATCTTGCCGCTGAAGAGCCAGATCGCGCCGATCCCGACCACGAACAGGGCGCCGCCGACCGCGAGCCAGCCGGTGCGCTCCGTGGCGACGTACAGCATCACGATGAAGAGGCCGAAGAAGAGCAGTCCCGAGCCCAGGTCGCGCTGGGCGAGCAGGACACCGAGGCTGACCAGCCACATCCCCAGGATCGGGCCGAGGTCACGGCCGCGGGGCAGGTCGATGCCGCCGACCCGCTTGCCGGCCAGGGCCAGCGCGTCGCGGTGCAGCACCAGGTAGCCGGCGAAGGAGACCACCAGCAGCACCTTGGCGACCTCGCCGGGCTGGAAGCTCAGCGAGCCGACATGGATCCAGATCCGGGCGCCGTTGATGTTCTTGCCGATCCCCGGTGCCATCGGCAGCAACAGCAGCACCACCGCGGCCAGGCCGAACGTGTAGGTGAACCGTTGCAGGTTCCGGTGGTCGGTGAGGAAGACCAGGGTGGCGATGAAGAGGGCGACGCCGAGCGTCATCCAGAAGAGCTGCTTCGCGGCGAAGTCCTGCTTGCCCGAGGCGAGGTCGAGGCGGTGGATGATCGCCAGCCCGAACCCGTTGAGGGCCGCCACGATGGGGAGCAGGACGGGATCGGCGTACGGCGCGACCAGGCGGACCGTCACATGGGCGGCCAGGATCAGGCCGACCAGCCAGCCGCCGTAGCGGTAGATGTCGGCCGGGACCCGGTGGTCGACGCCGAGGCCGACCGCGGCGTAGGCGCCGATGCCGACGACCAGCGCGAGGATGATCAGGCCGAGCTCGGCGTTGCGCCGGCTGCGGTGGACCAGGCTGGTGGAGCTGGGGGCAGGTGCGAGGGAGACCATCAGGGCGTTCCGCTCGGTGAGGTGGTCGGTGTGGCGGTGGGGGTCGGAGTCGCGGTCGGTGTCGCGGTCGCTACCGGGGGTGCGGTGCCCGCGTCCGGGGTCTGGATCCGGGTGGCCAGGGTGCGGACGTAGTTCTCCGCAGCGCTCCGGCTGGTCTGGGCGACGCCCTCACGCACTGAGTCGGCGTCGAAGTCCGACAGCGAGCTGACCGTCACGTTGGTCGCCTCGTAGGGCTTGCCGAGCTCGATCCCGATGATCGAGGTGGGCAGGCCGCGGTAGATCGTCACGGTGTCGCCGTCGGCACCGACGTAGAACTGGCGCTGGGTCCAGGCGAACGCCACGCCGCCCGCGGCCCAGAGCAGACCGAGGACGAGTACGCCGGCCAGCAGCCGGCGCACCCAGAGCCGGCCCATCGGCGGGCGGGGCGCGTACCGGGCGAGCTCGGAGTCGATCGGGTCGTCGACCCGGGCGCCCTCGGGCAGGTCGTCGGTGACGGCACCGAGGGGGAGGGGTTCGAGCTCACCGGTGTCACCACCGCGGTGGCCCTTGAAGATCTTGCGCCGACGCAGCTCCGCGGCCGCACCGACCAGCTGCGGGATGGTGTCGACCGTCGGCTCCTCGCTGACGTCGGCGACCAGGCAGGTGACGTTGTCGGAGCTGCCGGCGTCCAGGCTGGCCCGGATCAGCTCCACCGCCGCGAAGTCGGGGGTGCCGGTGCTGAGGATGTCGGTCAGGCGGGCGTCCGAGAGCGAGCCGCAGACGCCGTCGCTGCACAGCATCAGCCGGTCACCGGCCTCCAGCGGCACCACGAACAGGTCCGGCTCGGCCTCGCGCAGGCCGTCGATCGCCCGCAGGATCAGGTTGCGGTGCGGGTGGTACCGCGCCTCCTCCTCGGTGATCCGGCCCTCGTCGACCAGGGTCTGCACGAAGGTGTGGTCGTGCGTGATCTGGGTGAGGCGGCCACCGCGCAGCAGGTAGGCCCGCGAGTCGCCGACGTGGCCGACCGCCAGCTGGGTGCCGTCGAAGAGGCCGACGGTCGCCGTCGTCGAGGTGCTCGACAGGGACGCATCGGTCTCGATCAGCTCCGCGATCCGGTCGTGGGCACGGTGCAGCGCCCCGGCCACCTGGGTGAGCAGGTCCTCGGCGGTGTGTTCGGGCGTCGGGGGCCGGTCCAGGTTGCGGATCTGGCTGACCGCGGTCGAGCTGGCGAGGTCACCGCGGGCCGCGCCGCCGACACCGTCACAGACGGTGAGCAGCCAGGGGCCGGCGTACCCGCTGTCCTGGTTGTCCTTGCGGATCCGGCCGACGTCGCTGATCGCGGCGAACTGGAGGTGCAGCGTCATTTGCGCAGCTCCAGGATGGTCTTCCCGATCCGGACCTGCGTGCCGAGGGTCAGCGTGGTCGGCTGGGTGAGGCGGACCGCACCGATGTAGGTGCCGTTCGTGGAGCCGAGGTCCTCGACGAACCAGGTGTCGCCGTTGGTCGCGATCCGGGCGTGCCGGGTCGAGACGTAGTCGTCGTCGAGCCGGATCGCGGCGTCGGGGCCGCGGCCGATCAGGATCGGCGCGAGGGCGAGGTCGACCCGCTCACCCTTGTTGCTGCCGTCGACGACGTACACGTGCGTCGGGACGCCGCGCTTGGGCGCCTTGGGCTGCTTGGCGGGCTTGCCCGGGGCACGGCCGTTCTTGCCCGGCTCGACTCTCGCCCCGAACAGATCCGAACGCAGCACCCCGACGGTGCTGAGCACGAAGATCCACAGGATCGCGAGGAACGCGATCCGGATCAGGAAGAGGGTCAGCTCGCTCATCCGGTCACCTGCCCGGCTCGGGGACAGGGGACAGCCATCGCGTCAGGCACTGGGCTCCTCGATCAGGTGGACCGTCATCACGGTGCGGCCGATCTTGACCTCCGTGCCGTCGTCGGCCAGCGCACTCTGCATCTTCTGACCGTTGATCAGCATGCCGTTGGTGGAGCCGAGATCGTGCACCTCGATCCGCGGGAAGGCACCCGCGGCGTTGGTCACCCGGAACTCGACGTGGCGGCGGCTCACGCCCGGGTCGTTGATCCGCAGATCGGCGTCGGAGCCGCGGCCGACGGTGACGGTGGTGTCCAGCGGATGCCGGGTGCCGTTCACCTCCAGGACGGCGTGCGCCCGGGTCAGACGGGTGTTGCTCGCGTCACCGCTGACCTGCGCCTTGGCCTCGCTGCGGATCCGGAAACGGCCGGTGGTCAGCTCGGTGTCGGGGGCGAACCCGATCGTGATCCGGCCGGGGAAGACGTAGCCCTGCGCGTCGGCGTACTCGCGTAGCTGGTGGGTGAGCTCGCCCTCCAGTGCGCTGTCGTACGGGCGCAGCCGCTCCAGGTCGGTGCCACTCAGCTCGACGTGGAAGTCGTTGGGCACCAGCTTGCGCTGGCGGGAGAGCACCTGAGCGTTGTTGTCGCACTCGCGCTGGAGGGCCGCGGCGATCTCCACGGGCTGCACAGCGCTGCGGAAGGTCTTCGCGAACAAGCCGGACACGAGGGACTCCAGCCGAGCCTCGAATCGTTGCAGTGCGCTCATCGCCCCTCCTTACGTTGTGAGATCAGCGCCAAGAGCCCGACGGGGAAACCGGGCTCGCTTGATCGTAACGGGGACCGCGCAGAGGGGGAGGGATGCGCGCCGGTTTGGGCGCCCGTCGCCGGGTCCGCTAGTCTTCTCTTGCTCCGGTTCGCCGGGGTGACGCGCGAGTGGCGGAATAGGCAGACGCGCACGGTTCAGGTCCGTGTGTCCGAAAGGACGTGGGGGTTCAACTCCCCCCTCGCGCACGTCAGCCAGAAGGCCCCCGATCTACGGATCGGGGGCCTTCTGCATTTCCGGGTCTGCGGAGTGGCCGCTGGAGCCGGCGCGGTCCGTCGCCGTGACCAAGAGGTCGTGTCGAGACTGCCGTCGCCGGGCGACGTCGAGCGAGGGGTTGGGGGCACCTGAGGGCGAGGCGCCTTCTGGCGCCGCGCCGTGAAACCCAGGTGAAGCGCCAGTGCGCGTTCTACGTGCAATACTGAAGTCAGTCCTGCTGGGAAGCGGCTGGACGCCACCTGAGGAGGTTTCTATGGTTCCAGCGTCGCCCGCCGAAGCTCTCGGTGCCCACACTCAACCTCTACGCGCAACCCTCGTCGATGCGATCCGGTCTCGGCACGACCTCGCCGCCGATGGGCACCTGGCGACTGGTTCGCGGTATGCGATGGGTTTCGGGAGTCAGTGGCGTGACCTGATGGACGACGCGCGCGAGGCTGTGACTAAATACGGGTTCCCGACGTGCAAGCTGATGCCGGGCGGCATTTCGGTTCCGATCGTCAACAACTGCCTGATTTACGTATGGCGCATCCCGTCGGCCCCTAACGCGGTCCGCAACTTTGCCTCCAGCCCGACCCGACAGGGTGGCTTCGAGGCTCAGCTTCCCCAAGGGATGCTCTTTGAGCCGACCTTCCCGGACAGCGCCATCGACGACCCCGCTGACGAGCCCCACGAGTTGGTTCGTGTCGTGAAAGAGGTCAGTGACGGCGTCATGCCCGTGGTGCTCGTGATGGTCGACTCCTCGCCGCGCCTTCTTCAGTCGATCAGTTGGGCAGTCGCGACCCTCGACGAAGAGGGCAAGGTGGACCTGAAGGGCGAGGAGACGATTTGGGAGGCCGAGCTCGTCGACGTCCAGGTTGAGACCGCTGAGGTCGAGTCGTTCGACAGCGGCGTGCCGGCGGTCCCCGTCGTCGAGGTTCAGGAGCAGGGGAGGCCACACTCGGATGCGTGATGACGCACCCAGCCTGTTCGACCTCCGCTCCGGGGGCGGACGTTCCGGCCGTTTCGAGCCTGCGCGTTTGACGCAGGCTCGGGCTCTCGCGGGACTCAGCAAGGCCGATCTCGCTGGTCAGGTCGGAGTCTCGGCCGCCGCCATCGGACAATACGAGGCTGGCATCACCTCACCGCGCCCGGACGTCGTCGACAAGCTCGCCGAGGCGACGAGTATGAAGTCGGACTTCTTCAACGTCGGCCGACCGCTGGCCCGGATCAATGAGGTCAACGCGCACTTCCGCAGCCTGCGTTCGGCCAGAGTGAGTGACCGACAGAAGGCTTTGGCGACCGCGACGCTGGTCTGGGAGCTGACTTTCGCGCTCGAGCGCTACGTACGCTTGCCCGAGGTCGACCTTCCAGAGGTTGGGCCCGGGACAACGCCCGCTGAGGCGGCCGCGCTGCTACGACGGCACTGGAAGCTGCCGGACGGGCCAGTACGACACCTCACGGCCACTGCGGAGTCACACGGCGTCGTCGTCGTCATCCGGCCGCTCGCAGAGATCGACGCCGTCGATGCTTTCTCGCTCAAGATCGTCGAACGGCCGATCATCGTGATGACGCCGCGCCGGAGCGAGAACGTCTTCCGCCACCGGTTCTCGATCGCCCACGAGATCGGACATCTCCTGCTGCACGATGACGTCAGTGAGCCCACCGCAGCGATTGAGCGTGACGCCGACGAGTTCGCTGCAGCCTTCCTTACGCCCGCAACCTCCATGGATGTCGCTTTGCCAGCGAGACTGGACCTTGCGGTTCTTGACCGGCTTGGCCGGACGTGGGGCGTGTCCTCAAGTTCGTTGGTCCGCAGGATGGTTGAGCGGGGCCGTACGACCGAGTCCTCCGCCCGGCGGGCCTACCAGCGGCTTGCGCGGTCCAACGACCCAGCTGCCGATCCAACAAGCGCGTACCCCGGAGAGACGCCAAGCCTCCTAAAGCGTGCTGCAGAGCTTGCCGGCGAGCACGGCACGACTATTCCTGCTATCTCCGAGGCTGTACGACTCAATCCGAGCATGGTGAGGGGCCTGCTGGGAGACGCGGATCACCGCCCTGTGCTCCGCCTCGTTTGACCCGTCGGCCGTTCGCCGCTCAGGGAGCGGATTTGCCATGCGAACGCCACATCAAGGGTTGCGGTGGGCACGTCGGACGGAATGGGTACGAACGACGGAGCACCAGTCGACGTCGGCGAGGACGAGAACGGAAACAGCGGCAGCTGGCATTACCAAGCCGCTCCCATGCCTGCGACTTCCGGAACCACGACGAGTGCCCGTGGGTGGCCGAGCATCCATCTTGGAAGAGAGGTGAGCGCGTAGTTGAACAACAAGAAGGGGGGCCTTGGCCCCAGGCAGGTCTGCTTGAGGATGATCAAGCCGCCAGCACCGAGCCACGCATTCCCATCGTGATAACGCCATCCTGCGCCTGTGCTACTTCCCGGCGCGCTAGGGAGGAGTCAGGCCTGCAACTAGCGTGGGCTAACTGAGCGCGTGGATGGCCTGTCGAGACGGTGGCTAGCTCTTCATAGGTCAGCGTAATTGGGCGCGAAGTACGGGCTCTCGGCCTCGTGGGGCAGGCCAGAACCCGGCTGTCGACGGATCCAGCGGACCCCGTAGTCCTCGAGAAGGGCGGCGAGGGTGAGGCTTGGGAGGTTCTCGTCGTCGAGGAGGTCGTCGTCAGACGGCCCGTCGGCGAACCCGCTGAATCCGATTGTGCTGACGGCATATGCCTGGAAGCGGCCGGTGGGCCAGAGGTTGTCAACGGTCTCCCGGGCAGCGGACTCGTTCTCTGCGACGGCCACCAGCCTTGCGGGCTGAGAGGGCATGTGGTCTTGAAGTAGTTGGAGGAAGTGTCGCTCTCGTGCCCGCCAACCGATCGCGACCATAGTCGTTACCTTTCCTAGGTCGTCGGTCAGGGCTTCTCGGTGATCTGGCGGCATGGTGAACACCGACTTGCGGCGCACGGGAATCGAAAGGGCCGGAAGCCAGACCTTCGTCAAGTCCTCTGGATCCTGATAGTCGAATCCGTCGTCGTCCACGGGGGGATCGGTCTGTTGCCACTCCTCAAGCCACTCAAGAGTGTGGGCTTCCTTGATCGCTTGATGCCAGCCCGCTTCGCCGATTAGGAGCTCTTGGTGATTGAGACTCCACCGTGCTGCCTGGCGCCATAGGACCGATCCGTGTGGCTTGTAGATATGGATGTCGTTGGAGGAGGTGAAGTCCGCCAGGTCATTGATTGGGTGGCCGAATGCGCGGTCGACCGCCTGTTCCAAGAGCAGGTCGTAGTTAAAGCTCACGCAACTGATCGGGTGGCGCCCTTCGGGGTGCTGACCCTCAGCATTCCAGCGGTCGACAGCGCTGAGCGCTTGGACGTAGTTGGTCAGGCCCTGACATTGCTCGGCCCAGTCGCTCGGGATTTGGGTGAGCAGCCGTGCAAGGTATCCGCGGAAGGCCAGCAGTTGCGCTGATCTTGCCGGGTAGGAGTTCGCGGAGGCGCTGATCTTTTCCAGGACCTCCTCGACGTCTTCGCCGCGCGCGACCGCCTTCCGGAGATCCATGATGATCGGTGCTGCTCTTGGGAATTCGGCGACGATGTTCTGGCCATCGATGCTTGGTGGGGTGAACAACTCTTTGGCAAGGGGCGGCCGGGAGTCGCCATAGAGGTACTCCTCTTCCGGGTAGCCAGGGCGCCGGAGGGGGTCGCTGTCGAAGGATGCCCCTGCGCCGAAGACGAACATCAGCATGGACGGTTTCTAGCACCCAGCGCTTTGGTCCGTACTCCGTTCGTGCCGACTCTCGGGATTGCGCCACCGTCTCCCAGCCGTGCGATCAGTGCCCAGCTGGCGTGTCGCGGATCCGCCCGCGTCTCGATCGGGGCGGTAGCGCCAGTTCGAAACGGGCGGCGCACGCATCAGAGGAGGAACCGGGGCCGGTGCCCTCGCCTAGCGGCCGACCGCGGCGGCAGCACGGTCCAAGAACTGCTCGAGGAAGTGGAAGTAGCTCTCCCGCTGTTCGTCGCTGAACTCAGTCTCCAACGAATCGACCACGTCCCGTTCAAGCGCGGACCTTGCGTGACTTGCAGCTATCCATACCTCGTCGGGTCCAAGGATCTGCAACTGGTGGAGAGCGCCTACGAGGTCCTTGTCGTCGGTCCTGTAGTTCGTGGTCCGGGGAACATAAGCTGCCAGGTTCGCCTCGACATCGTTCTGGATTCTTCCGAGGTCGGCTAGAACCTCGGCGTACAGAACTTGACGATGTTCGCGCAAGAAGTTGGCCCGGTCGGCCTCGTTACTAGCGTGAACCCCCACGAGAACGACCGCGATCGCGGTGAGCGTGGCCACGAACGGGCTAAGGACCGTGGCCCACGGCACGAATCTATCGATCCGTGACCGAGCTTCGGCGCTGGTCGCTGGTCCTCCGATGATCACGGCTGGTGCGGCAGCGAGCCTTCGTACGTACGGCATTCGTCGAACAGTAGCGGCGAAGTCATCCGGTCGCTCATGAGTCGGGTAACGTGCGACGGTCCTCGTTCCATTCATTGCTCTCGAGGCCCCGATCCTGACGGCGAGGGCGTCGAAGCTAGGCAACGTTCTACCGACTGTCGGGGCCGAGTGGAGCATCTCGGCCTGGAGACTCGAGGTTAGGCGGGCGCCTTGGCGTCGCTGCTCAAATCGATTCACGCTGGGCTGACCCTTCTGGGGTGCCTGAAGGGGTCAGCTCTAGTCAGGCGACTTTTCTGGACAAGTTGACCGCATGCTTGTGTCGCCCGGTTGGCTTGGAGTCATCGATTTATTCGCATGTCGAGTTCATCTCCCACACACGGCGGCCGATTGAATTTGACACTGGTTTCGGTGGACCCAATGTTCGCCGAGGTGATGAAGGGAGAACCACGGGTGGCGCTCGGCATTCCATACGCGATTGATGTCCTTGGAGACAAGTTCGATCGGTGGGCTATTGAGAGTCCGACTCCGCCGTTCACTCGTCCGCTCCGCTGTGGCGGCTGTGAGGTTGCAGTGGGCCCGGTGCATGGCTACCTGACACGCGACGGCAAGGCGCGAGTCGACCCGCTGTATCGCCTCGCGAAAGGAATGCGTCACGAAGAAGGTCGTCGGTACGACTTCGACGCTCAAGCCAGCGATCTCCAATGCAGGCACGTCGGAACTGTCACGAAGGACGGCGACACGTACATCCTCGTCCTCAATCTGGCATCCGAGGGGGAGGTGAAGCCTCGTCGCGAGGGCGACGCCACGTCACGCAGCAGGGCTGCTTTCACCAGAGGTCGCACCCCCACAATTGATCAGACGCTCCGCGCTGCGACGGAGATCGTCCGATTAATCCGGGCCTTCGCTCACGACCCGAAAGCCCGTGAACGGTTTCGTGCTCGATACGGTGATCTCGTCATTTCGTGGGACGATTTCTGCTTCGACGCGGCCCATGACATCAAGCGGCTAGACCGGGCACTTGCGGCTACCGATCCAGCGTCGGAATATCCAAGAGCTGTTGTCGGTCGCGTCGAGGAAATGGGGGCTGATAGCAACAACAACCCCGTCGCTCACTTCGCCGTTCGAGATCCAGGTGACCATCGACCGGTCAAGGCGGCCGATGACATCCCTATCAAGCCAGTCATACGCGTCACGACAAACCCGCTCCCCGAGACCATCACCGTGGGCAACACACTGGTTGCCTACGGCAGGTGGAGGCACTTCAGCGCAAATACCGGAAGGGCTCACTACGTGACTCTGTGGCTAGACGAGCACCGCGCGGCGGTCGCGCGACTCGCCGGCGATTAATCCGGCCGGCCGACGCAGCCTTACCCGGACCGCATCGGCTCAACATGCTGCTAGTTGGGGTCCGAAAGTGGATATTTACTGTCATGCCGCTTGAGGGATACGTGGCGACGGCTTCGGGAGACGAACAGCGCTACTGGCGGATGCGGCGGCAGGTCAGCGTCGCACGATGCGCGCGGGTCTCCTATCTGACTCACGACGGTCGGCGCGACGTCGAGGCCGACCTCGGCCTCTACGCCCGACTGGTCGAGGCACGACCGCCGCACTGGTCGCCGTTGGAGCACGTCGCACGCGTGGCGATCCCAGGCGAGTCGACGGCGAATCTGCGGGGCTGGACCGCGTTGCGGCAGGTCCTGGACACGTCGACGGGAGCACCGCTGTGATCTGCGAAAATAGTGGGGTGCCTGGTGCTGCTGAGTTCGAAGTGATGTGCGAGATCGAGCCGGCGACGGGCCCCGATCTCACCCGAGTACGACGTCAGATCGCGCTCCTGAGCGGTGTGGCTGACACGTTCCTGGTCCCCGACAACCACCTGGGCCGCGCCACCGTGTCGAGCATCGCCGTGGCCCGCGAGGTGGCGGCGCTGGGTGGGACGGCGGTGGCGTGCGTGAACAGCCGTGACCGCAACCTGCTCGGCTTCCGTCGCGATCTGCTCACCGCTGCCGCCTACGGGGTGGACCGGTTCCTCTTCGTTCGCGGTGATGCGCCGAGCGTGGGGGAGCGTTCGACCGATCTGACGGTGCGCCGGATGATCGACGAGGCGCATGCCTACGAGGAGCGGACGTTCACCGTCGGGGCCACGGCCCGGGCCGGCGTACCGCTTCCGTCGTGGAAGAAGTCGGCTGACTATCTGCTGACCCAGGCGTCGTTCGAGGTGGAGCCGCTGCTGGCGTGGCGGGAGACCGTCGACTACGAGGGTCGGATCTTCGCCGGGGTGCTGGTGATGGCCAGTGCCGCGATGGCGCGCACGATCGCGGCGCAGGTCGCCGAGATCTCGGTGCCCGAGGAGCTGATCGCGTCCCTGGACAGCGACCGTGACGTCGGGGTCGACCGGGCGATCGAGCTGATCGGGGAGATCAGGGACTCCGGCGCGTTCGACGGCGTGCACCTGGTGCCGGTCGGTCGGTACGCCGACGTCGCCACCCGACTGCGCGCGCGCCGCTGACCCGCTGACTCGCAGTCCCGCTGGCGCGGCGGGGCTCCGGCTGGGAGTGGTTCAGCCCGAGGGGCTCAGCCGCGCTGGCCGGCCGCCATCGACAGGATCTGCTCGCGGGTGTAGCTCAGCTGCGGGTGCGCCTCGGCGAGGTGACGCTCGACGGCGCTGACGAACGCGTCCTCGTTCGTCGCGGCCAGCGGGATGCCGCAGGGGCAGGTCAGGGAGCGGAACTCGGTGCTCATGGGGCAAGCCTAGGCCGCTTCGGGCCGCGGGTGCGTGCTGACTGTGGGGCTGAGGAGCCCCTTCCCGCGCCTCGCACCCGCCTCTTCCGCAGGCGTTCAGTCTTCGCTTTGTGTTCAGTTATCTTGAACGTCAGCGAAGAACCGAACGGAGGCCCGGATGACGTCGTACGACGAGGTCATCCGGCGGCCAGCGGGTCTTCACGATCGTCGACCGACACCGCGCTGGCAGTCATGGCGACGCGTACGCCCCACACCAAGGGCGCCCGCATGAGGGCCGGGGTGGTCACACCGGTAGCGGTGGCTGCTTTCCTTGTTCTGGCGGCCTGCAGTTCGGTCGGGCCGGATCAGGGCGCGTCGTCGCCCGCTTCGGCGGTGGCCACATCATCGAGTGCGGCCTTGGTTCCTGAGCCGGTTCGGACCCCGATCAAGGGCGCGACGGGCTACGCGGCGACGCCACCTACGCTCACCGCCACACCGCGCCTCGAAGACGCCGTTCGGCTCGGCACAGCCAGCCGAAGTCGGGCAGGAGCAGAGCAGTTCGCGGTGATGTTCTCCCAGCTCCAGATCGACGTGGACTCCGACGCGGACGACGAGGAGATGGTGTCTGCCCTGGTCAGCCCCAGCGCTCCGGAGGAGTTCAAGAACTACCTCGTGCAGGACCGACACAACCTCCGGGTCACTCACACAGGACGTCGGTTCGACGAGTCCTCCCCAGCCTGGATTCGTTCCGCAGCCACCCACGGGAATGACTCGCCCACCAAGGTCTCGGTGGAGCTTGCGGCAGAGACTCTCTCCAACATCCAGCTGGAGGGCGGACGGATCTTCATGGTCACCCGGATCGACGTCTCCTGGGACAAGGACCGATGGGTGGTGACCGACTTCGCCAATGGCTTCGTCGGGGACACCCCGATAGGTGCCCACGATCTCCTCAGGGATTCGCTCAGCGGTCCAGGGTGGCGGCAGCTCCGTCCTTGAACGGGGGATCGGCTCGGGCGCTGCTGTGGTTCCGCCTCGCAGAACAGGATCCTGGGCGGAACCGGACCCGCTGCCTAGCCTCGGGCGCCATGAGTGCGCAGAGTGGAACGTCCGGAGCGACCGAGGCGATCGCCGACTTCGTCGTACGACCCCGCGAGGCTGGCGCCACTGCCGAGGCGGTCGGTCGGGTCCTGCTGGACACGGTCGCTGTCGCGATCGCGGGCCGGGCTGAGCCGGCGACCGCGGTGCTGCTCGACTGGGTTCTCGGTGAGGGGAGTGCGGGCACCGTTCCGGTCTGGGGCGGCGGCGTGCAGCTGAGCCCGTCGCGGGCGGCACTGGTCAACGGGACGGCTGCGCATGCACTGGACTGGGACGACGCCGTGCCGAGCATGCCGATGCATCCGGGGGCGGTCCTGATCCCCGCGTTGCTGGCCCAGGCCGACCCCTCCACGCCGGGGCGGGCGCTGGTGGCGGCGTACGACGTCGGGTCGGCGGCCTTCCGGGCGGTCTCCGAGGCGCTCCCGATCGAGGAGCACTACGGCCGTGGCTGGCACAACACCTCCACGACCGGTCGGCTCGCCGCCGTCGCCGCGCTCGCCCACCTCAGCGGCCTCGACCCGACGCAGACCCGGCACGCACTGGGGATCGTCTCCTCGTCGGTAGCGGGCTCACTGGCGAACTTCGGCACGATGACGAAGCCGCTGCACGCCGGACAGGCTGCCCACGACGCGGTCGTCGCCGTCGAGCTCGCCCGCCGTGGCTTCACCGCGCACCCCCACCAGCTGGAGGCACCGCGTGGCTTTTTCGCCCTGTACGGCGCCACCAGCGGACTCGACGACCGGCTCGCCCGACTCCCGCAACGGCTGGAGCACTGGGCCGACGCCTGGGTCGAGGACTGGGCGATCAAGCTGCACCCGTCGTGCTTCGCCACCCATCTGGCGGTCGATGCGGCCCTCGAGCTGCGATCCGACCTCGATCTTCGCCAGGTCGGCGCGATCGAGGTCACCGTGCCGAAGGCCTCGACGGGGCCGCTGCTGCTGCGGCGTCCCAGCACGGGGTTGGAGGCCAAGTTCACCCTGCACTACACGGTGGCGAGGGCGCTGGCGAGCGGGCCGCTGCGGCTCGCCGACTTCGTCGACGACCGTCTCGCCGACCCCGAGGTGGATCGCCTGATGGGACTCGTCACCCTCACCCTGGGTGATCCGGGGCCGACCCGGGTCACCGTCATGCTCGAGGACGGCACCAGCCGCACCGCCGAGGTCGCGGTCTCCTACGGCGATGCCCGTCGGCCGCTGAGCGACGCCGACCTGGAGGCGAAGGCACGGACCGCGCTCACCGGCGCCGGCTGGTCCGAGGCCGATGCGGTCACCCTGATCGGGGTGCTGCGGGCGTCGCCGTACGCCTCCGACCTGCGGGCCCTCGCGGGTGCACTGCGCCGGTGAGGACCCCCTGAGAACCCAGCTGAGAACCCGGCGCGTGCCGGTCCGTGGCACCACTTCCTACGCAGGGTGACCCCGCTCACAGCACGCTGAGGATCTGCCCCGACCGTCTCTGAGAGGACGTCCCATGACGCTCGACCTGACCGATGCCGCCACGACGAAGCACGTGACCCTGCCTTCGGGCACGGTGAAGTACAACGTGGCCGGCTCCGGCTATCCGGTGATCTTCCTGCACGGCAGCGGCCCCGGAGCGACCGGCTGGAGCAACTTCGGCCCCAACATCGCCGAGCTGGCCGAGCAGTTCACCTGCTACGCCCCCGACATGCCCGGCTGGGGTGACTCCGACCCGGTCAGTGCCGAGGATCGCAACCACGTCCAGTCGGCCCTGGAGTTCATGGACGCGCTCGGCATCGAGAAGGCCGCGTTCGTCGGCAACTCGATGGGTGGAGCGACCACCATCCGCTTCGCCGTCGAGCACCCGGAGCGTCTGTCCCACCTGATCACGATGGGGGCCGGTGCGACCGGGGTGAAGCTCTTCGGTGCCGGAGACGGGCCGACGGAGGGGATCAAGATCCTGCTCAAGGGCTACCGCGAGCCGAGCCTCGCCACGATGCGCGAGCTCGTCGACGTGATGAGCTTCGACTCCGGCGATCTGGCTGAGGAGCGCGCCCAGGTCCGGCTCGACGCCGTGCTGCGCCGCCCCGAGCACGCCACCAACTTCCTCTCCGGTCCGCGCCCGGCCCGCGACTTCCCGGCCGAGCACCTGCTGGCCGGGATCACCGCGCCGGCCCTGCTGATCCACGGCCGCGACGACCGCGTGGTGCACCCGGAGAACGGGCTCAAGCTCAATGCCCTGATCCCGAACAGTCGGCTCTACCAGATCAACAGGTGTGGTCACTGGGCGCAGATCGAGCACGCCGCGGAGTTCAACCGCGTGGTGGCCGACTTCATCACCCACGCCTGACCCACTCCACCCGACCCCCGCTCGACCACCCGCTGGAAGGCAGCCATGACACAGACCGCACTGGACCCGGGACGCTTCCGTGAGGTGCTCGGGCACTACCCGACCGGCGTCGTGGTGGTGACGGCGTTCGACGACTCCGGGACCCCGGTCGGGATGACCGTCGGCTCGTTCAGCTCGGTCTCGCTGGATCCGCCCCTGGTCACCTACCTGCCGATGCGCAGCTCGCGGACCTTCGAGCGGATCCGGTCGGCGCCGGTCTTCTGCATCAACATCCTGGCCGGCGACCAAGAGGACCTGTGCCGCCACTTCGCCTCGGGGCCACGTGACTTCCAGCGTCTGGGCTGGCACGTGTCCCCGGGCGGCGCCCCGGTCCTGGAGGGCACGGTGGGGTGGATCGAGTGCACGACGTACGACGTCACCGAGGCGGGTGACCACTACCTCGTGCTCGGCCAGGTCCGTGCGCTCGAGGTCGAGCGTCCGGTCCAGCCGCTGCTGTTCTTCCAGGGCGGGTATGGGCGGTTCACCCCGCGTTCCTTGATCGCCTTGCCCGAGCGGGACCTGATCGCCGGCGTGCAGCTGGCCGAGGTCGCCCGCTGTGAGCTGGAAGGGCTGACCCGGGATCTCGGTGTCCAGGCCTCGGCGATGGCCGAGGTCGGGGGACAGCTGGTCGTCGTGGGGGCCACCGCGGCCCCGGGCCTCCCGGTCGACCCGCCGCCCGGCGATCGGGTGCCGCTGCGGCCACCGCTGGGCGAGCTCTACGTGGCCTGGCAGGGACCGGAGGCGGAGGAGGCGTGGCTCGCGCAGCTCCGGCCCCACAGTGAGGAGCTGCGTGAGTCCTACCGGCGGCGCCTCGCCCTGGCCCGCGAGCGGGGGTGGGCGATGGCTCGGGCCTGCCGGGTGCCGGAGGCCGAGTTCTATGCCGACCTGCGTGCCTACGGTGCCAGCGACCTGACCCCCGAACGGGCTCGCCAGGTCGAGGCCCGGATCGCCGAGGTCTCGGAGAGCTACGAGCCGGTCGAGGTCGAGCCCGGCACCCGCTACGACGTCACGTCACTGGTCGCTCCGGTCTTCGGACCCGAGGGAGCCGTCGAGCTGGTGATCCGGATCTGTCGGCTGCCGGCCGGTGCCGACGGGCTCGAGGTGGAGGGCTGGATCGCCCGGCTGACCGAGGCGGCCGCCCGGATCGGACGGGCCCTCGGTCCGACGGAGTGAGCACGTCGTCGACGCCGAGCGGCCTGCGCTACGCCGCGCGGGCCTTCGCGCACCGCAACTACCTGCTGTTCTGGTGCGGTGCGCTCGGCTCGAACGTCGGCAGCTGGCTGGCCAACCTGGCCGTGCCGTACGTGCTCTTCCAGCTCACCGGTAGCGCGCTCTGGGTCGGTGCGGCCAGCGTCGCCCAGCTGCTTCCCGGTGTTCTGCTCGGCCCCTGGGGTGGCTCGTTGGCCGACCGGTGCGATCGGCGCCGGGTGCTGCTGGTCACCCAGACCGGGATGGCGGTCTCGGCGAGCTGTCTGTGGCTGATCTGGGCCACCGGCGTCGCCACCCCGTGGATGTTCATGGTGGTGCTCGGCATGGTCAGCCTGTTCCAGGGCGTGAACCTCCCGGTCTGGCAGTCCTTCGTCAACGACCTCGTGCCCCGCGAGGACCTCAGCTCGGCGGTGGCATTGAACTCCCTGCAGTTCAACGGCGCCCGAGCGCTGGGACCCGCGCTGGCGGGGATCCTGATCGCGACGCTCGGTCCTGGGTGGGCGTTCTTCCTCAACGGGATGTCCTTCGTCGGTGTGCTGCTCGCGCTGGCCGCCGTACGGCTGCCGTCGGCGCCTGCCCCGCCGACACCGCGACCCCAGGTCCTGCGCGACTTCGTCGCCGCCGTTCGCTACGTCGGCGGCCAGCCGGGCATCCAGATCGCGATCCTGCTCTCGGTGATCGTCGGTGTGCTCGGCAACCCGATCTTCACCCTCACCGTCGTCTTCGCCGACGACGTCTTCCAGGTCGGCGCGCTGGGCCTCGGGCTGATGGGTGCCGCACTGGGTGCCGGCAGCCTGCTGGTGGCACCGCTGATCTCCGGTGGCATCCCCGGGCTGACCCTCGGTCGGATCACCCGTCTCGCCCTGCCCTGGTACGGCGTGATGCTGATCGGCTTCGCGCTCTCGGGGCGGTACGCCGTCGGCTGCCTGCTCCTCGTCGGCGTGGGGATGGGGTTCATGGCCCTGATCGCCTCGGCCAACACGGCGATCCAGCTGATCGTCGCGGGGCCGGTTCGGGGCCGGGTGATCTCGGTACGGATCGTGGTGTTCAGCACCTCGATGCCGCTCGGCTCGGCGCTCCAGGGCTGGGTCGCCGACCAGGTCGGTGCCCCGGCCACCGTGGCGGGTGCCGGCGTGCTCGTGCTGGTCGCGGCGGTGCTGCTCTCCGGTCTGGATCGGGGGCGCTGGCTGGCCCGCCTCGACGACCCGCACGACGAGGCTGTGCCACCTGGTGGCACGACTTTGGCCCCCACCTCTTCCGGCCACGGGTGACGGCGGTCACACTGCTGGCGACGCAGTCGGGTCGACGGGAGTGAACAGGTGACGGTGATGACCGAGGCAAGGCCGAACGAGGGCGTGATGACCTCCGTGACCAAGGCACTGATCCTCCTGGACGCCTTCCGGCAGGTCGGCCCGGTCGCCGGGGTCAGCGACCTCGCCCGCGCCACGGGCCTGCCCAAGTCGACGGCGTTCCGGCTGCTGAACCAGCTCGCCGCCAACGGCTTCCTCAACCGCAACGGCACCGACTACCGGCTCTCCCAGCACGTCTTCGAGCTGGGCAACTCGGTGCCGATGTGCCAGCCGGGAGACCTGCGCAGCATCGCCGGCCCGTTCCTCTCCGAGCTCTTCGCTGCCTCCCGGACGGTCGCGCACCTGGGCGTGCTCGACGATCTGGACGTGCTCTACCTCGACAAGATCCAGGGCCGTACCGGTGCGCACGTCCCGACGGTGGTCGGCAGCAGGGTGCCCGCGTCCTGCACGGCGCTGGGCAAGGCGATCCTGCCGTTCGGGCACCGGGACTCCATCGAGCGGATCCTCCAGGCCGGGCTGGAGCGCCAGACCCGCTACTCGATCGCCGCGCCGGGGCTCTTCGTCAGCGAGCTCAAGCAGGTCCGTGAACGCGGCGTCGCCTTCGACCGCGAGGAGTCCGCACTCGGGCTCACCTCGGTCGCCGCGCCGATCATCTGGCGCGGTGTCGCCATCGCCGCGATCTCCACCTCGGGGCCGACCGGACGCTTCGACCCGGTGCTCTACGGCTCCCAGGTGAAGGCGGCCGCCAACGAGATCGCCGCGCTCTACGGCGCCCACATGCGGGACCTGGAGCTCGAACGGGAGTAGCCGTTTCACTCCCTGGCACGTCCTCGTCGCGCTGCTGTGACGTAGGTCGCACCATCGTGACTCGGCCGAGTGTCGGCCACGGCCCTGCGGGGCCACGGAGAGCACGAGACGGAGTGCAACGTGAACGAGGTGCGCGAGCGGATCGCCAAGATCGGCGACTTCCTGGAGGAGAACGGACCCGCCTGCGAGGAGCTGGGACGGCTGACCGACGAGGCCGCCGAGCGCCTGCGTTGGAGCGGCATCGTGAAGATGCTCCAGCCGCGCGAGTACGGCGGCGAGGAGGCCCACCCCGTCGACTTCTTCGAGTCCGTGATGGAGGTCGGGTCCCGGTCGGGCTCGATCGGCTGGGTCTCCGGCGTCGTCGGCGTGCACCCCTGGGAGATGGCTCAGGTCGACCCGTCGGTGCAGGAGCAGGTCTGGGGAGCCGGGGCACCCGACGGCACCGACACCTGGATCGCGTCGCCGTACTCGCCGCTGGGTCGTCTTCGCCGGGTCGACGGCGGCTATGTCTGCAACGGGCGGTGGTCGTTCTCCTCGGGCACCGACCACTGCTCCTGGATCATCCTGGGGGCACTCGTCACCGGCGCCGACGGCACCGTCGACCGTAGCGAGCCGGTGCGTCACATCATCCTGCCGCGCAGCGACTACGAGATCGTGGCCGACTCCTGGGAGGTGATCGGGCTGGAGGGCACCGGCAGCAAGGACGTCGTCATCACCGACACGTTCATCCCCGACGTTCGCGTGATCGACCCCGACGCGCTCCCGGACACGCTCGCTGAGCGCGGCCGGGACAGCGCGCTGTACCGGATGCCGTTCGCTGTGATGTTCTCCGGCGTGATCGCCTGTGGCTCGCTGGCGATCGCCCAGGGGGCGCTGCGCTCCTTCGTCGAGTACGCCGGCACCCGGGTCGACTCGAAGGGGTCGGCCGCGGCCAGCAACCCGCACCAGCTGGTCGCCCTGGGGGAGGCCAGCGCCGACATCGCCGCCAGCCGGCTCCAGTTCCTCGACGACATCAAGCGGATCTACGACCTGGCTGCTGCCGGTGCCGAGATCCCGGCCGCCGCCCGACTGGAGGTCCGACGCAACCAGGTCCGGGCCGTGCGCCGGGCGATGAACGCCGTCGACTCCCTCTTCGTCCACGCCGGTGGGGCGGCGCTGCGCCGTGACCAGCAGTTCCAGCGGTTCTTCCGTGACATGCACGCGGCGATGAACCACGCGAACAACGCCGCCGAGATCACCTACGAGGGCTACGGTCGCCACCTCTTCGGGCTCTCCGTCCCGCCCGGCGTGCGTTACTGACACTCCTCGCGGGGCTCGTGACGCCCCGCCTCCTCGGCCCCGCCCTGGCCGCGCCTGCGTTGGCGCGGCCAGGGCGTTCGTCGTGGTGCTGCCGGGCAGGGGAACGGCCCGCCGGCCGGCGTACGGCAGCGGGGTCGGCGACCTGGTGCGGAGCCTGTGCCATCCCGCGAAACGAGGCGCTGGCTGTCCCCGAGCGGCGTTCCTACTGTGACGCGCACCACATCCGGTGTCGGCCGTCCAGCACGGTCAACGAACGAAGGACAAACTCATGTCACTGTCGCGACAGCGCGGTCTCCGCGCTCGGATTCTCGGGATCGCCAGTATCTCCCTTGCAGCTCTCGCGCTCTCGGCGTGCGGCAGCAGCGACACCTCCGCCACCGGGGGTGAGGCC
The DNA here is from genome assembly GCF_030150155.1 of Nocardioides sp. Lineage (GTDB taxonomy): Bacteria > Actinomycetota > Actinomycetes > Propionibacteriales > Nocardioidaceae > Nocardioides. The sequence continues at coordinate 24,114 of NZ_JASLGR010000026.1, forward strand.
ACCGCCGGTGCCAGCGCCTCCTCGGCGTCGGTCAGCGACGCCAAGGCCGCCATCGCGAAGCTCGAGCAGCCGGTGGCGTCGTGGCCCGCAGCGACGAAGCTGTCGAAGACCACCGACCTGAGCGGCAAGAAGATCATGGTGATCCCGCTCGGCGACACCATCCCGGTGCTGCACGGCTTCGGGCTCGGTGCCAAGCAGGCACTGGAGCACCTCGGCGCCACTGTCGACGTCTGCGACGGCAAGGTCAGCCCGACCACGGTCGCGACCTGTCTCCAGCAGGCCCAGGCGCAGAAGGACTTCGCCGTCATCTCGTTCTTCGTCTCGTACCCGATGGACGCCAACGCCTTCGACGCTCTGGCCAAGTCCGGCACCAAGGTGATCATCGCCGGTGACTCGCCCGAGGAGGGCAAGAGCTACCACGAGAACATCGGCTTCTTCTCCTTCGGCGAGAACCTGAAGACCCTCGCGCAGCACTCCGCGGAGGCCGCGATCGCCGAGGAGGGCGACAACGCCCACGTCATCTGGATGGGACAGACCGACTCGGCCGACACCGTCGCCGCCGCCACCGAGGGCCAGGCCCGGATGAAGGAGCTGTGCCCGAAGTGCACGGTCGTCCTCGACCGCTACAGCACCGCCAACGCCGACCAGATCGCCTCCAACCTGAGCGCGCTGCTGGTGCAGAACCCGAAGACCAACATCGTCGTGCTGCCGGTCGACACGATCGCCTCCAACGCCCTTCAGGGCATCCAGAGCGCCGGGTTCGCCTCCAAGGTGAAGCTGATCTCGACCGGCTCGGACCTGTCCGGCCTCCAGCGGATCAAGTCCGGCCAGCAGGCCCACGACTTCGCCGCGCCGGTGATCTATGACGGCTACGCCGCGGTCAACGCCCTGATGCAGCTCGCCGCCGGTGACACCGTGACGCCGCTGCAGAACGTCACCCGCGACATCACCAAGAACAACATCGACTCGATCACGATCAACGACACCGAGTACTTCACCTCGCACTGGTTCGGCTCCGACACCTTCATCCAGGACTTCTACACGGCCTGGGGCGCGAAGTGACCACGCCGCGGCTCGAGGCACGCCACACGAGCAAGACGTACGGCGCCACCACGGTGCTCAACGACGCTCACCTCGTGGTGCAGCCCGGTGAGATCCACGCCCTCGTGGGCCAGAACGGCTCGGGGAAGTCCACCCTGGTCAAGATCCTCACCGGGTACCACGCCCCGGACCGCGGCATGACGCTCGCCGTGGACGGGAAGCCGCTCGCGCTTCCCGTCCAGTGGCGGGCAGCACAGGCGGCCGGTGTGGCCGTCGTCCATCAGGACATGGGCCTGATCGGACACCTCAGCGTCAGCGAGAACATCGGGATGGGGAACTTCATCCACTCCCGCCTGACCGGCAAGATCAACTGGCGCAAGCAGGCGATCGCGGCACGAGAGACGCTCGAGCGCCTCCAGGTCGACGTCGACCCGCACGCCACGGTCGACTCCCTCCCAGCGGCCCATCGCGCCGGGGTGGCGATCGCCCGGGCACTGCGGGGGATCACGCCCGGCGAGGGCCTGCTGCTCCTGGACGAGTCGACCCGCTCGCTGCCGCGCAGCGAGCTCGCCCACGTGCACGCACTGATCCGGCGGATTGCGGCCTCGGGCACCTCGGTGCTGATGGTGAGTCACAGCCTGGAGGAGGTGCTCAGCCTCACCGACCGGGTCACCGTGCTGCGGGACGGAGCGGTGGCAGGCTCGGCCGTCGAGACCGCCACCCTGACCGAGGCCGACCTCGCCCGGATGATGCTCGGCACGACCGTCGACGCTGTCACGCGGGAGCCGGCCGAGCTCGAGTCCGCCGGGCTCGCCGCCGAGATCACCGACCTGCGGATCGGCGGGCACGACCCGCTCGACCTCCGCGTCCGCGCCGGGGAGATCGTCGGCGTCACCGGGCTGCCGGGCACCGGGTTCGAGCAGCTGCCGTACTTCCTCGGTGGAAGTCGGCGCAGCGCGGGCACGGTCGTCACCCGCCGGGGACGGATCGACCTCGAACGGACCTCGGTCGAACGAGGGATGCGTGCCGGCGTGGCACTGGTGCCCGAACGACGGATCGACGAGGGGCTCGCCGTCGACCTCAGCATCAGGGACAACCTCGCGCTGCCCGGACTCAACACCCGCGGCAGGCCGTGGTTCCTGCCTCGCGGCTGGCAGAACCGGCTGACCGAGACGTCCATCGAACGCTTCGGGATCAAGGCCCGCGGCGGCAGTGACCTGGTGCGCGAGCTCAGCGGCGGCAACCAGCAGAAGGTGCTCTTCGCCAAGTGGCTCGCCACCGACCCCGACCTGCTGGTGCTGCACGAGCCCACCCAGGCCGTCGACGTCGGGGCCCGGGCCGATCTGCTCGGCGCGATCTGCGCCGCGGCGGACCAGGGCACCGGCGTGATCCTGATCAGCACCGAACCGACCGACCTGGTCGAGATCTGCGACCGGATCCTCGTCATCCACCCCGGGCGGCCGCCGCTGGAGCTGCGCACCACCGACCCCGACGACGTCCTGGACGCCGTCTACGCCACTGCCGAGGCGACCGCCTCGCCTTCCACGACAGGAGCCTGACCATGACCGAGCACTCCCTGACCCGCGACCAGCACCGGGTGACCAGCCAGGTCAGCGACGACCGCACCCCCGACAAGCTGGTCCGCAACGGGCCCCGCCGTACGCCGCGTCCCTCGGGTCCCGGACGGATGCCGCACTGGGCGGGCTTCCTGCTCTCCCGTTACGCCCTGGTCGGTGTCTGGGCCCTGATGGCGGCGTACTTCTGGGTGCGGGTCCCGGAGCTGTTCGGCACCCACGCCGCCTTCTCCTCGATCTTCGGCTCCCAGCAGGTGCAGGTGTTCCTGGCGATGTCGGTGCTGGTCACCTCGGTGGCCGGAGAGATCGACCTCTCGGTCGCCTCGGTGATGGGGCTGACCGCCGCGGCGATCCCCGTGCTGGCGACCCAGCACGGTGTGCCGCTTCCGCTGGCCTGTGCGATCGCGCTGGGCATGGCCGTGCTGGCCGGCCTGGTGAACGCGTTCTTCGTCGTGATCATGAACGTCTCGTCGTTCGTCGTCACCCTCGGCATGGGGACGTTCCTGATCGGTGTCGCCCAGGCGATGTCGCACACCCAGGTCGTCTCGGTGCAGAGCGAGGGGCTGGCCAAGCTCTCCATCCACCAGGTCTTCGGGATGCCGATCTCGTTCTACTACGGCATCGCCCTCGCGCTGCTGATCGCCTACGTGATCGCGTGGACGCCGTTCGGTCGCGCCGTCGTCTTCGTCGGTGCCAACCGCGAGGTCGCTCGGCTGGCCGGGATCAGGGTCAACGCGATCCGGTTCGCCTCCTACATCCTCGGTGCGCTGCTGGCCGGTCTGGCCGGCCTGATCCTGGTCGCCACCGTCGGCGGCTTCGACAGCTCGACCTCGATGAACTTCCTGCTGCCCGCACTGGCCGCGGTCTTCCTCGGCACCGCCGTGATCCAGCCCGGAGCGTTCAACGCGATCGGCACCCTGGTGGCGATCTACTTCCTCCAGACCGGCATTTTCGGACTCCAGCTCCTGGGCTACTCCGGATGGATCCAGAATGTGTTCTACGGTATGGGCCTGGTGGTCGCTGTGGCGCTCGCCAAGGTGATCCGGGACCGCTCCGCCAAGGCCTGACCCGCCACCCGTCACTCGGAGGGAATGCGATGACCCAGCAGGTGCCGCCGAAGGCGGTCGCCGTCGACGAGCCACAGATCGAGCCGCGCCACTTCCGCGAGACCTTGGGGCACTACCCCACAGGCGTCGTGGTGGTCACCGCCACGACACCCGAGCACGGCCGGGTCGCGATGGTGGTCGGATCGTTCACCTCGGCGTCGCTGGAGCCGCCGCTGATCGCGTTCATGCCGCAGCGCAGCTCAGCCACCTTCGCCAGACTGCGCACGGCCGACTCGTTCTGCGTCAACGTGCTCGCCGCCGATCAGGAGGACCTCTGCCGGCGGATCGCCACCGGTGAGGCCGACCTGGATCAGGTCGGGTGGACGCCGGGGCCCACCGGGGCACCGATCCTCGACGGCGTGGTGGCGTGGATCGACTGTGCCTGGCACGCGGTCACCGACGCCGGCGACCATCACATCGTGCTCGGCCGGGTCGAGGGCGCCGACGTCGTACGACAGGCGCAGCCGCTGCTCTTCTTCCAGGGCGGGTACGGCCGCTTCTCGCTGCCGTCGCTGGTCGCCACGGCCCAGCCGGACCTGTTGCAGGGGATCCGGCTGGCCGAGCTGGCCCGCGACCAGATCGAGGCAGTGGCCGAGGAGTTCGGGGCCGAGTGCAGCGTGCTGACCACCGTCGGCCAGGACTCCGTCTGCGTCGCGATGGCGACCCGGTCCCAGCAGCAGAGCCACGTCTCGCTGGGCTTCCACCTGCCGCTCGTGCCACCGGTGGGCTCGGTCTTCATCACCTCCCTCGGATCGGTGGCGATCAACGACTGGCTGAGCCGGGTGCCGGCCGCCGACGATGCGATGCGCGAGCGTCTGATCGGGCAGCTGGAGCGAGTCCGGGAGCGCGGCTACTCACTGTCGCTGCACGGCCCGCTCAGCGACGCCGAGATCTACGACATCACCCGCAACTACTCCTCGCCCGACCGCCTGCCCGAGGACGAGCGTCGCTTCCAGGCGCTGATCCGCACCACCGCCGATCTCTACGAGCCCGACATCGATCCGGCAGGCACGTACGACCTGCACTCGATCGTCGTACCGGTGGAGGGGCCGATGCAGCTCGTGCAGATCGTGCTGCGGCTCTCCTCGACCCCGATGGGCGCCAGCGGTGCCGACGTGCTCGGCTGGGTGGAGCGTCTGCAGGAGGCGGCGCGGGTCGTGTCCGAGCGCGTGGTGGCGGCCTCGGCCGCCCAGCTGGACGCCTGGAGCTGACCCTTTCCACTACGTGGAACGCCGGGCTGGTCCTGTCTCCTCGGGATGAGCAAGGTACGTGTGATCCCGCTCACACGAGCTCATCTGTGCAAGGAGCCCATTCATGGCAGACAGTACGGCGACCCGCCCGGTCGCACCGCGCGCGTTGATCGACGGCGACCTCGTCGCGGCTGCTCAGACCTTCGAGGTGCACGCGCCCGCCACCGGCGAGGTGATCGCCTCGGCCCCCGACTGCGACCTCGCCGATCTCGACCGCGCTGTCGCCGCCGCCCGCCGGGCCCAGCCCTCGTGGGCCGCTGACGAGGAGGCCCGCCGGGCCGCGCTGCATCGCTTCGCCGACCTGATCGGGGAGCGTGCCGAGGAGCTCACCGGGCTGCTGGCCGAGGAGACCGGGCACCCGGTCCCCGCCGCGGTGTGGGAGGTCGACGGGGCCGCCCATCACGTCCGCTGGGTCGCCGACGCCCAGGTGCCGGCGTACGACCTGCCGGACCTGAGCGGGGATCGGACCGTCGCCGAGCACGTCCCGGTCGGGGTGGTCGCCGCGATCGTGCCGTGGAACGCCCCGCTGGTGATGGCAGCGCACAAGCTCGCCGCCGCGATCCGGGTCGGCAACACGGTCGTGCTCAAGCCCAGCCCGTTCACCCCGCTGGCCACGTTGCAGCTCGCCACGCTGGCGGCCGAAGCGTTCCCGGCCGGCGTGGTCAACATCCTCTCCGGCGGCGACACCCTGGGCCGGACGATGACCACCCACCCCGGGATCGACCTGGTCTCCTTCACCGGCTCGGTGGAGACCGGGCGGGCGATCATGGCTGCGGCAGCGCCCAGCCTGAAGCGGCTCACCCTGGAGCTGGGCGGCAACGACGCCGCCATCGTGCTCGACGACGCCGACCCCGACACGATCGCCGAGGGGCTCTTCCAGTCGGCGTTCATCCTGTCGGGCCAGGTCTGCCAGGCGATCAAGCGGCTCTACGTGCACCGCTCCGTCTACGACGCGGTCGTCGAACGGCTCGCCGCGATCGCCACCGCCGTCCCGGTCGGCGCGCCGACCGAGCCCGGGGTCGCCGTCGGACCGCTCACCACCGAGCAGCAGCTGCGCCGGGTGGAGGAGCTGGTCGAGGACGCTCGCGCTGCCGGCGGCCAGATCCGTGCCGGCGGACACCGGCTCGAGCGTCCGGGCTACTTCTACGCCCCGACCATCGTCACCGGTCTCACCGACGCCGATCGCCTGGTCGCCGAGGAGCAGTTCGGCCCGGCCCTGCCGGTGCTGGTCTTCGACGAGATCGACGAGGTCGTCGAGCGGGCCAACGGCACGCCGTACGGCCTGAGCGCATCGGTGTGGACCTCCGACCCGGCTCGCGGTGCCGAGGTCGGTCGCCGGCTCGTCGGTGGATCGGTCTGGGTCAACAAGCACGCGGGCGTCGACCCCGGCATCCCGTTCGGCGGCATGCGCCAGAGCGGCATCGGACGTGAGAGCGGGCTGGCGGGCCTGCTCGCCTTCACCGAGCTGCGCACGATCACCGTCCCGGGCGGAACGGCCGCCGCGACGGAGGAGGTGGCCTGATGAGCGACTACGACTACATCATCGTCGGCGCCGGGGCTGCAGGCTGTGTGCTGGCCAACCGACTCAGCGCCGACCCGGGCTGCCGGGTCCTGCTACTGGAGGCGGGGCCCGATGTCACCGGCGCGCAGACCCCCGAGTTCTTCCGAGGTCGTGTGTTGGAGACCGGCCTGGCGATGACGCCGGGAGCGATGCGACTGCCCGACTACTACTGGACCGGAGTGCTGGCCCGCCGCACGCCGGAGGGTGAGGCGCTGCCCTACATCCGCGGCAAGGGCACCGGTGGCAGCTCGATGGTCAACGGCATGGTCGCCGTCCGCCCCGAGGCCGCCGACCTGGACGCCTGGGCGAAGGACTTCGGTGCCGTCGGATGGTCCTGGGAGGAGTTCCTGCCGTACCTGAACCGGCTCGAGCACGACCTCGACTACGCCGACAAGCCCTGGCACGGCGGCGACGGCCCGATCCCGATCAACCGCGAGCCCGAGTCGGGCTGGGGCGACGTCGACCATGCGCTCTACGAGACCGGCCACGACGCCGGCTATGTCGAGCACGACGACTACAACGAGCCTGGCAGCACCGGCATCTCCCGCTACCCGAGCAACACCAGTCCCGAGGGGCTGCGCGTCTCGGCCAACCACGGGTACCTGGATCCGGTGCGGTCACGGCCCAACCTGGAGGTCCGCGGGCGGGCCGAGGTGGTCTCGGTGGCGACCAGCAGCGGCCGCGCCATCGGCGTACGGCTGGCGGACGGCACGGTGATCGAGGTGGCTCCCGGCGGTGAGGTGATCCTCTCCGGCGGGGCCGTGCACACCCCTGCGATCCTGCTGCGAAGCGGGATCGGCCCGGGCGCCGAGCTGACCCGGCTGGGGCTGGAGGTCGTCGAGGACCTTCCGGTCGGCGAGGGGCTTCAGGACCATGCCATCGCGTTCGTCGACTTCACTCCGACCGAGGATCGGTTCATCGCCGAGGACCTGCGTCCGACGAACGTCGCGATCCGCTTCTCGTCGGGCCTTCCCGGTACGACGGCCAATGACGTGGCCATCGTCGGCACCAACCACAACTACTGGTTCGGCAACTCCGACTCGGGGCTCGGCATCCAGCTCAACGAGTCCTGGGCGCGGGGTCGGCTCACCCTGCCCTCGGCCGAGCCCGGGGTGGACCCGGTGATCGACCACCGGCTGCTCGGCGAGGAGACCGACTACCTGCGGATCAAGGAGGGGATCGACCGGGCGCTGGACCTGATGGCCCGTCCGGCATTCCGTGAGCTGATGGTGGGTGAGCCGCGCGGTCCGCGGACGCGGGAGGAGATCTTCGCCCAGGTCAAGGATGTGGTGCACGCCTGCTCAACGGCCCGGATGGGGTCGGCCGACGACCCTGCGGCGGTGGTCGATCCACGCTGTCGGGTGCTGGGCGTCGACAACCTCCGGGTGGTCGACGCCTCGATCATGCCGAAGGTGGTCAGCGCCAACCTGCACCTGACGGTGATGGCGATGGCCGAACGCGCCAGTGACCTGATCCTGGCTGACCGGGGGTAACCCGGAAGTCGGCGGTGAGTAACCCGGATCTCGGCGGTGGTGAAGCCGGATCTCGGCGAATGGGCCGGCCATGCCGCACCGTGGCACACGGTGCGTGCGTGGCCGGCTTCTTCATTGAAGCCTACGGATGAGACATCCATCACACCCCTGGGAGAACATGATGACCGCGACCGTTCGGAGCCTCGGCTACACGATCCTCGGCTGCACGGACCTGGACCAATGGCGCGTCTTCGGCACCGAGGTCCTCGGCCTGGAGCTGGTCGAGCACACCGACACGTCGGTGCGCTTCCGCATGGACGAGTACGGCTACCGGGTCCAGGTGGAGCTCGGTGCTCCGGCAGGCGTCCACACCATCGGCTGGAGCGTGCTGGGCGCCGACGAGCTCACCGAGGTGATCGCCCAGGTCGAGAAGCTCGGCTACGAGGTCACCCGCCACGGCGTCGGCTCGGAGCACGCCCGGGCGCGCAACGTGGTCGACGTGGCCTCGTTCACCGATCCCGACGGAATCACCGTCGAGCTGTTCTACGCCGCCGAGCAGGCGCTGACCCCGTTCGTGTCGGCCGTCGGCACCCAGTTCGTCGCGAACCGCGAGCTCGGCCTGGGCCACGTCTTCCAGCTGGTCAGCGACGTGGACCGGTATCACGAGCTGTACCGCGACGCGCTCGGCTTCACGCTCAGCGACTTCATCGGCCCGGCGACCTTCTACCACTGCAACCCGCGGCACCACTCCTTCGCCTTCGTGCCTACCGGCAACGACGACCGCAACCGTGCCCAGGGCGTGGGCCACATCATGATGGAGACCACCGACATCGACGGCGTCGGTCGGGCGATCGACGCGATGTACGAGTACGGCAGGACCTACGGCGCCGTCGAGAAGGCGACGCTGGGCAAGCACACCAACGACAAGATGATCTCGTTCTACGTCGAGACCCCGTCGGGCACCCAGATCGAGTACGGCACCGGCGGCATCGTCATCGACGACGCGACCTGGGTGCCCACCCAGTACGGCTCGGCCCACTACTGGGGCCACGACCGGGAAGGGCTGTGACAGTGAGCGAGCAGATGCAGACCGGCGCACCTCGCCACACCGGTCTCCTGGACCGGATCGCCGCGGTGGCCGACGTCCTGCGCAAGGACGCCCCCGCCTGCGACGAGATCGGTCGGGCCACGGCGCTCACCGAGGACGCGCTGCGATCGACCGGGGTGGTGAAGTTCCTGCACCCGGCCGACTTCGGAGGCCTGGAGGGTCACCCCACCGAGTTCCTCGAGGGATGCGTCGAGCTGGCCTCGATCTCCTCGGCGGCCGGCTGGATCGCCGGCGTGGTCGGCGTGCACCCGCACGAGGTGGCCCTCGCCGATCGCCGACTCCAGGAGGAGATCTGGGGTGAGGGCACCGAGCTCGGTGCCGAGACCTGGATCGCGTCGCCGTACGCACCGGGCGGTGTCGCCGTCCCGACCGAGGGCGGCTACCTGTTCACCGGGCGCTGGGGCTACTCCTCGGGCACGGACCTGTGCCAGTGGGTGACCATCGGCGGCTGGATCGCCGACGCCGACGGCGAGGTCCGGGACCGGTCGGGCTACCACTTCGCCCTGCCCCGCTCGGACTACGAGATCGTCGGGGGATCCTGGGAGGTCTTCGGCCTGCGCGGCACCGGGTCGAAGGATCTCGTCGTCAAGGACGCCTTCGTGCCGTCGTACCGCGTCATCCCGACCGAGGAGATCACCGAGGGCTCGGCTGCTGTCGGTGCGGGCCGTGGCGATGCGCCGATCTACTACCTGCCTCGCAACGTGATGTTCGCCGGAGCCGTCACCGCCGCCACGGTCGGGATCGCCAAGGGCGTCGTCGACACCGTGCTGGAGATCAACCGGGAGCGCCAGGCCCGGCACGGCAAGGCCTCTCAGGACCCGTTCCAGCTCGCCGCACTCGGGCGGGCCACGGCCGAGGTCGACTCGGCGGTGGTCCAGATCCTGCACGACATGGACCGCGCCTACGCCTACTGCCTGCGCGGCGAGCTGGTGCCGCTCTCGGTGCGCGCCGAGATCCGGCGCAACCAGGCCGCCGCCTCACAGCGTGCCGCCAAGGCCGCCGACGACGTCTTCCGGATCTCCGGCGGCGTCGGCATGTACGCCGAGTTCGGCCTGGAGCGACGCTGGCGCGACAGCCAGGCGGCGCTGCACCACATCCACAACCTGGCCGAGCCGGTCTGGCAGTCCTGGGGACTGCTGCACTTCGGCTTCCCGGGCATCCCGACAGTGAAGTTCTGAGGAGTCACGATGGCAATCGCCGAACTCGGCCACGTCGGCCTCTGGGTCGACGACCTCGACCTGATGCGGACGTTCTACACCGACCTGATGGGGCTCACCGTCACCGACGAGGACCTCGACCTCGGCATGGTCTTCCTCTCGGCCCGGCCCGAGGTCGAGCACCACGAGCTGGTGCTCGCCCGCGGCCGCCGGACCACGACGGAGACGAAGCTGATCCAGCAGGTCTCCTTCAGGGTCGACTCGGTGGAGTCGCTGCTGGAGTTCCACCACGCCTTCCAGGCAGCCGGGGTCACGGTCCAGCAGGAGGTCACGCACGGCAACGCCTACGGGATCTACTTCTGGGACCCCGAGGGCAACCGGGTCGAGGTCTACCACCGGGTTCCGGTCGACGTCCGGCAGCCGTTCCGCAAGGACCTCAACCTGGACCAGCCGGTGGAGCAGGTCATCGCCGAGGCGGAGCGACTGCTGGCAGCCGGCGGTCCTGCCTACAGCGGCTCGGTCGGGGGAGCCCAGCACGGGACGGAGGACCTCCGATGAGGCTCGCCTCCGTCCTGGTCGACGGAGCCCCGCACGCTGCGCGCGTCGAGGGCGACGACTACGTCCTGCTCGACTCCTGCGACCTGGGTGAGCTCCTGGCGCACGATGACTGGCGTCGGCTGGCCACGGGTGTCGGTCGACGGGTCGGGGCCGACCAGGTCGAGCTGCGGCCCGTGGTCCCCGCCCCGCCGAAGATCATCTGCCTGGGACGCAACTACGCCGCCCACGTCCGCGAGGGCGGCCACGAGCTGCCTGAGGTGCCGGTCCTGTTCGCCAAGCACACCGCGTCCCTGGCCGCACCGAACGCCGACATCGCGATGCCGGCGGTCAGCGACCAGCTCGACTGGGAGGTCGAGCTGGCCGTCGTGATCGGGAAGGCCGGCCGGGCGATCGCCGTGGCCGACGCCCTCGACCACGTCGCCGGCTACACCGTGAGCAACGACTTCAGCGTCCGTGACTGGCAGAACCGCACCAAGCAGTGGCATGCCGGCAAGGCGTGGGACGACCTCACCCCGCTCGGTCCGCACCTGGTCACCGACGACGAGCTGCCGCCGGGCGCCAGCGGCCTGGAGGTGATCTGTGAGGTCGACGGCGAGGTGATGCAGCAGGGCAACACCGCCCAGTTCATCTTCGACGTCGCGACCGTCATCGCCGACATCTCCACGTTCACCCGCCTCATGCCCGGCGACGTGATCCTGACCGGCACCCCCTCCGGCGTCGGCAACGCCCGCGACCCGAAGGTCTTCTTGCGCCCGGGGCAGACCGTGGTCACCCGGGTCGAGCGCGTCGGCGAGATCAGGAACCTGATCGTTGAGTGAGCCACGCCTGGCCCTGCTGCGCCCCGCCGACCTGAGCGGGGCGCAGCAGGAGCTGTACGACGAGCTCTGCTCGGGACCACGGGCCGACGCCGGCCGACCTGCAGGTCCGGTCGATGCCGAGGGCCGCCTGACCGGTCCGTTCAACGCGATGCTGCTGAGCCCGGCCGTCGGAGCGCCCCTGCAACGGCTGGGCGCGGCCCTGCGCTACGCCTCCGACCTCGACCCGGTGGTCCGCGAGCTGGCGATCCTCGCCGTCGCCGCCCACCACGACTCGGCCTACGAGCGCGCCGCACACCGCCGGGTGGCGACCCGGCTCGGCATCTCGGGGACGGCGCTCGACGCTGTCGAGGCCGGAGAGGTGCCGGCCGAGCACCCCGAGGCGGCCCCGGCCCTGGAGCTGGTCCGCCGCCTGCTGTCTGCTGATCTGCCCGACGACGCCGCCTACGACCGGCTCCGGACCGCGCTGGGGGAGGCGGGCCTCTTCGAGGTCAGCACCCTGGTCGGCTACTACTCCACCGTCGCGACTCAGCTCGCGCTCTTCGGTGTCACCCCAGGAGGATCACGATGACCGGGACCGATCTGAGCCCCGAGGCCACCTCGCGCACCGTGGTGGCGGGCGGTGTCGCCGTACACCTGCACGAGGCGGGGCCGGCGGGGCCCGCTCCGCTGCTGCTGCTCATCCACGGCGGGGCCCCGGGTGCCTACGGGTGGGGCAACTTCGGCCAGAACCTGGCGACCTTCGCTGAGCGGTTCCGGACCGTGATCGTCGACCTGCCCGGGTACGGCGACTCTGATCCGATCGACACCGGCGGTGGGCGCTACGGGGCGTACGCCGACGTCTTCGCCGACCTGATCGTGCAGCTCGGCGAGGAGCGCGCCCACGTGGTCGGTCTCGCCACCGGTGGTGCTGTCGCGATGGCGATGGCGCTGGCGCACCCGGAGCGGGTGGACCGGCTGGTCCTGGTCAGTACCGCCGGCGGCCTTCCGCTCTTCACCCCCTCGCCGAGTGAGGGACAGAAGGCGATCCGGAGCTACTACGGGGGCACCGGGCCGTCGCGGGAGAAGATGGCCGCCTACCTGGAGCTGATGCTGCACGACGCCGACCTGATCACCGACGCCCTGGTCGAGGAGCGCTATCAGGCCAGTGTGCGGGCCCGCGGCCGCGAGTCGGGAACCCCGGAGCCGCTGTGGTCACGGCTGCACGAGATCGGCGCGCCGACGTTGGTGATCTGGGGCCGCGACAACCGGATCCAGGGCTACGACAACGCGCTCTTCCTGCTGCAGCGGATCCCTGACGTCGAGGTGCATCTGTTCGGCAGCACCGGTCTGTGGGTGCCGTTCGAGCGGCGGGAGCGGTTCGAGCAGCTGGTCACCGGCTTCCTCGGCGTCTGAGCCCGGCTAGAGGTTGGTGTCGTCGGCCGGCGTCCCGGCCGGCAGCGGCGCCGACACGGTGTCCCCGATCCCGGAGGTGTCGCACTCCAGCCCCAGCGTGTACGCCGTCATGGAGAGCGATCCGGCGGCGTAGCCGTCGACCAGCAGATCCAGGGGCTGCTCGCCGGCGGCCCCGGCGACGTACAGCAGTGGCAGGAAGTGGTCCGGGGTCGGCACCGCGGCGTCGAAGTCGGGGTGGGCGTCCAGGGTGGTGACCTCGGTGGGGCGGGTCAGCAGCAGCTCGCGGGCGGCGTCGTCGAAGCGGTGGGCCCAGTCGAAGCCGGTGTCGGGCTGGCGGAAGTCGACGGCGCGCAGGTTGTGCACGATGTTGCCGCTGCCGATGATCAGCACGCCCTCGGACCGCAGTGCGGCGAGCTTGTGGCCCAGCTCCAGGTGCTGGTCGAGGGGCTTGAACGCGTTCAGGGACATCTGCACCACCGGCACCGTGGCGTCGGGGAAGGCATGGAGCAGCACCGACCAGGTGCCGTGGTCGATCCCCCAGCTGTCGATGTCCTGGCCGACCCAGCGCGGCTTGCAGACGTCGGCGACCATCTCGGCGACGTCGGGCGCCCCCGGTGCCGGGTACTCGACGTCGAAGAGCGGCTGCGGGAAGCCGTAGAAGTCGTGGATGGTCCGCGGTCGCGGCATGGCGGTGACGGCGGTGGCGTTGGTGTACCAGTGCGCCGAGATCACCAGGATCGCGCGCGGGCGGGGCACCGCCTCGCCGAAGCGCCGCCAGGCCTCGGTGTACCGGTTGTGCTCCAGTGCGTTCATCGGGTTGCCGTGGCCGAGGAAGGCCATCGGCATCAGGTCGGTGCTCATCAGGCGTCCTTGTTCGTCGGAGCGAGCCAGGCCAGTGCCGCCACCACCAGGGCGGAGGTGCCGGTGTCGCAGGTGGGCTGGATCACCGGAGCGAACGCCGGCGAGTGGTTGACCGGGAGGTCCTGGGAGATCCGGCCGGCGTCGGCCGCGCGACGGTACTGGTCGGGATCGGTGCCACCGATGCCCCAGTAGGTCGAGGGCACTCCGAGGGCGGTGGGAAGGTCGCCGAAGTCCTCGCTCGCGGTCTGCTGGTCGAGCTCGACGGCGTGGTCGCCGAAGTGGGCACTGAACGCCTCGGCGACCCGGGCGGTCACCTCGGTGTCGTTGTCGGTCAGGGGGAAGCGGTCGAACAGCTCGAACTCCGGCGGCTTCGGGCTCCCCGATGCCTCACACTCGGCGACCACGATCCGTCGGATCGCGGCCAGCACCTGGGTGCGGGTGGCCTCGCTGTAGGTGCGGACGTTGAGCTGGAGCTGCGCGGAGTCGGGGATCACGTTGCTCTTCGTGCCGGCGTGGATGCTGCCGACGGTGAGGACGGCTGTCTGCGTGGGCGGCACCTCCCGCGCCACGATGGTCTGGAGTCGGAGGACGATCATCGAGGCCAGCACGATCGGGTCGATCGTGGCCTGCGGCATCGATCCGTGCCCGCCACGGCCGAAGACCGTGATCCGCATGCTGTCGGCCGCGGAGAGCACCGGGCCGCTGCGGGTGCCGACCGACCCGGCCGGACCGACCAGGACGTGCTGGGCGAAGGCGACATCCGGGGTCGGGATCAGGTCGGCCAGGCCGCCCTCGATCATCCCGCGGGCACCGTCGCCGGCCTCCTCGGCCGGCTGGAACACCACGACCACCGTGCCCGACCAGTGGTCGGTGCCCTCGGCCAGGAGCTGAGCGGCCCCGAGCAGGCAGGTCACATGCAGGTCGTGGCCGCAGGCGTGCGCGACCGGCACCTCCTCGCCGTCGGCCGTCGTCGCTGTGGCCGTGCTGGCGTAGTCGAGCCCGGTGTCCTCGCGGACCGGCAGGGCGTCCATGTCGGCACGCAGCAGTACCGTCGGGCCGTCCCCGTGGCGACGTACGCCGACCACACCGGTGCCACCGATCTGCTCGTGCACCTCGTAGCCGCTCAGACGCAGCCGATCGGCGACCACCGCGGCGGTGCGTCGTTCCTGATGGGAGAGCTCGGGATGACGGTGGAGGTCTCGGTAGAGGTCCTCCTGCCAGCCCCGCACGCCGGCCAGTCCCTCCAACACCTGCTCGACTACGGTCACGGCGCCTCCGGAGGCTGGTCCCGCGTCGCTGAGCGGGGTCATCGACAGCCTAGCTCCGCCCCTAGCTCCGCCGGGGGTGTCATCCGGTCGGAGAACGGCGTCGGCCGATTAGGCTCGCGCCAGGATCGGGCGCTCGGCCGCGGTCTGCGAGGAGGACCCGATGCCCGCCCTACCTGCCGTGATCAGCGCCCTGCTGGTCGTGCTCGACGTCGCGCTGGTCATCGGAGCGCTCTTCGTGCTCCCCGGCGGCCGTCGGCCCCAGACCGCGATGGCCTGGGTGCTCCTGATCACCGTCTTCCCGCTCGGCGGCTTCCTGATCTTCCTCACCTTCGGGCGCACCAGCGTGGGGCGCAAGCGGCGCCAGCAGCAGGAGGAGATCAACGCCGACATCCTCGCCGCCGTGCCCTGGGACGAGGTCGGCGACGACAGCCGTGCCGACGACCTGCCTCCGCTGGTACGCCGGATGGTGCACCTCAACCGTGAGCTGGCCGCCCTGCCCCTGACCCACGGGAACTCCGTCCATCTGATCGAGGACTACGCCGGCTCCCTGGAGGAGATGCGGGCCGCGATCGAGCAGGCGCGCGAGTACGTCCATGTGCAGTTCTACATCTCTGCCTGGGACGACCTGACCAGCCCGGTCTTCGAGGCGATGCTGCGCGCCGTGCAGCGCGGAGTCACCGTGCGCTTCCTCTACGACCACCTCGGCTCGCGGGGAATCCCGGTCTACCGGGAGCTGCTGCGGCGCCTGGAGGGCACCGGCATCCAGAGCGCGCCGATGCTGCCGATCATGCCGCTCAAGGGCGAGATGCGCCGTCCCGACCTGCGCAACCACCGCAAGATCCTGGTCGTTGACGGGCTGGTCGGCTTCTCGGGCTCGCAGAACCTGATCGAGCCGGGCTACGACAAGCCGAAGAACCACCGGATCGGCCGGGAGTGGGTCGACCTGATGGCACGCCTCCAGGGCCCGGCGGTGCGCGAGCTCGACGTCGTCTTCGCGACCGACTGGTTCAAGGAGACCGGCGAGGACCTGCGCACCCTCTTCGACCTGCGCACCGAGGTGGCGCCGGTGCGCGAGGGCGACCTGACCGACGTCGGTGTCCAGGTGGTGCCGAGCGGGCCCGGGTTCGCCAGCGAGAACAACCTGCGGCTGTTCAACGCGATGATCTACTCCGCGGAACGGCGGGTCTCGCTGACCAGCCCGTACTTCGTCCCCGACGACTCCCTGCTGTACGCCGTCACCACCGCCGCCCAGCGTGGGGTGGAGACCGAGCTGTTCGTCTCCGAGGCGGCCGACCAGTTCATGGTCGCCCACGCGCAGAGCTCGTACTACGAGACCTTGTTGGACGCGGGGGTGCGGATCTGGCTCTACCCCGAGCCCTACGTGCTGCACGCCAAGCACTTCACGGTCGACGACTCGGTCGCCATCGTCGGCTCCTCGAACATGGACATCCGCTCGTTCGCCCTCAACTATGAGGTCGTGATGATGATGACCGGGCCCGAGATCGTACGTCGCCTCGAGGCCGTCCAGGACGGCTACCGCTCCCTGTCGCGCGAGCTCACGCTCGAGGAGTGGAAGGCGCGGGGCCGGGGGCGTCGGGCGATCGACAACCTGATGCGGCTGACCGCCACCCTGCAATAGGCGCCTATTCCCCTGCCATCGCTGACTCAATGCGTTTCCGTAGTTTAGAGGCGCTGTCTATGGTTTGATTCGGGATATTCCTGAGGAGGAACCGCGTGAGCGGTTTCGGTGGCAGCCTCAGCTCTACAAGAGCCTCAAGACGCCTCGCCGGTTACCGCACTCAACCTTTTCCATGGAGTGGCGGCGACGATACGCGGTCTAGACCTTATGGCATCGGTCGAAACCGCCTGGCTATAGTCCTGCGCGTATCGACTTGACTCAAAATTAAGGGGAGTAGGATGCCAAAAAGATATTTGCGGCGGCGGGGGTAGTGGCCGCTACAGTCGCCGTCTCGTCGCCGGCGATGGCGGGAACGCCGACTGCGAACGCGTCTAATGGACAAGGCACCACGATCCGGGCGGCGCTGGCGGTAAACTACGACGGAAGTGGCTATCGCTATCGCGCATACGGACCGAACGGATGCACGCAGCGGGTCACTGACGCCGACAACGACATCACGGTGATGGCAAACGGCTGGAACGACGCAGCTTCGTGGGCCACGGACATCACCGGCTGCTCCATCCGGTTGTTCGTCAACGGCAGCTTCACCGGGTCGAACAGCGGCTGGCTGAATTTCCAGGGAGGTCACGCTGTCGATGACATGGGTGCCGGATCCTGGAACGACATCACCTCGTCGTGGCAGGTCAGTTGAGTTCTCCACGTCGAGCCAGTGCGAGGGCGGCCGTCGTGGCTGCCCTCGCACTGGCTGTCGCTGCGTGCGGGAGCGCTGAGAAGACAGCGGTTTCCGAGCCGCCGATCAGCCCCGTGCCTGTGACGGCCATCTCCCAGATCAGTCCGCCCGTGGCGGCGATCAGTCCCTCCGTGCAAGACAATCAGGTGTTTGGGCGCGCCCAGTACGCGTTGACGCGTGCATGTGTACGTCGATTCGGTGTCCAGTACACCGATGTGCCAATCGCCTCCACACCGCTGCTGGAAGGTTTTGACCGGCGCTTCGGAACCGTGGAGCGCGCCGACGTCGAGCGGTGGGGATTCCAGTCTCCTTCTCGCGCGGGGGCACAGGGTGACGACAAAGCTGCGGGGTGGAATCCGAGCGCTCGGGAAGCTGAAGTGGTCACTGGTAAGGACCGCGCTGGCGCTCCCTCGAGCCTGAAGGATGCGGCGGGTAGGTCGGTCCCCAAGGGGGGCTGTGCGCTCGACGCCTGGCGGCAGTTGCAAGGGGACGCGGCATCCGCCAGAGACTTGGTCGAGAAGGTGCAGTCCGATGCCTACAGACGCGCCTTGGCGGACTCCCGGGCGGTGAAGGTCCAGAGTGAGTGGTCGGCATGCATGAAGGACCGCGGCTATACGTTCGCTCACCGGTGGGACGCGGGAAACTCGGTGGCCAACCGAGGTCTCGACGTGCAGAAGCTGGTCGCCGTGGCTGATCTTGGCTGTGCGCAACAGGTGAATTATCTCGGTGTGATGTACGCACTCGAATACGCCTATGAGCAGCGTGAGTTGGACTCGCGAGAGGCCGAAGTCATCCAGGTCGTGGCTGGCAAGCGGGAGATCATGGCACGCGCTGCGGCTGCATTGCGAGGACAATGATGCGAGGGCGTACGACACGTCGACGGCCCAGTGTTCGGCTCGTGGCCTTCGCCGTTGCCGCGATCGTTATCTCCTTCGCGACGGGCCTGGTTGCCCATCGCTTCGTCCGCTCACCGGCGCAGGCTGCTGCCGACGCGGCACCGCCGCCGCTTTCGGTCATCACGGCTCCCGTGCGCCACCAACGTGGCGTGATCTCGGTCCGGTTCGACGGCTCGCTGCAACACGCTGAGAGCACCGCGATCCGCCCACCCGAGGCCACTGCGGGTTCCGGCCGGCAGGTTGTGACGAAGGTGTCGGCGCGGGAGGGCGGCCGTGTCACTGCCGGCCAGTCGCTCGCCGAGGTGAACGGGCAGCCGATCCTCATCCTGCCCGGCGTCATCCCGAGTTACCGGAGTCTGACCCTCCGCGACGCGGGGCCCGACGTACGCCAGTTGCAGGCAGGGCTCACTGCTGTCGGTATCAGCACCCATGGGGATCCGACCGGCGTCTTCGATGCAGGGACGGCCAGCGCCGTGTCGATCCTTTTCGACCGCGCCGGCTACCAGGTGCCCCGAACCGGCCTCGAGCAGGTGGCCTCGGCCAGACAAGCGGTCGAGGTCGCTCGTCGGAGTGTGCGAGCCGCCCACTCCGATCAACAGCGTCACGCGGCCGAGGCCGCGATCTCCAGCGCCCAGGCGGCGTTGGCCGCCGCCGAAGCCGCAGCGAGCATCTACCTCCCGCAGGGTGCGATCGCCTTTGTTCCGCATCTGCCGGCCGACGTGGTCTCGCTCCCGATCTCCCCCGGCGCAGATGCTCCAAGCGTGGTGGCGACGCTGGAAAGCGGGGCCGTTCGAATCGTCGGTGAGGCTCAGGACGGGGGATCCAAGGACCGCGTTCATGTCGGCGACGCGGCGTGGGTGACCACGACGACCGGAACCCGGAGACACGGAGCGGTGGCCTCGGTGACAAAGGTTCGGCCGGCCGCCGACGACCCGGGCGGCGTGGCCAAGACGGTCGTGACCGTCGAGTTGGATCACCCGTTCCGTCGAGGACGGATCGGGGATCAGGTTCGCGTCGAGGTCCAGGTCGCCACCTCGGGCAACTCCGGTCTGTCGGTCCCGGTGGGTGCCGTCACTCAGACGGCGGACGGGCTCACCTCGGTGTCGGTCGTCGAGGCCGGAGGCTCGGCCAGGACGGTCAAGATCATCGCGGGCTTCGTCGGCGACGGATACGTGCAGGTCCGCCCCGTCGACGGCGGCCTGCATGAGGGGGACCAGGTCGAGGTCGGGCTCGGCAACACCGGTGGCGACAACGCCGGCACCGGCGGATCATGACAGCCGCCTCACCGATCGTGAGTCTGCGCGGTGTCGGACGTGTCTTCGACCGTGACGTCAAGGTCCCTGCGCTCGTGGACGTCGACCTCGAGATCACGGCCGGCTCGCTCACCACAATCTCGGGGGCGAGCGGGTCAGGCAAGTCGACGCTGCTCAATATCTTGGGCCTGCTCTATCGCCCGACCACTGGCTCCTACCTGCTGGACGGCGCCGACACCGGTGCCATGAGCGATCGCGAACGGAGCGCGATGCGGGCCGAAACCCTGGGTTTCGTCTTCCAGGCCTTCCACCTGATGGCGCGTCGAACGGTGCTGGACAACGTCATGATGGGAACGCTTTACCGCGGGCTTCCACGCCGTCGCCGCCAGGAGCTCGCGCTGGACGCGCTGACCTCTGTCGGACTCGACAGTCGCGCAGACCAACCGGCCCGCACGCTGTCGGGCGGTGAGCGACAGCGCGTAGCGATTGCACGTTCACTCGTCGGTGCCCCGCGGCTACTCTTGTGCGACGAGCCGACCGGAAACCTGGACTCCGCCAACGGCACCGCCATCGTCGAACTCCTCAGAGGCCTCCTCGCCACGCGAGCAATCGCACTGGTGGTCGTGACCCATGATCCGGCGATCGCAGCCGTGGGGGATCGACAGTTCCGGGTCGCCGATGGACGGGTCGCGACAGTGACGCCGGGCGGCGCCCCCTGATGGCCCAGGTGCGTGCCCTCGACCTTGTCGACGACGTCGTCCTCAGCCTCCAAGAGCAGCGCCTTCGAAGTCTGCTGAGCGCGCTGAGCACAGCGCTCGGCGTCGGGGTGGTCGTGGTCGTACTCGGCCTGACCGCGACCGTGACGCAGCAGGTTGACCGGAGCTTCGACGCTCTCACCTCGACCGAGGTCACCATCTCGCAGCAGCCGAAGGTCGATGCGCGGGTGTGGAGTATGGCCTTTCCTGCCGACGTCGAGGCGAGGATACGTGCGGTCGCGGGCGTTCGACAGGCCGGCCTGAACTGGGAGGTGCCGGGCGTCAGCACGGTTTCCGCCGGCCCGTCGGGGGCCACCTCGGTCGTATCGACCGGTAGCCAGGTCCTAGCCCTCTCCCCATCGGCGCTCCGGGAAGCAGGCATCACCCTCGAGAAAGGACGGTTCTACGACGGATTCGCCGAATCGACCTCCGCCCGAGTCGCGCTGATCGGCCCTGGCCCGGCCCGCGACCTCGGCATCAGCCGGCTCGACACGCGCCCGGCCGTCTTTGTGAACGGAACGCCGTTCACCGTGGTCGGAATCCTCGCTGACACCCAGCGGCACCCCGAATTGTTGGGGGCGGTCGTTCTCCCGCTTGCCACAGCAGTGACGGAGTTCGGCCAGCCAGAACCTGAGTCACCGGCCAAGGTGTGGGTGGAGGTCAAGCCCGGCGCAGCACAAGTCGTCGCCCGTCAGTTGCCGATCGCGGTCGATCCGGCAAACCCGGCCGCCTTCGGCGCGGTCGCTCCCCCCGACCCGCGCACACTGCGCCAGTCGGTGAACAGCAGCCTGACCACCCTCTTCTATCTGCTGGCGGCGGTGTGCCTTGTCGTCGGGATGGTCGGCATCGCCAATACAGCCTTCATCTCCGTGCTGGAGAGGGTCGGCGAGATCGGCCTGCGGCGCGCTCTAGGAGCGCGAAGACGCCATGTCGTCGCGCAGTTCTTGGGCGAATCCGTGCTGATCGGGTCGCTGGGCGGATTGGCCGGGTCCTTGGTCGGCGTCCTGCTGGTGATCGCCATGTCCATCCAGCGAGGGTGGTCGGCCGTGGTTCCGCCGTGGCTCCTCGTGGTCGGCCCTGCCTTGGGGGCCATCACCGGGCTCATTGCGGGAATCTACCCCGCGCTGAAGGCAGCGAAGCTCGATCCCGCGGAGGCGCTCAGATCCGGGACTTGAGGGACTGCCGTGAACATCGACCTGGGCGTGATGCAGAAGTTTGTGACGGTGGCGGAGTGGTGGGAACCGCCCACGACCCCGCTAGGAATGACCAGGACGGTCGGCCCCGGCCGGGGCGCAGGTCGTCGATCGCGGCGAAAGCGGCGTACACGGTGAGGTCGAAGAGGCTGCCGAAACCGTGGTTGGCAACGAACAGGACCGGGCCGTCCGGCAGGGGGGCGTCGATCTCGACGCTCAGGCGATGGAGCGTGCGGACGATGGCGATCCCTGCGGTGCGGGCGGCGTGCACGCTGGTCGCGACGGGTGACATGGCCTGATCCTGACGCCTCCCCGAGCGGCGTCTGGGCATATTTGGGTCGGCTCGCGCCTTGGACAGATGTGAAGGTCAGTGGTGAGCGCAAGGTCCCGGGCGGCAAGCTGGTGCGGGTGGATGGTTCGGTCGAGGATGGCCGACTGGTCGACGTGGTGGTCTCGGGAGACTTCTTCCTGGAGCCCGACGAGGCGCTGGACGACATCCGTGCGGCGCTGGAGGGGATCAGTGTCGAGACGTCGTTCGACCAGGTCACCGCGCTGGTGGAGGCGGCCCGTGGCGAGGCGGTCATGTTCGGCTTCGCGCCGCGTGACGTGGCGCTGACGGTGTTCCGGGCGCTGGGGCGCGCGACCACCTGGGACGACCACGAGTTCGAGTTGGTCGACGCCGGCCCGTTGGAGCCGCTGATGCAGATGGCGGTCGACGAGGTGCTGGCCCGCCAGGTCGCCGATGGTCGTCGCAAGCCGTCCCTGCGGATCTGGGACTGGGCCTCGTCCGCGGTGATCATCGGCTCCTACCAGTCGGTCGCCAACGAGGTGGACCTGGAGGCCGCGGCCGCGCACGACATCTCCGTGGTGCGTCGGATCTCCGGCGGTGGCGCGATGTTCGTCGAGCCGGGCAACACGATCACGTACTCGCTCTACGTCCCCGACACCCTGGTCGCCGGGCAGAGCTTCGCGGAGTCCTATGCGTTCCTCGACGCCTGGGTGCTGCGCGGTCTGCGCGGCCTGGGGGTCGATGCCAGCTACGTCTCACTCAACGACATCGCCTCACCGCAGGGCAAGATCGGCGGGGCCGCGCAGAAGCGGCTGGCCGCCGGTGCGGTCCTGCACCACGTCACGATGGCCTACGACATCGACGCGAACAAGATGCTCGAGGTGCTCCGGATCGGCCGGGAGAAGATGTCGGACAAGGGCACCAAGTCCGCCGCCAAGCGGGTCGACCCGATGCGTGCCCAGACCGGCCTGGAGCGGGCTGCCGTCGTCGACGCGCTGGTGGAGGAGTTCCGTAGCTCCTACGGGCTGCGCACCGTGCCGATCGACGCGGCGACGCTGGCCGAGGCCGAGGCCCTGGTGACCTCGAAGTTCGCCACCCCGGAGTGGCTGCACCGCATCCCGTGAACTTGGGGAAAGTAACCCTGCAGGCCCGGTGACCTTGGGGAAAGTAACCCCACGCGCCGTTACTTTCCTCAAGTTCGGGCCAGGGAGACTGCCACCTCCGCGATCGCCTGCACCGTCGCGTCGTCGACCGCCCCGGTCAGGGCGGCGCGGTGCAGCAGAGCTCCCACGGCGACGTCGAAGGCCAGGTCTATGGAGTCCGGATCCAGTGACCAGGCCGCGGTGATCCGGGCCTCGAACGGCTCCCGGATCGCTGCCCGCAGCGCCGCCCGCAGGTCCGCGTCCCGGCTGGCCTCGGCGACCAGCGCCGCCAGCAGCGGGTGCACGGCGTCGTCGGCGATCCGCCCGGCCAGCCATGCCACGGCAGTGCGCAGACCGGCGTCGCGGTCCTCGCCCTGGACCGGCGGCTCCCCGAGCACGCCGACCAGCGCGTCCAGCACGAGGGCGGCCTTGGAGTCCCAGCGTCGGTAGAGCGTCGTCTTGGCCACCCCGGCCGCCGCGGCGATCTGGTCCAGGGTGGTGCCGGCGTACCCCTGGCGACGGACGAGGTCGACGCAGGCGCGGTGCGCGTTCGCGGTCACGTCGCGTCGCGGCCGCCCGGCTCGCCCGGTGAGGCCGGAGCTGCCGGGGCCGGCGGCGGGGGTGTGTGCCATCTCATGCCTCTCGCGTGATCGACGGTTTGGCTGACAGGGTGTCCTCAGACGTACTCTGACACTAACGATACTCGCAGTAGCGTAATTGGAGTGGTGATGACCCAGAAGCCTCGCTTCCTCGATGAACTCAAAGACGCCATCTCGGTGCGGACCGTCGGGCTGGTGCTGGGCGTGCTGTTCGTCCAGATCGCCTTCATCTTCTCGTACGTCGGCGCCTTCCACGCCCCGAAGGCGCACCAGATCGACGTCGGCGTCGTCGCCCCCGCCCAGCAGGCCACCGCGCTGCGCGACAAGCTCAACGCCGCCGACGGCAAGCCGCTGGCGGCACGGGTGATCTCGTCGGAGGCCGATGCGAAGGCCCAGATCCAGCGCGGTGACCTGGTCGCCGCGCTCGTCGTCGACCCCACCTCGACCCAGGACACCCTGCTCGTCGCCACCGCCCGCGGCGCGGCCCTGGAGACCGCCGTCACCCAGATCGCCACCGCGACCGAGACCCAGCAGCAGCGCACCTTTACCACCACCGACGTGGTGCCGCTGCAGAGCGGCGACGCCCGCGGGATGAGTGGTTTCTACCTCGTGATCGGCTGGCTGGTCGGCGGCTACCTGGTGGCCGCCCTGCTCGGCGTGGCCAAGGGCTCGCGGCCCGCGACCCCGCGCCGCGCCCTGATCCGGCTCGGCGCGATGGTGCCCTACGCCCTGGCCTCCGGGCTGACCGGCGCCCTGGTCGTCGACCCGTGGCTCGGCGCGCTGACCGGCCACTTCTGGGCCCTGACCGGCGTCGGCACGCTCCTGGTCCTGTCCAGCGCGACCATCACGATGGCCCTGGAGGTGCTGGCCGGCACCGTCGGCATCGGCCTGACCGTCCTGCTCTTCGTGGTGCTCGGCAACCCGAGCGCGGGCGGCGCCTACCAGTACGAGCTGCTGCCCGGTCTGTGGCGCGGCATCGGGGAGTGGCTGCCTAACGGCGCCGGCACCAGCGCCCTGCGCGAGATCGTCTACTTCGGCGGGCACGGTGCCGCCGGCGACATCTGGCTGATCGTGGCGTACGCCGTCGTCGGAGCGGTCGTCACCTACGGCGCCTCACTCCTGCTCGCCCGGCGCAACGAGGCACGGGACCGCGAGATGGATGCGGACCTGGAGCAGCACCCCGGCGCACACCGCGCCTGAGCGGCGTACCGCTGTCGGCCTCGACCGCGAGCATCGACTGACCGCACGGAGAAACGTCGGCATCTCTCCCGAGAAGGAGATGCCGACGTTTCCCCTTGCGCTCAGCCCACGCCCTGGACCGCCTGGTCGGTGACGGTGATCCCGGAAGCCATCTCGACCAGCTGCGCGTCGCTCAGCTTGATCGTGTTCCAGACCTGCACGTCGACCGGGTGACCCTGGGCGTCGGTGTAGGAGAGCACCCGGGTGCCGTCGCTGTCGGCGGTCTGCCAGATCACGCCGTGGTGCTGGCCGACCGTCACCGCGGTGCCGGTGTGGCTGGTGGGGGCGTCCTTCGAGGCGAGCATGATCGTCACGCGATCGGTGAACTCGTCCGGGTGGGCGCCGGAGTCGCCGGGCCCGGCCAGGACCAGGGAGTCGCTGGTCGAGCCGATCACCCGGAACCCCTCGGGCACGGTGGTGAGGTGGAAGCCCTCGGGCTGGGCGCCGGTGTAGGCGACCAGGCGGACCCCGGAGGTGGCCGGCGTGGAGATGGCCGGGCTCGGGTTCGCCTGGGGTACGTCGCGCGGCGTGCTGTTCAGGGCCGCGGTGGCGAAGACGCCACCCACGGTGAGGACGCCGAGCGCCCCGACCGCACGGCGGTAGTGGGTGCGCCGCACGGCACGGCGGCCCCGGGTGAGGTCGGCCATGACGAGGGACTCGTCGGCCGCCGTGGTCGTGGTGGTGCCGCCACGGCTGCGCAACTGGGTGAGCAGATCGTCGGACATGTCAGTTTCCTTCCCAACGGGAGATCGGAAGAGGAGCCGACGCGGTGTCGGCGATCGGGCCCGAGGACCCGGGAGCGGCGGTCGGACCGAGGAGCGTGCGCAGCTTCTCCAGTGCCCTGCTGGACTGGCTCTTCACGTTGCCCTCCGAGCAGCCCAGGAGCTGGGCGGTCTCGGTGACGCTGAGATCCTCGACGTAGCGCAACGTCACGACCGCCCGCATCCGGGGCGGCAGTGCTCGTAACGCGGCGTCGAGCGTCTCATCGGCCGTCACCGGATCGGTGACCGCGCGCTCGGGGAGCGCGTCGGTGGTGATCTCGCGGCGGGTGCTGGCCCGCCGCCGGTGATCGATGAACGCGTTGACCAGGGTGCGCCGTGCATAGGGGACCGGGTTGGCCCGGGCGCGACCCCAGCGCCGGTACAGCTGGGTCAGGGTCTGCTGCACGAGGTCCTCGGCATGATGCCCGTCTCCGACGGTGAGCTGGGTCCCCCAACGGACCAGCTCGCCGCGATGCAGACGGACGAACTGGACGAACTCGTGTTCATCGCTCTTCTTCACGCTGCCCTCCTCGTCGCGGTGGCTCGGTGCCTCCGCACCCGTACAACGTGACCTCGGGCTCGGGAGGTTGCATCGCGTCCCTGCGGTGCCCAGTAAACGCCTCAGGGGCCCGCTCCGACACGGAGCGGGCCCCTGAGGAGCGATGCGTCTGAGCGCGGAGTGCGCTCAGGCGCGGGAGATCGCGATCATCTCCTCGCGCGGCACGACCTTGACCCGCTCGCGGGTCAGCTCGTCGGTGCTGGCGGCGGCGCCGAGGGCCCGCTCGTGCTCCTCCAGCTTGCCCCAGCCCTCCTCGGTGGTGAACTCCACGCCGCGGGCGGTGAGGTGCTCCACGATGCCGGCCGGGTCGGTGACCTCGGGGGCGGGGAGGGAGTCGAGGTCGGCCAGCAGGTGGTCGACCGTCTCCTTGGCGTCGGACTTGGTGTGGCCGATCAGGCCGACCGGTCCGCGCTTGATCCAGCCGGTGACGTAGACGCCGGGGACCTGCTCGCCCTCGACCTCGCTCAGCACCCGACCGCCGGCGTTCGGGATGACACCCTTGCGGTCGTCGAACGGCACGTCGGCCACCGGCGAGGAGAGGTAGCCGATCGCGCGGTAGACGGCCTGGACCGGGGTGTCGACGAACTCGCCGGTGCCCTTGACCGAGCCGTCGCCCTGGTACTCGGTGCGCTCGGTGCGGATCGCCACGACCTTGCCGTCCTCGCCGAGGATCTCGACGGGGTTCTGCATCATGTGGATGACGATCTTGTGCGGCGCGCCGGTCGGCTCGGCCTCGAGGTACTTCAGCAGGGTGTCGACGACGAGCTTCACGGACTTGGCGCCCGAGATCTCGGCCTGGCCGGCGTCGTCGATCTGGAAGCCCTCCTCCTCGACGATCACGTCGACCGACGGGCTGTGCGAGAGCTCGCGCAGCTCCATCGGGGAGAACTTGATGTGGGCCGGGCCGCGTCGGGCGAAGACGTGGACCTCGGTGGCCTGGTTGGCCTTGAGGCCCTGGTAGACGTTGTCGGCGATCTCGGTGACCAGCTGCTCGTCGGCCGGCTTGGCCAGCATCCGGGCGACGTCGAGGCCGACGTTGCCCGCGCCCAGGACGGCGACGGACTGCGCGGTCAGCGGCCAGTCCCGCGGAACGTCGGGGTGACCGGCGTACCAGGAGACGAAGTCGGCGGCGCCGTAGGAGCCGTCCAGGTCCTCGCCGGGGACGTTCAGGTCGCGGTCGGCCATCGCGCCGGTGGAGAAGATCACCGCGTCGTAGTACCGCTTGAGGTCGTCCAGCTTGAGGTCGGCACCGAAGTTGACGTTGCCGAAGAAGCGGATCCGGTCGTTGTCGAGCACCCGGCGCAGGGCCTTGATGATCTCCTTGATCCGCGGGTGGTCCGGTGCGACGCCGTAGCGGACCAGGCCGTACGGCGCGGGCAGGCGCTCGATCACGTCGACCGACGCACCCTCGTACTCACGGGTCAGAATGTCAGCGGCGTAGATGCCGGCGGGGCCACCACCGACCACGGCAACGCGAATGGGACGCACTTGAGGTCCAGCCTTTCAAGGAAGATCTACCCACCCAGCGTAATAAGGATCGCCTCACCCGCCGATTCGGCGGCTGAGGCGTGAGACGGCGGCCCGAAGCATGAGACGCTGCGGGCCACCGTCAGGACGCCAGTCAGGACGCCGGTCAGGACGGCGAGCCGGGCGACGTGGGCTACTGCGCGGTCGCCACCGCGAACCCGGCGATCCACTCCGGGATCGCCTCGTAGAACCGGCTCGTCATCGCGTACGGCCCCGACGCGGCCAGGGCGGAGAACGCCGCGATCCAGGTGCGTACCTCGTGCGAGGAGTGGCCGCCGTGCTCGTTCATCCACTCCACGGTCCAGCCGTCCACGTCGGCCAGCGTCCCCTCGGCGAGCAGGTCGAGCAGGTCGTTGTCCCACTCCGGGTTGATCGGGATCATCGAGGCCTCGCCGGCGGCGTAGGCCCGCCCGGCGTCGACCACCCGCTGCTCGCCGCGGGCACGCTGCTCCGGCGTCGGCGCGATCCCCTCGATCAGGGCGTCGGCCACCCGCGGCGGCGCACCCTCGAGCACCGGCACCGGCGGGTCGTGCGAGAGCCCGCCCGAGGCCAGGAAGAGCACCCGCAGGTCGAGATCGGCACAGACCGCGCCGATCGCCTCGCCCAGCGCCCGGATCCGCGACAGCGGCCCGAGCGGGGTGGCGACGCCGTTGATGAAGACCGGGATCACCGGGACGGTGTCCAGGCCGCCGAAGAGCACCTCCAGGGGCTGGACGGCACCGTGGTCGACCGTCTGGCGGGCCGAGACGGTGAGGTCGATGCCGCGGTCCAGGACGCCCTGGGCGATCCGGTTGGCCAGCTCGGTCGGCACCGACAGCTCACCCGGGGTCGAGTCGAAGTCGCCGATCGAGGTGGCGGCCGTGGCCAGGCAGAACGGCGGCATCTCCTTGTAGAAGAAGCCGTTGTAGTGGTCGGGGTGGAAGAGCACGACCAGGTCCGGGGCGAACTCTGTGACGAAGGCCTTCGCCTCGGCGACGGCGGCCTCCACCCGGGCCAGCACCTCCGGTGCCGGGTCGTTCTTCCCGATCAGGGGTGAGTGGGACAGTCCCACCACTGCGCTGGTGGCCGCCTGGGCGGTGCTCATGCCGTTGCTCCGTTCGTCTCGGTGTGGTGGTCGGTGCCGTCGTGGTCGTGCGGTGGGTGGATCACGATCTTCCCGGCGAGGTCGCCGGCGATCATGAGCCGGAAGGCGTCATGGATCTGGTCCAGGTCGAAGGTGCGGTCGATCGTCGGCCGTACGCCGGTGGCGACCAGCATCCGCAGCAGCGCCTGGAACTCCACCAGCGTGCAGCCGGTCGAGCCGATGATGCGCTGCTGCTGGAAGAAGACCCGGCCCAGGTCGGCGGGCGGGTTGTAGCCCGAGGTGGCGCCGGCCACGACCAGCGTGCCGCCCGGGCGCAGGCACTTGAGCGAGTGCGCCCAGGTGGCCTCGCCGACGGTCTCGATCACAATGTCGACCTTCTCCGGCAGCCGGCCGCCGGTCTCGACGGCGTGCGCGCCCCAGGACTCGGCCAGCGCCCGCTTGGAGGCCGAGCGCGACGTCGCGTAGACGGTCGCCCCGGCCGCCAGGGCCAGCTTGATCGCGGCCGAGGCGACCCCGCCGCCGGCGCCCTGGACCAGCACCCGCTGGCCCGCCTGGAGCCCGGCCTGGGTGAAGAGCATCCGGTACGCCGTCCCCCACGCGACCGGGAGACAGGCGGCCTCGTCGAAGGAGATCTCGTCGGGCAGCGGCACCACGTTGCGGGTCGGCACCACGACGTACTCGGCGAAGGCGCCGTCGTACCCCTCCGAGAGCAGGGAGCGCTGCGGGTCCATCGTTTCGTCGCCGAAGCCACGGTCGGGGGAGCCGATCACGGGGTAGACGATCACCCGGTTCCCCTCGGCGTCGTAGCCCGCGGCGTCGCAGCCGATGATCCGGGGCAGCAGCTCGGCCGGATGGCCGACGCCGCGCAGCGTCCAGACGTCGTGCATGTTCAGGGAGGACGCGACGATCCTCACCCGGGACCAGCCGGCGGGCACCTCGGGGGTGGGCACCGTGCGGAGCTCGAGGCCGGCCAGGGGGTCGGTGGCACTCTGGGAGACGGCGGTTGCGGTCAGCATGGGTCGACTGTCGTCGGCTCCGGCGACGCTCTCCAGCGACCGTTCCGGACAACGGCACACGGCATTGTCAGGGCCCCTGCGTGACCCGAGAGTCGAACCTATGACGACGACACCCAGCGCTCCGAGCGGCGAGCTGAAGCGCCCCGCCGAGCTCTTCCGTCCGATGGACGTCTCTGGCCTGGTCGACGCGGACAACGGGTACGTCGACCGCGCCATCTTCACCGACAGGCAGCTCTACCAGCAGGAGCTGCGCCGCGTCTTCGCGCCGAGCTGGCTCTTCCTGGCCCACGAGGACCAGTTCAAGAAGCCCGGCGACTTCTTCACCACGTACATGGGTGAGGACCCGGTGATCGTCTCGCTGAACAAGAAGCGCGAGATCAAGGCGTTCCTGAACTCGTGCCGCCACCGCGGCGCCCGGGTCTGCCGTGCCGACTACGGCCAGACCAAGAACTTCACCTGCAGCTACCACGGCTGGTCCTTCGACCTGGACGGCGAGCTGGTGTCGGCTCCGAACCAGGCGACGTACCCGGAGAGCTTCTCGATGGCCGACTGGGGCCTGGTGCAGGTGCCCCACATCGAGACCTTCCACGGCCTGATCTTCGGCACCTGGAACCCGGACCCGGTCCCGCTGCGCGAGGCGCTCGGCGAGATGGCCTGGTACATGGACGCGATGCTCGACCACGACGACGAGGGCACCGAGGTCATCGGCGGCGTGCACAAGTGGGTGCTGGAGGGGAACTGGAAGCTGGCCGCCGAGCAGTTCGGCACCGACTGGTACCACGTCAACATGTCCCACGCCTCGGCGCTGATGGTGATGAGCCCGACCGGCAAGGGCCCCAAGGACGAGATCGTGCACCGCACCGGTCGCCAGTTCCACAACGAGGCCGGCCACGGCGCCGGCTTCCCGGTGCACCCCAAGAACCGCTTCGACGCCCGCACCGTCCACCAGCACGTTGACTACGACGCGCTGCGCGAGCGTCTGGGCGACGCCCGGGTCGAGGGGCCGCTGACCAACGGTCACGCCACCGTCTTCCCGAACTTCTCCTACCTGCCGGTCAACGGCTCGATCCGGATCTGGCACCCCAAGGGTCCTGACCAGATGGAGGTCTGGGCCTGGACGATCGTGGACAGGTCGTGGCCCGCGGAGGTCAAGGAGGCCCAGCGCCTCTACAACCTGCGCACCTTCGGTCCCTCGGGCATCTTCGAGCAGGACGACGGCGAGAACTGGTCGGAGATCCAGGCGATCTCGCACGGCTTCGTGACCAACTCGGTCCCGCTGAACTATCAGATGGGGCTGGGCCGGGACAGCGAGGACGGTGTCTACCCGGGCACCACGTCGGAGCTCTACTCCGACTCCGCCGGACGGGCGTTCTACGCCGCCTGGCAGCGCCAGATGAACACGCCCGCGTGGCACGAGAACCACTGAGAAACAGGAGCACCACCCATGACCGCTGGTATTCGCGTCGCAGCCCTCGATGAGATCCCCGAGGGCGAGGGCATCGCCATCGACGCCTCGGTGACCGGCACCGAGGACAACATCGCCCTCCTCCGGGACGAGGACGGCGAGGTCTTCGCCCTCAACGACACCTGCACCCACGAGATCGCCTCGCTGGCCGAGGGCTGGGTCGAGGACGGTCACGTCGAGTGCCCGCTGCACTCCTCGCGGTTCTGCCTCAAGACCGGTGCGGTCGAGGGCCTGCCGGCGACCAAGGACACCGTCGCCCACCGGGTCGAGGTCCGTGACGGCGAGGTCTACCTGTTCCCGGGCGAGAAGCCCGGTGAGACCTCCGGTGAGTGAGGTGACCGGCCCCGCCGCGGGGACCGTCGGTCGGATCCTCGTCGTCGGCGGTGGCATCGGCGGCGTCTCCACCCTCGCCGCGCTGCGTGCGGGCGGGTACGACGGCGAGCTCGTGCTCATCGACCGGGCGGCGTTCCCCTACGACCGCCCGCCGCTGTCCAAGGCGTACCTGGCCGGTGAGTGCGACGTCGAGGACCTCGCCCTGCAGCAGCCCGGCTGGTACGCCGAGCACCGGATCGACCTGATCACCGACGCCGACGTGACCGCGATCGACCCCGAGGCCGGGACCGTGACCGTGTCCCGCGACGGCGCGGTCACCACCCTGACCGGCGACCGGATCGTGCTGGCCACCGGCGGACGGGCGATCGTCCCCCGGATTCCGGGGATCGACTCGCCGCGGGTGCACGTGCTGCGCACGTTCGCCGACGCCGACGCGCTGCGCGCCCTGCTGGTGCCCGGCGCCCGTGCCCTGATCGTCGGTGCCGGCCTGATCGGGGCCGAGACCGCCTCGACGGCCCGCGAGCTCGGTGCCGACGTGGTCCTGGTCGACCCCGTCGACCCGCCGATCGCCGCCGCGGTCGGGCCGGACCTGGCCCGCTGGCTGCACGACCAGCACGCCGTCGCCGGCGTCGAGACCGTCGCCACCACCCTGGAGGCCCTCCAGGAGGGTCCCACCGGGATCGTCGCCCAGCTCGCCGGGGAGACCGGCACCGAGCCGGGCCGCGAGTTCGACGTGGTGCTGGTCGGTGTCGGGATCACCCCCGACACCGCCCTGGCCGAGGCCGCCGGTCTGGAGGTCGACCGGGGTGTCCTGGTCGACGCCGGCCAGGTCACCTCGCACCCCCGGGTGCTGGCCATCGGCGACATCGCCCGGCTGCGCGACCACGGCCGGACCGAGCACTGGGAGGCCGCTCAGCGTGACGGCCAGCGGGCGGCGGCGACGCTGCTCGGCACTGCCGTCCCCGCCGCTGCCTCCCTCGACGCCGCCTCCTGGTTCTGGTCCGACCGCTACCACCGCCACGTCGAGGGCGTCGGTGTGATGCGGGCCGCCGACGCCGAGCACCAGGTGCTGCGCCGCGGCGAGCCGACCGTGGACGAGGGCCCCGGCTTCTCGCTGTGGACCCTCACCCCGACCGACGCCGAGGGCCGGGTCCGGGTGCTCGGCTGCGCGGCGGTCGACGACCCCAACGCCGTCCGTGCCGCCCGGCGCCTGATCGATCGCGGCACCGCCGTCGACCCCGCCCAGCTGGCCGACCCGAACGCCAACCTCCGCGCCCTGCTGCGCGGCTGAGACCGAGAGCACGAGGGAGAGACCCATGACCCACTCCGTGATCGACGAGCCCGACACCGCCTCCGACGGCCGGGCCGGACAGCGTGCCGATCGTGACCTGCACTTCGAGGTCGAGCAGTTCTACTACGAGGAGGCCGAGCTCCTCGACGACGGCCGCTACGTCGACTGGCTCGACCTGCTCGCCGAGGACCTCGACTACTGGATGCCGACCCGGACCAACCGGCTGCGTCGCCAGCAGGGGCTGTCCATCGCCGCCCGCGGCGAGGCGGCGTTCTACGACGAGACCCGTGAGTCCCTGGCCTGGCGGATCCGCCGGTTCGACTCCGGGATGGCCTGGGCCGAGGACCCGCCCTCGCGCACCCGGCACCTGGTCACCAACGTGCGGGTCCGGCACGCCGACCCGGCCCTCAACGAGGGGTTCAGCGCCGACGACCTGGTGGTGAAGTCGAACTTCCTGGTCTACCGCACCCGGCTCCAGCGCGAGGAGAACCTCTTCGCCGGCCAGCGCACCGACGTGCTCCGCCGACTGCCCTCGCCCGAGGGCGCCACCACCGGCCGTCTCCAGGTGGCGCGCCGCGAGATCCTGCTCGACGTCAACGTGCTGGCGTCGAAGAACATCTCGACCTTCTTCTGAGCCCCTCTCCCGAGCTGAACCTCGATCCTGAAAGAGCATCACGTGACCATCACCCAGCACACCGTCGCCACGACGTACGGCGAGGTCGTCCTGCACGACGCCGCTGCCGCCCCCACTGCAGGACCCGATGCCCCGGTGCTGGTGATGCTGCACGGCGGGGGGCCGGGCGCCTCGGGCCTGGCCAACTACGAGCACAACCTGCCGGCCCTGACCCAGGTCTTCCGCGTGATCCTGCCCGACGCCCCCGGCTTCGGCGGCTCGGTGCGGCCGACTCAGGAGCAGCTCGACGCCGAGTCGATCACCCAGATCCACGTCAACGCCACCATCGCCGCGCTCGACGGTCTCGGCGTCGACAGCTTCGTCCTGCTCGGCAACAGCCTCGGCGGCGCCGCCGCGATCGCGATCGCGCAGCAGCACCCCGAGCGCGTCTCCCGCCTCGTCCTGATGGCGCCCGGCGGCGGCTGGCTGCCCTTCGGCCCGACCCCGACCGAGGGCCAGAAGGAGATGTGGAAGTACTACAACGGCGAGGGTCCGACGCTGAAGAAGATGAAGTCCTTCATCGGCGTGATGACCGCGCAGCCGAAGAAGTGGGCCGAGACCGCCCAGGCGCGCTACGAGGCGTCGCTGGAGGAGTCCCACATCGAGTTCTACCACCGGCTCAACGACCACTTCGCGAAGCGTCGCGGGATGGACCCGCTGTGGATGCAGCTGCACAAGATCAAGGCGCCGACGCTGCTGCTGTGGGGCCGCGACGACCGCACCATCACGCTGGAGGGGTCGCAGATGATGCTCAAGTACATCCGCGACGTCCAGCTGCACGTCTTCGGCACCTGCGGGCACTGGGTCCAGCTCGAGCGCCAGGCCGAGTTCGAGCACCTCGTCACCACCTTCGGCGCCCGGTCATGACCGGCTGGCTCGAGGGCGACGTCGCCCTGATCACCGGCGGCGGCTCGGGGCTGGGCCGCAAGGTCGCCGAGCGGTACGTCGCCGAGGGCGCGTCGGTGGTGATCGTCGGGCACGACGCCACCCAGCTCGAGGAGACCATCGCGGCCCAGCCCGACCCGTCGCGGTGGATGGCCGCGGTGGCCGACGTACGCGACACCGAGGCGCTGCACGCCGCGGTGGACGCCTGCGTGGAGCGGTTCGGGAAGCTCGACACGCTGGTCGCCAACGCCGGCATCTGGGACTTCCAGCGCCAGCTCACCCGGCTGTCCGGGGCCGAGCTCGGGGCACTCTTCGACGAGCTGATGAGCATCAACGTCAAGGGCTACCTGCTCTCGGCCGAGGCGGCCTGGCGTGAGCTGGTCAAGACCCGTGGCTCGATCGTGATGACGCTGTCGAACGCCTCCTTCTACGTCAACGGCGGCGGCCCGGTCTACACCGCGGCCAAGCACGCCGCCCTCGGCCTGGTCCGCGAGCTCGCCTACGAGCTGGCGCCCAGCGTCAGGGTCAACGGCGTCGCGCCGGGCGGGATGAACACCGACCTGCGCGGCCCCGCCGCCGTCGGTCTGGAGACCCGCTCGATCGGGGCCTCGTTCGCCAAGAACGCCGGCTCCAAGGCGGTCATCCCGCTGCACGACAGCTCCACCGACCCGGGGGAGTTCGTGGCGCCGTACGTCCTGCTGGCCTCGCGCCAGGCCTCGGTGATCACCGGTGAGGTGATCTCCGCCGATGGTGGCATCGGTGTGCGTGGCTTCGCCTCGCCCGCCGGTGGGGACCATCTGTCCGATCTCGTCAACGCCGACACGGCCGACACGTCAGTCACGGGAGAGAACGCATGACGGTCAACATCAACCCCGCTGCCGCGGTCGCCACCAACGCTCAGTACTTCGGTGACGACCTGGTGCTGCGCTACGAGGGCGGCGACCTGACCTACGCCGAGCTCGACGACCGCGCCGCGCGGCTGGCCACCGTGCTGGCCGAGGGTGGCCTCGGCACCGGTGACCGGGTCGCCTACGTCGGCCTGAACTCGTCGTCGTTCGTGCTCACCATGCTGGCCGCGTTCCGGCTCGGCGCGATCTACGTGCCGGTGAACTTCCGTCTCGCCGGTCCCGAGCTGCAGGCGGTCCTGGAGCGCTCCGGCGCGATCGCCGTGGTGGCCGAGGAGGGGCACCGCGAGCTGATCGACCACGTCGCCGGCCAGACCGCGCTGCGTCGCTTCCTCCTGGTCGACGACGACCCGTCGGTGCCGGCTCCGGCCGAGCACGACGGCTGGGAGGGGACCTCGGGTCTGATCGCGGCCGCCGAGCCGATGGCGACCGTGATCGACCGCGGCTTCGACGACCCCGCCGCGCTGCTCTTCACCTCGGGCACCACCGGTCTGCCGAAGGGCGTCGTGCTGACCCACGGCAACATCTGGTGGAACTCGGTCAACGTCGACACCCGGCTCGACGCGCGTCGTGGCGACGTGACGTACGCCGGCGCCCCGCTGTTCCACATCGGCGCGCTCAACTCCTTCGCGCTGCGGATGATCGTGCGCGGCGGCACCGTGGTGGTGGCCCGCACGTTCGACCCGGAGCGATTCCTGGCCGACCTGGTCGAGTTCAAGGTCAACACCATGTTCGTGGTGCCGGCCATGCTCAACGCGGTGGCCCACGTGCCGCACGTCTTCGAGACCGACTTCAGCGCGCTGCGCTCGGTCGTCGTCGCCGGTGCCCCGGTGCCGCCCGCCCTGATCGCCGAGTTCGCCGCCCACGACGTCCTGCTGCAGCAGGCCTGGGGGCTGACCGAGACCGCGCCGTTCGCCACCCACCTGCCCGCCGAGATGACCCTGACCAAGGTCGGCTCGGCCGGGATCCCGATGCCCTACACCGAGGTCCGCGTGATCGACGCCGCGACCGAGGAGGAGGCCGAGCCGGGTGTGCCGGGCGAGGTGATCGTCCGCGGTCCGAACGTCACCCCGGGCTACTGGAACAACCCCGAGGCGACGGCTGCGGCCTTCGACGAGGCGGGCTGGTTCCACTCCGGTGACATCGGCTACCTCGACACCGACGGCTACCTCTACATCGTCGACCGGCTCAAGGACATGATCATCTCCGGCGGCGAGAACGTGTACCCGGCCGAGGTCGAGCGGGTGCTCTCGGCGATGCCCGGCGTCGCCGACGTGGCCGTGATCGGCACCGCCGACGCGCAGTGGGGCGAGACCGTCGTCGCGGTGGTCGCGCTGACCCCCGACGCCGACGAGCTGACCCTGGAGCACGTCCGGGAGTTCGCCGCCTCCGGGCTGGCCCGCTACAAGCTGCCGCGCCGGCTCAGCATCGTGCCGGCCGTGCCGCGCAACGCCTCGGGCAAGCTCGACAAGGTCGCCATCCGGGGGCTGGTGTCATGACCGGCCGGGACGGCTTCGGTGTGGTGGTGGAGCCGACGTTGGTGGGGCGGCTCGGGTCGACGTACCCGGCGTCGAAGCACGACGTCGAGCTCCGCCTCGACCTGGCAGCCGTCCCCGCCGGTGGGCTGGCGGGGGTGCTGCGGACCGAGTCCGACGCCGTCCTCGCCGCCGACCCGACGATCCGCAAGGTCGTCTTCGCCGCTCCGGCCGGCGACCTGGAGGTGATCGGCGCCGCCGAGCAGGCCGGATTCCGGTACGTCGTCGACGTCGACCTGCCGGGCCTGGAGCTCTCCCTCCTGGTCCGCGAGCCGGGCTGGGTGACGCAGGTCGACATGGACCTGGACCGCGTCCCCACCTGACCGACTTCCGGGTTCACCACCGCCCACTTCCGGGTTCGCCACCGTCGACTTCCGGGTTCGCCACCGCCGACTTCCGGGTTCGCCACCGTCGAGTTCCGGGTTCACCACCCGGCGTCGATCAGAGCGCGAGGGTGCGGGCTCGGCCGCGCCCGACCGGGCGGGCCGTGCTCAGCGCGTGGCTCGCCGAGGACGCGATCTGGCGCAGCAGCGGCTCCAGCCGGGCCTGGTCGAGCCGACCGGCCGGGACGCTGACCGAGATCGCTGCGACGGCGATGCCGTTCGGGCCGAAGACCGGGGCGGCCAGGCAGGCGAGGCCGGGGACGACCTCCTCGTCCTCCCGCGCGATGCCGGTGGAGCGGACCGCGATCAGCTGCTCCTGGAGCCGGTCGTGGTCGGGCACCGTCGCGGTGGTGAACCTGACGATCTGGCGGGCCAGGGTGAGCTCGAGACCGTGCGGGTCGAAGGCGAGCAGGGCCTTGCCGACCGCCGTCGCGTACGCCGGCACCCGACCGCCCACCCGGGTCGGGCTCTTCACGTGCCGGTGCCCGAACAGCTTGGTCAGGTAGACCACGTCGGTGCCGTGCAGCGCGGCGAGGTGGACGGTCTCGTGGGTGGCCTCGTAGAGGTCGGTGACGAACGGGGTGAGCTGGTCGCGGAGCCGATCGTGGTCGGCGGCGTAGACCGAGCGGCCGAGCTCGGCGAGCCGGGTGCCCAGCCGGTAGCTGGTGCCGAGGCGCTCGACGACGCCGTTGCGCTCCAGCATCTGGAGCACCCGGAAGGCGGTCGACTTGGACAGCTGGGCGCGGCGGGCGAGCTCGCTGACGCCCACGCCGGTGGCCGACTGGTCGCCGAAGGCCACCAGCAGGCTGATCGCCTTGTCGACCGCGGCGCGGTCGTCACGGGCGGAGCCGACCTGGTCCGTCGCCGCGGGCCCTGTCGCCTCTGGCGCCCCTGTCCGCTCCGTCGCCGACGAGGGCGCGGAGCGCTCTCGAAGCGCGGTGTCGGACGTCACCGTTCGAGTGTCCGCCCCGCCCCAGGGTCTGTTCAAGGAGACACGAGTCCAACATAATGGACGTCGTGGGAGAGGTGGAGAGGGTCGGGGAGCAGCGCGATGAGTGACCATCAGCAGCTCGTCGCCCGCAACATCAAGCGATTCCGGGCCGAGCGCGGCCTCACCATGTCGGAGCTGGCGCGCTCGGCGGGTCTGTCGAAGCAGACGCTTTCGACCATCGAGGCCGGTGGCGGCAACCCCACGGTGGACACGTTGGCCCTGCTCGCCCGGGCGCTGGACGTCTCGATGCGCCGTCTGCTCACCGAGTGGGGGACACCGGTCTTCGTGCAGCGCCGTGACGATGCCGAATGGGTCGACCATCAGATCTGGACCGAGCGGCTGATGTCGGAGGTCTACGGCTCGGGCTACATCCGCACCCTGCTCACCCGTCTGGAGCGGACCTCGGAGAAGCCGGGCGTGGTCGACAGCCACGTACCCGGCACCCTGCATCACCTGTACGTCGTCACCGGCCGGGTCCGGGTAGGGCCGGTGCGTGAGCCCGTGGACCTCGGTCCGGGCGACTTCGCGCGGTACCCGGCCGACGTGCCGCATGTGCTGGCGGCGCTCACCGAGCGTGCCACCGCTGTGATCGTCAGTTCCGAGCCGCAGCTGCGCCAGACCCGGCCCGGGAGCAGGTAGCCCTTCGAACGCCGAACGGGACGATGGTCGATCGACCACCGTCCCGTTCGATCAGGCTCGGATCGGCTCAGCGCGACACGGCCGTCATGACGCCGAACCCGGCGATGTACTCGCGGATCGGGCGGTAGTACGTCGAGGTGACGTCGTACGGACCAGCGGCGGCGAGCGCGGAGAAGGCCGCCACCCAGGTGCGGACCTCGTGCGAGGAGTTCCCCGCCTCCTCGGTCATCTGGGCCGGGTTCATCGCGTCGATCGGGCTCAGGTCGCCCGAGGCGAGGACCGCCATCAGGGCCTGGTCCCACTCGGGGTTGATGTCCTTGATCGTCGCGGTGCCGGCGGCGAACGCCTTACCGGTGCGGATCACGTTCTGCTGGCGGGCGTCGCGGGCCTCGGCGGTGGGGTGGCGGCCGTTGAGCAGCAGCGCCCGCTGCGGCTCGGTCGCGGTGGCCCACTGCGGCACCGGCGGGTCGTGGGAGAGACCGCCCGAGCCGATCACCAGCACCCGCTCGTCGGGTAGCGTGGCCAGGAAGGAGCCGATCGCCTCGCCGAGCTTGCGCACCCGCGACATCTTCACGAACGGCTTGGCGACGCCGTTGACGAAGACCGGGATGGTCGGCACCGTGTCGATCCCGTCGAAGAGGATCTCCAGCGGCTGGATCGCGCCGTGGTCGACCTCCATCTTCCGGGAGATGGCGATGTCGAGGTCGCGCTCGGCGACCCATTCGGCCATCGCCTCGGAGATCGAGGTGGGCACGTCGAGGGGGCCCTCGGTGGTGTTGTAGTCACCGACCCCTTCGGCCTGGTAGCCGATGCAGAACGGCGGCATCAGGTCGTAGAAGAAGCCGTTGTAGTGGTCCGGAGCGAAGGAGACCACCAGCGTGGGCTGGTAGTCGGCGACGAAGGCACGCGCGGTGGCGAACGCACCGTCGACCTCCGCCTTGATCTCCGGTGCGGGGTCGTTGAACTCCAGCAACGGGCTGTGGGACATCGTGACCAGAGCGAGGGTCATCGCAGGGCACCTGCTTCTCGGACGGCGGCCAGCGTGGCCGAGGACTGCTGGGTCAGCGCCGCGGCGGCGATGAAGTGGTCGGGTCGGAGCACGACCAGGCCGCAGGCGCGGACGTCGAACCAGCGCTTGAGAGCGCCCGAGGTGTCGCCGACGACCGTCACCGGGGCGGCGGAGTCGGCGTACTTCTTCTCGGCCCAGTGGCGCTGGGTCTCGGGCATGAAGGAGACCAGGCGGATCCGGTGGCGCCGGACCAGCTCGAGGTCGTCGGCAGTGAGGTACGCCGTGGGGTCGGTGCCCCAGGTGGCCAGCGTCCACCAGTCGCCGGTGACCTCGTCGAGGAGCACGTCACGGCGCTCGTCGACGTTGACCCGCGGCTGGATGAACTGCAGGCCCACTGGCGAGGTCTCGCCGGCCGAGTCCACGAACGGGGCGAAGCGGGACTTCTTGAAGCCGGCCTCGGCCGTGCCCGGGGTGAGCGTGACCTGGTCGACGACGACGCCGGCGGCGTAGCGCGGCATCGGCTTGAAGCGGAGCTCGGTGAAGTACGACTTCGCCTTCGGCAGCAGGTTGAGCGCCGAGGCGGAGACGTCGCGGACCTTGCCGCCGAAGCGGCCCATCTTCATGATCGTGCCGGCGGCCATGTTGACGTCGATCATGTCGGCGACGTGCTGGTAGCGCTCGGCGGTGTAGGTGTCGAGCAGCGCGTCCTCGGCGTCGCCGGCCAGCACGGCGGTGAGCTTCCAGGCCAGGTTGGTGGCGTCGCGCATCCCGGAGTTCCAGCCCTGGCCGAGCCAGACCGGCATCAGGTGGGCGGCGTCGCCGGCGATGAAGACGTTG
Organism: Nocardioides sp.; assembly: GCF_030150155.1. Taxonomy (GTDB): domain Bacteria; phylum Actinomycetota; class Actinomycetes; order Propionibacteriales; family Nocardioidaceae; genus Nocardioides. Next base: position 64,908 of record NZ_JASLGR010000026.1, read on the forward strand.
CCCTTGCGGAAGCTCGACGCGACCCGGCCGTGGTGGGTGAAGACCCGCTGGTTGATGATCTCCAGGCTGTCGGGGTCGGGCACGAACCGCTCCAGCAGCGAGCGCCGGAAGTCGGCGTCCTCGACCAGCGCGCTGTCCTCGTCGTCGTGCAGCATGAACTCCCAGCGCCGGATCCCCTGCGGCAGTCCGATGGAGACGTACGGGCGACGCGGATCCGCGCCGAGGTAGACGTTGGGGGCCCCGATCGGGTCGTTCTCGACGTCGAAGACGACCCAGCGGGTCGAGGGGGACTTGCCCTCGAACTCGACGCCCATCCACTTGCGGGTCGGCGAGCTACCGCCCTCGCAGCCGACCACGTAGCGCGCGGTGAAGGTCTCGGTGCCGCTCACGGTGCCGTCGGGGGCAACCAGCTCGGCGGTCGCGGTGACGTGGGTGCCGTGGTCGGTCAGGTCGACCACCCGGTGGCCGAAGCGCAGCTCGGTGCCGTCGAACCGGTCCAGGCCGGCGGCCAGCTCGCGGTCGACCAGGGGCTGGATGAAGCCGTGCTTACGCGGGTAGCCGAACTCCTGGGTCTGCGGGTCGTTCGTGGCCAGCACCTGGCCGGTGCCGTTGACCAGGCGTACGACGTGGTGCGGCACGGTGAACTGCTCGATCTCGCTCCACAGGCCGGCGGTGGCCAGGGTGCGGATCGCCTCGTCGTCCAGGCCGACGCCCCGGGGGTAGTCGATCAGCTCGGAGCGGGCCTCCAGCACCAGGGCGCGGTGGCCGCGGGTGCCGATCAGGTTGGCCAGGGTGAGGCCGACCGGGCCGGCACCGATGACGAGGACGTCAGTGTCCAGCGACGTCCGGGTTTCCCCCGCGCGAGTTCCGGGTTCGCCACCGTCGAGTTCCGGGTATGTCACGGTCGCCGTCCTCAGTTGTTCGTCACGAAGTCGACGACGAGCCGGTTGAACTCGTCAGCGTGCTCGATCATCGCCCAGTGGCCGCAGCGGTTGAGCAGCACGAGGCGTGAGTTCGGGATGTCGGCGAGCAGGCGCAGGCTGACCTCGTAGGGGAGCACGCGGTCGTCGCGGCCGTGGATCAGCAGGGTCGGGGCGGTGATCGAGGGGATCAGCGAGCGGTCGACCTTGATCGGGATCGGCGCGCCATGCGGCAGGCCCTCGACGTAGTTGGTCAGGTGGTCGGGGCGTGAGAGCGCGCCCTCGGAGCGGGCGGCGGTGAGCTCGGGGGTGGCGAACCGGGCGTTGTCGTAGGTCATCACCTCGACGAGCGCCTTCATGTTCTCCGGGGTGGCGTCCTTGTAGGCCTTGATCAGGACCTTGAGGCCCTCGCTCGGCGCGCCGGCGGGGGAGAAGAGGCTGGCCGGGCCCTTGCCCAGCGAGGCGCCCATCGTGATCAGGTGCGAGACCCGCTCGGGGTGCAGGGTGGTGAACCAGACGGCGGTGTGGGCGCCCATCGAGTTGCCCACCAGGGCGGCCTTCTCGATGCCGAGGGCGTCGAGGATGGCGAGCAGGTCGGCGGCGTGGTTCATCTCGACGGTCTTGACGGCGTCGGACTCGCCCCAGCCGGGCATGTCGGGGGCGATCACGTGCAGGCCGGCAGCGGCGAGCACCTCGATGTTGCCGGAGAAGTTCGACCAGCCGTGGGCACCGGGGCCCGAACCGTGCAGCAGGACGACGGGGGTCGCACCCTGCTCACCCGCCTCGTAGTACCGGACGTGAACGCCTGAGGGGAGGGTGAGGTCGCGGGTCGCGGCTTCCTTGGTGAGCGCCATCTTCGTCTCCTAGGTGCTGTATTTGCACTACCTCAAGCGATAGTTACACGATGTGACGTAGACCATGCCACCACCGGACCGGGTGAGTGTCAAGTCTTCTGTGCTGTCAGATGGCCCGGAATCCGCACCAGATTCCGGGCGCGGGCGCGGAGGGGCGCGACGCGGCGCGGGCGCGCGAAGGCGCTCCGAGGCGTGGTTGAGCGGATCGGAGGGTGGTGTGCCAGGGTGTCTAGTGCGCAGGGTGCGCCGGGTGCGTCGAGTGCGCCGGGGGTGCCGGCGCGACCTGCGGGCGGATCAGCCCAGCAGACCCGCGAGCCGCTGGGCGGCCTCGGTCAGGGCCGGCACCGCGGCGTCGGCGATCTCCTCGCGGTGGGTGATCAGGTTGAGGCAGGCCCGGGGAAGGCCCTCGGGCAGGTCGATGGGTACGGCGACGCCGTACGCGCCGGGCTCGACCTCGCCGAAGGTGCTGGCGAATCCCTGGGCGCGGGCCTCGGTGACGCGCGGGTCCTCAGCAGGCAGGGCGGGTCCGGCGGCCAGCAGCGCGACCCCGCCGGCGGCCCGCCGGATCGGGTGACGGCCGCCGGTATTGAAGGCGAGGTGGTACTGCGAGGTGGCTGGCGAGACCACCGAGAGGGCGACCGCCTCCTCGCCCTCGGCGATCAAGAGGGTGACGGTGGCGCCGAGCCGCTCGGCCAGGTCGCGCAGGATCGGGTCGGCGGCGACGCGCAGGGTGCTGTGCACGCCGGAGGCCAGTGCGGCCACGCCGCTGCCGATCCGGTAGCGCCCGTCGGGCATCCGCACCAGGAACTTGAAGTCGGCGAGTGTGGTCAGCAGCCGCGAGGCGATGGTGCGGTGCACGTCGAGCTGGGTCGCGATCTCGCCGATCGCTGCGCCCTCGGGTGCCAGGGCGACGAGCTGGAGGGCACGCAGTCCGCGCGCCAGTGTCTGGGCCCCGGGGGCGGGTCGTGCCTCGCTCATGGGGGCTCAGCGTAGACCGCTCGTCGCACCAGCCGGTCGGCGTACCGAATTGTTGCTGTCGAGGGGGTTGACAGTTCTGTGTCGCAGAACACACTCTTGCCCAAGCAAAAATCGCACTTTGTAGTGCGTTATTTACACACCGAGAGTTGAGCAATGGACCTGACCGAGGCGATCCGCCGCAATCCGATGAACCGCTACCAGTGGCTGATCGTCGGCCTCTGCATCGTGCTGACGATGATCGACGGCTACGAGATCCTGATCTCGTCGTACACCCTTCCGGCACTGACCGAGCACTGGAGCCTGGACAAGGGTCAACAGGGGCTGGTCGCCTCGATCGGTACCCTCGGCATCGGCGTCGGTGCTGTCGGCCTGAGCCCGCTCGCCGACCGGATCGGTCGTCGCCCGCTCACCCTGGCCGCCCTCGTCGTGATCGTGGTCGCGATGACGCTGGGCGGTCTGGCGCAGAGCTTCGACGGCTTCCTCGCCTTCCGCTTCTTCGCCGGCCTCGGCCTCGGCGCGATCATCGCGTCGATCTCCGTGCTGGTCTCGGAGTACGCCAACGCCGACCGGCGCGGTCTCGTGATGGGCGTCTACGGCATCGGCCTGCCGCTCGGTGCCGCGCTGGGCGGCTTCCTGTCCAGCACCCTGATCGACGCGTTCAGCTGGCGCGGGCCGTTCTTCTTCTCCGCGATCCTCACCGCCGTCGTCGCCGTGGTGGCCTTCGTCGCGCTGCCCGAGTCGGTCAGCTTCCTGGTGCAGCGTCGCCGCAGCGGTGACCTCGCCACCTACAACCGGATCGCCGCCCGGATGGGCGTCGCGGCCGCCGCCGAGCTGCCCGCGCCGCCGGCCCGCATCCAGGAGGGCGGCTTCGTCCGCCAGGTCTTCTCTGGCGCGATGCTGCCGCGGACCCTGCTGCTGTGGATCTCCTACGCCACCCTGATCGCGGCGTTCTACTTCGCCAACGGCCTGACCGCCAAGCTCGTCACCGAGACCACCGGCAACCCCGACTTCGGCATCCGCGCCCAGGCGATGGTCGCCGCCGGCGGCATCCTCGGCGCGCTCGCCTTCGGCCTGCTCGCCCGCCGGATCCCGGCCCGCCTGGTCACCGGCATGATCATGGCCTTCGGCGTGATCGTCTTCTTCGCCTTCGCGGCGTTCTTCACCGACAAGACGATGGTGCTGATCCTCGCCGTCCTGGTCGGCTTCGCCGTCAACGGTGGCGTCGCCGCCTACTACGGCATCAGCCCGTCGATCTACCCGGTCGCCATCCGCGCCGCCGCGGTCGGCCTGATGATGGGCGTCGGCCGGATCGTCGCCTTCTTCGCCCCCAACATCGCCACCTTCCTCCAGGAGCACGGCTTCACCCCCGAGGACCTCTATCGGCTGTACGGCGGTGTGCTGGTCGTCTCCGCGATCGCGGTGACGGCCCTCCACCTCACGTACCGGGGCTCCAAGGACGCGATGGACACCGAGGCCGAGGCTGCTGAGGCCGCCAGTGCTGCCGTCGAGGTGCCCGCGCGCTGAACGCTGTGCGGAACTGAGCACTGAGGCTCGAGTGCGGACTCGAGCAGCGGGCGGTCAGACGCGACGCCGGGCCAGCGTGGAGCCCAGTGCCGCCGAGACCGCCCGCAGGGCCGTCACCTGGGTCTCGGGGCGGAAGCGGCCCACCGGCCCGGTGACCGAGATCGCGGCGACCGGGCTGCTGCCGTCGGGCTCGAAGACCGGCGAGGCCACGCAGAGCAGGCCGGCGGTGGACTCCTCGCGCTCGAAGGCGACCCCGGTCTCGAGCACCCGATCCAGCTGCTGGCGCAGCACGCCGGGGGCGATGATCGTGTGCGGCGTGCGGCGCTCCAGGGGCTTGCTCAGGACCTCCGCGCGCAGCTCCGGGGTGGCGTGGGCGAGCAGCACCTTGCCCAGGGCGGTGCAGTGCATCGGCATCCGGCCGCCGGTGCGCGAGGGGGTGCGGGCCTGGCGGTGGCCGCCGATCTTGGCGATGTAGACGACCTCCTCGCCCTCGCGCACCCCGAGGTGGACGGTCTCGTGGGTGCGCTCGTAGAGGTCCTGCAGGAACGGCATCGCGACCTCCAGCAGGGTCCGCTCCGCCGAGGCGCGCAGGCCCAGCTCGAAGAGCCCGCCCGAGAGCCGGTAGCCCTGCGCGGTCTTGTCCATCAAGCGGTGCTCGACCAGGTCGCCCGCGATCCGGTGCACGGTGCCCTTCGGCAGGCCCGTACGCCGGACCAGCTCGGCCAGGGGCAGCACCCGGTCATGGGCGCTGAACGCCCGCAGGATCGCCACCGCCTTGCCGAGGACCGTGTCCAGAGCCGCCGTACTCATGAAATCAGCGTACCGGTGAGTGGAACATCGGCGTGGTCGCGGCCACATCGACGGGGGACAGTTGGCACTATGACCGAGACCCTCACGAGCAGCGTCAGCGCTGACGCCATCGCGCAGGCTGCCGAGCGCCTGCGCACCGCGGCCGAGACCGGGGTCGCCACCTCGCCGGTGCGCGACCTCATCGGGCGCGACGACATCGCGGCCGCCTACGCGGTCCAGAACGCCAACATCGCGCTCCAGCTGGAGGCGGGCCGGGTCGTCGTCGGCCGCAAGATCGGCCTCACCTCCGACGCGGTCCAGAAGCAGATCGGTGTGGCCACCCCCGACTTCGGCTGGCTCACCGACGACATGGCCTTCACCGACGGTGACGACATCCCGTTCGACAAGGTGCTCCAGCCCAAGGCCGAGGCCGAGGTCGCCTTCGTGCTCAAGGCCGACCTCGCCGAGGGCGACCTGGACTACGACCAGGTCAAGGAGGCGATCGACTACGGCGTCGCCGCCATCGAGGTCTGCGGCAGCCGCGTCGCCAACTGGGACATCAGCTTCGGTGACACCGTCGCCGACAACGCCTCGGCCGGCGTCTACGTGCTCGGCACCGAGCGCAAGACGCTCGACGAGTTCACCCCGGTCGACGTCGAGATGACGATGAGCATCGGTGGCGAGCAGGTCTCCACCGGCAACGGCGCCGCCTGCCTCGGCGACCCGGTCAACGCCGTGGTCTGGCTGGCCAAGTACGCCCGCGACTTCGGCGAGCCGCTCCGTGCCGGCCAGGTCCTGCTCTCCGGCGCGCTCGGCCCGATGGCGCCGATCACTCCCGGCGCCACGGTCGAGGTCTCGATCACCGGTCTCGGCACGGTCGCGGCCACCTTCCCGGCCTGAGACTCGCCCCGAGCGACTCGCAAGCCTCCTCAACCCTCTGCATAAGGACTGAAACCCATGACTGGAAAGACCAAGGTCGCCATCATCGGGTCGGGCAACATCGGCACCGACCTGATGATCAAGGTGATGCGCACCTCCGAGAACCTCGAGATGGGCGCGATGGTCGGCATCGACCCCAACTCCGACGGCCTCGCCCGCGCGGCCCGCTTCGGCTTCGCGACCACCCACGAGGGTGTCGACGGCCTGATGGCGCTGCCGAACTTCGACGAGATCGAGATCGTCTTCGACGCCACCTCGGCCGGCGCGCACAAGTACAACGCCGGCAAGCTCGAGCCGCTCGGCAAGATCATGATCGACCTGACCCCGGCGGCCATCGGCCCCTACGTCATCCCGGCGGTCAACATCGAGGAGCACCTCGACAAGTCGAACGTCAACATGGTCACCTGCGGTGGCCAGGCCACCATTCCGATCGTCGCCGCGATCTCCCGCGTCGTCCCGGTCGAGTACGCCGAGATCGTCGCCTCCATCGCGTCGCTGTCGGCCGGCCCGGGCACCCGCGCCAACATCGACGAGTTCACCGAGACCACCTCGGCCGCCATCACCGCCGTCGGTGGTGCCAAGCGCGGCAAGGCGATCATCATCCTCAACCCGGCCGAGCCGCCGCTGATCATGCGCGACACCGTGTTCGCCCTGGTCAACCTCGGTGGCGCCGACGCCGCCTCGCTCGAGGCCGAGATCAAGGCCTCGGTCGACAAGATGGTCGCCGACGTGTCGGCGTACGTCCCGGGCTACCGGCTCAAGCAGCAGGTCCAGATCTTCCCGATCGACGACGACCAGCCGGTCGAGACGCTGCTCACCGAGGGCGCCGAGCGCCCGACCCACCAGGTGTCGGTCTTCCTCGAGGTCGAGGGTGCCGCGCACTACCTTCCGGCGTACGCCGGCAACCTCGACATCATGACCTCGGCCGGCCTCCAGGTCGCCGAGCGCATCGCACAGAAGAAGGCGAACGCATGAGCACCCCGATCTTCGTCCAGGACGTCACCCTCCGCGACGGCATGCACGCCGTCCGCCACCGGATCAGCCCGGCCGACGTCAAGCGCATCGTCTCGGCCCTCGACGAGGCCGGTGTCGACGCCATCGAGGTCGCCCACGGCGACGGTCTCGCGGGTGGCTCGGTCAACTACGGTCCCGGCTCCAACACCGACTGGGAGTGGATCGAGGCCGCCGCGAGCGTGATCAAGAACGCTCGCCTCACCACCCTGCTGCTGCCCGGTGTGGGCACGATCCACGAGCTCAAGCACGCCTACGACCTGGGTGTTCGCTCGGTCCGGATCGCGACCCACTGCACCGAGGCCGACGTGTCGGCCCAGCACATCCAGGCCGCGCGTGAGCTCGGCATGGACGTCTCCGGCTTCCTGATGCTCTCGCACATGGCCGCCCCGGAGAAGCTGGCCGAGCAGGCCAAGCTGATGGAGTCCTACGGCGCCCACTGCGTCTACGTCACCGACTCCGGCGGCCGCCTGACGATGAACGACGTCGCTGCCCGGGTGCGTGCCTACCGCGACGCCCTCGACCCGCAGACCGAGATCGGCATCCACGCCCACGAGAACCTCTCGATGTCGGTGGCCAACTCGGTCGTCGCCGTCGAGAACGGTGTCTACCGCGTCGACGCCTCGCTCGCCGGTCACGGTGCCGGTGCGGGCAACTGCCCGATCGAGCCCTTCATTGCGGTCGCCAACCTCAGCGACTTCAAGCACAACTGCGACCTGTTCAAGCTGCAGGACGCTGCCGACGACATCGTGCGCCCGCTCCAGGACCGTCCGGTCCGGGTGGACCGCGAGACGCTGACGCTGGGCTACGCCGGGGTCTACTCCTCGTTCCTGCGCCACGCCGAGAACGCCTCGAAGCGGTACGGCGTCGACGTCCGCGACATCCTGATGGAGTGCGGCGAGCGTCGTCTGGTCGGTGGCCAGGAGGACATGATCATCGACATCGCCCTCAACCTGGTCGCTGCCCGCGAGGCCGCCTCCGCCTGAGGGTGACCCGGGGTCGGTGACCCCGTGAGCCTGGTGAGCCGGGGAAGGCAGCCGCTGTTGCGGTTGCCGTCCCCGGCTCGCTGTCATTTCAGGGTCACGTCCGTGGCTCGCGCGGGCGATGCGCGGGACCGTGCCGCTCGCACAGGATGTGCAATAAAGTTTGCGAAGCCCCTGGTTGTGGAAGGTTTATTTACCTAGAGTCGACGTATGCCGAAGAAGCCAGTGTCGCCTCGCCCTGAGGTGAGCGATGCGGTCCGTGCGCTGGGGGCGATGATCCGTCGCGCCCGGATCGAGCGCGGACTGACCGCCGAGGAGTTCGCCGGGAGACTGGCCGTGTCGCGGCCGACCCTGGCTGCCATCGAGCGAGGGGAGCCGACGGTGGCCATCGGCACGACCTTGAACGCCGCGGCGCTGCTGGGGATCCCGCTGTTCTCCACCACCGACCCGGTCGAGGTCGCCCGGCTGCGTCGCTCCGCCGAGCGCGATCTCGGCCTGATCCCGTCGCGCGTCGACGTCACGGAGGCGAGCCGCGATGACAGCGACTTCTGAGGGGCAGGATCGTGTCTTCGTGTGGACGTGGCTCGCTGGCGCGCCGGTCGGTGCCACCTTCGGGTACGCGCCGTCCCTGCGGCGCGCACCCGAGGGAGGCTAGAGCGGCAGCGGCCGCTTCGGCAGTACGACGGCCAGGACCGTCGCCACGGCGGTGAAGCCGATCGCCCACCAGAACGCTTCCTGGAACCCTGCGGCGATGTCGCTCGGACCGGAGGCGGAGGCCATCGAGCCCGACAGGATCGTCGCCAGGACCGCCGTACCGAAGGAGCCACCGAGCTGCTGGGTGACGCGGGTCAGGATGCTGGCGTCGGGCATCTCGTGGCGCTCCAGGCCGTTGTAGGCCACCGCCATGATCGGGGTCATCACCATGCCCAGGCCGAAGCCGCGGACCAGCAGGACGGCCATCAGGAGCCACTGGGCGGTGTCGCCGTCGGAGAACGCGAACGGGATGGTGCCGACCATCGCGATCGCGAAGCCGACCATCGCGACCATCCGCGGGCCGATGGTGTCGGTCCAGTGTCCGCCGATCCGGCGGGACAGCAGGGTGCCGACGCCCTGGGGGACCAGCAGCAGGCCGGCGCGCAGCGGGGTGGCGCCGTCGAGGGTCTGGAAGAAGAGCGGCATCAGGAACATCGAGCCGTAGAGCACGAAGCCCATCAGGAACATCAGCGCGCCGCCGACGGCCAGCGGGCGGTGCCGGAAGAGCTTGACGTCGATCAGGGCGCGGTCGCCGCGCGAGATCGCCCACGGCACGAAGGCGGCCAGCAGGATCGCGCCGACCAGGAGGAACGGCCACACGTCGGTGCGGCTCAGGCCGCCGTCCTCGCTGACGTTGGCCAGGCCGTAGATCACGCCGACGGTGCCCGGTGCCATCAGGCAGAAGCCCAGCCAGTCGAAGGCGCGGCCGGTGCCGGGGGCGGGTCGGTCGTGGTTGAGCACCTTGATCGCGGCGGTGACGCCGACGATGACGAACGGGATGTTGACCAGGAAGAGCCAGTGCCACGACCCGAAGTGCAGGATCACGCCACCGAGGACGGGGCCGAGGATCGGGCCGAGCGAGATCGGCAGGCCGATCACGGCCATCACCCTGCCCAGCGGCTGGCCCTGGGAGGCCTGCATCAGCAGGGTGATCATCAGCGGCATCATCACGCCGCCGCCGAGGCCCTGGACGACGCGGAAGGCGACCAGGCTGGGGGTGTCCCAGGCGCAGGCGCACAGCACGGAGCCGAGGCCGAAGAGGATCTGGGCCCAGATCCACAGGTGCTTGCCGCCCAGGCGGGACTGGAGCCAGCCGGTGGCGGGGATGGCGACGAACATCGCCAGCAGGTAGCCGGTCGAGACCCACTGGATCTGGCTGACACCGGAGTTCAGCTCGCGGCCGAGGTCGCGGATGGCGACGGAGACGATGGTGGAGTCGAAGATGACGGCGATACCGCCGGCGATGATCGCGAAGGCGGTGCGCAGAAGATGGGGGTCCAGTCCGGAGGAGCTGGACGGGCCTGCCGCGTCGGCAGGAGCGGGAGAGGTCGCTGTCACGTTGATAGGGTACATATATGTCTCTTAAGGGAGAGGCGGGGTCCAAGGTCGACACCCGTCGTCGCGGCGAGGCCCTGGAGGCCGCGCTGCTCGACGCCGCCTGGGCCGAGCTGACCGAGCACGGGTACGTCGGCTTCGGCATGGACCGCGTCGCCAAACGCGCCTCGACCTCGCGTGCGGTGCTCTACCGCCGCTGGGACGACAAGTACGCGCTGGTGCTCGACACCCTGCGCTGGAGGCGCGCCCAGGTGGCGTTCGCCGCCCCCGACACCGGCAGCCTGCGCGGCGACATGCTCGCGATGCTGGATCTGGCGGGCGAGGTCGGCTTCGACATGGTGCGGATGCTCACCATCGGGATGGCCGCCTCGGTCGAGACCGGCGTCCCGCTGGCGCAGTTCCGGGCCGACCTGCTGCGCGACTCGACCAAGCGGATCCGGCCGATCCTGGAACGTGCCGTGGCTCGTGGCGAGATCGACCCGGACCGGCTCACACCCCGGATCGCCACGCTGCCGATGGACCTGCTGCGCCACCACGCCCTGATGACCGGTGAGATCCCGGACGCGGCGAGCATGGAGGAGATCCTGGACACCATCTACCTGCCGCTGGTGGGGTTCGCCCCGGAGTACTGAACCGGAGCGCTGAGCCGAGGCGCAGAAGCGAGGGGCCGAGGTTCGCGGCCCGGGTGTTTGGTGCCGCGGGGCTAGTGTCGGCGACAAGGACCAGTTCGGAGGAACGGCAGGTGGCCGGACACCACGCGAACGTCCTCGGGGGTGGAGCATGGGACTGACCGGTTCGCTGTTGCCGTGGGTCGTGGGGCTGGTCCTCGTCGTCCTGCTCGTCCTGATCGTGTGGGGCCGGCCGCGGTGGCGCTCGGAGATTGCCCAAGGGGCGACCCGTGGCCTGCTGGCGATGCTGCTGGCCGTCGTGGTGCTGATGCAGGTCGGCATCGCGGTCAACAACAAGTACGTCTGGTACTCCAGCTGGGGCGACCTGGTCGGCAACCACAGCTCGTACACCACGATCACCGGCGGCGGGAACGCGCCGGAGCCGACCAAGGTGGCCGGCGCCGGCATCCCGGCCCCGACGGCCGCGGCGAACTACGCACTGCCGGCGGCCGGCCAGCAGGAGCAGATCTACACCGTCAAGGACGAGGCCTCGAACCAGAACATGGAGGTCGAGGTGCACCTGCCGGCGGGCTACGACCCCACCTCGACCCGGAAGTACCCGATCCTGCTGGGTCTGCACGGCTACCCGAGCTCGCCGCACGGCTTCATGGCGACCTCGATCGTGAGCTCCGTCGACAAGGCGATCGCCAGCCACAAGATGGGTCCGGCGATCGTGGTGGTGCCGCAGATCAACAACCCGACCAGTCGCGACACCGAGTGCCTCAACGGCCCGGCGGGGACGCCGCAGACCGAGACCTGGCTGAGCAAGGAGCTGCCGCAGTGGATCGTCAACCACGTCCACGCCTCCGACGTGCGCACCGGCTGGGCGGCGATCGGCTACTCCTTCGGCGGCTGGTGCGCGGCGTTCCTGACGATGAGTCACCCCGACGTCTACGGCGCGGGGATCTCGTTCTCGGGGTACTTCGTGCCGTCGTACGAGGGCTCCTTCCACCCGTACACCACGGCGCAGCTGCAGCGCTGGAACCTGATCACGATGGCCAAGGAGAAGCGGCCGCCGGTGAAGGTCTGGCTCTTCGCCTCCAAGCAGGACTCGATCGCCTGGCCGACCTCACGCGACTTCATCGCCGCGGCGAAGGCCCCGACCGAGGTGAAGGCGGCCGTGATCTCGGTCGGCGGGCACCGCAACTCCGTCTGGGAGCCGCTCGTGCCCGATGCCCTCAGCTGGCTGGCGGCAGGGCTTCCTGGCTTCGCGGCGTGAGCTCCTCGGCACCCGAGAGCGACACCACGCAGGCGGCCACCACGGCGGCGGCGATCGCTGCCGCCGTGGGCACGCCCCAGCCGGGCCGGACCCGATCGCCGAGCGCGGCCAGGCCGACCACCGACGGCACCACCAGCTCGACCGCCCACAGCCAGGCGGTGGCCTCGTTGACGGCGTGCGGGCCGGTCTCCAGCGAGCGGGCGAACATCACCGCACCGATCAGGTTGAGGGCCAGCAGCAGCCAGACCAGGGGATCGGTCAGCAGGTGGGCAGCGCCACTGCCGTGCACGGCACGGGCCGCCACCGCCGCCCCCGAGTAGGCCAGCCCGGCCAGGGCCGCACAACGGGCCGTCCCCGGGGAGCGGTACGCCCACGCCGACGCCACCGCGACCACGAGCAGGCCGACGCCGAGCAGCGGGGTCAGCGCCCCCGGCACCGCCCCCACCCGACCGGTCTCGGCGGCCAGCGCCACCAGGCCGGTCGCGACCAGCAGCACCGCCACCCCGCCCCACACCCTGGTGCCGGGCCGGGTGCCCAGCACCACGGTGCCGAGCAGCACCGTCACGCACAGCGAGGCCGCTAGCGCGGTCTGCACCAGCAGGATCGGCAGGTGGCGCATCGCCAGCACGCTCAGCAGCCAGCCGCCCAGGTCGCAGGCGGTGCCGAGCAGGTACCAGGGCTGGACGAGGACCCGTAGGCCGCTGGTCCGGGCCGCACCGATCGCCTGCGCCACCGCGGCGACCCCGAGCAGCAGCGACGCGGCCGCCAGCATCCCCAGCGCCAGCGGCGTGCTCACGCGCTCTCCGCGGGGCCGTCTCCGGACGCCGTACTCGCGGCGCCGCCCCGCCGTCGGGTGAACTCCAGACGGCCCTCGGCACGGGCCATCGCCAGGGCCTGGGTGAGCACCTCGTCGGTGGCGCCCCAGACCAGGTAGCGCGGCTCCCAGCGCGGCCGGTACTTGGCGTTGAACCGCTCCAGCGACCCGACCTGGGAGTAGCGCGCCACCAGGTCGAGCAGGTAGCGGCTGACCTTGCCCTTGAGTCCCGGCGGCGGGTCGTCCAGGGTCCGGCGCATCACCGCGAAGTTGAGGCCGAGGCCGGCCGCGCCCTGCGGCGCGATGTGCTCCAGGGTGCGCACGATCAGGTAGTCCGTCAGCCCGTTGGGTACGTCGTCACCGGTGTCGCGCCGCATCACGTCGAGGGACCACCCGGGAAGCAGGGTGGCCGGGGTCCACTGGATGAAGCCGAGCACCCGGTCCTCGGCGTCGAACGCGACGGCCATCAGCAGCCCGGTGTCACGCGGGTCGAAGAGCCGCGACAGCGTCATCGAGAAGCCCCGCTCGGCCTCGCCCTGGCGCGAGCGCCCGGCCATCGCCAGCACCGACTCGACCAGGGCGGGGGAGGCGTGCGCGGGGTCGATGAACTCGACCCTGACCCCGGCCCGGGCGACCCGATTGACGGCCTGGCGCAGGCCCTTGTTGGCCGAGCCCTCCAGGGTGAACGACGGCACGTCGACGATCGCCTCGTCGCCGTAGTACCAGGCCCGCAGCCCCGAGCGCTGGTAGACCTCCAGCCAGGGCGAGGAGCCGGCCAGGACGGCGACGCCCCAGCCGCGGTCGCTGGCGAACTCGAGGAAGTCGGCCCAGACCTGGAAGCGCTCCTCGGGCGGCCCGACCGGATCGGGGGAGACCAGGCAGACCGGTCCGCGGACGGCGTACGCGACGAACGAGCGGCCCGAGAAGAACCACTCCCGGTCGTCGCGCAGCGCGAAGTAGGCCAGCGTGTCGCCGCCGGTGGTGTCGAGCAGGTGCCGGGCTGTCTCCAGGTCGGCCTCGTGCTGGTTGGGCTGGTTCGCGGTGCGCCAGCGCGAGAGCACCCACCAGAGCAGCAGCAGCGCGACCGCGACCCCGAACTCGATCAGGAGCGGCGTCGGGATCGTGGTCGGCCTGCCGATCAGGTGGCTGCGTCCGAGCCGGTGGGCGGCCAGATGGCGCGTCTCGCCCTGGTGCTCGTAGCGCACGAGGAACGAGACCGCGGTGGGGATGACCAGGGCCACCAGGCCGACCAGGCCGCCCCACTTCAGGCTCCAGACCAGCTGCCCGCGGGTCGGCATCACCCGGAACGCGTTGGCCGAGACCAGCAGCCACAGGGCGACCACGGCGCTGACCGTGGCGACCTCGGCGTCGAGGCCCTTGAGCAGGTTGAGGCCGAGCGAGACCGCCAGCAGGGACACCGTGGAGACCCAGGCGACCCACTGGCCGTGGCGCAGGCCGCGGGCGGTGATCAGGAGGGCGGCGCCGACGAAGAGGGTCGCGCCGGTGGCGATGTGCAGCGCCTGGAAGGGCAGGAACTCCAGCAGGAACTCCAGTCGGCGGTGGATCGGCCGGGTCAGGGCCGAGGCCATCGTCAATGCCCCGGCCGCCAGCGCCAGCCAGCTGGCCCAGCGCCGGGTGCGCTGGTTGGTGCGGACCCGCCGCAGCTGCCGGTCGGTGTCGCGGTCATGACCCGACACTGTCATCGTCGCCACGCCTGTGCCTCCCCCGAGTGGGACCGCGGTGTCCTCCGCGACGTCCACCTGTGACTGTAGGAGCCTGATGGCTAGAAGTGGTGGACGATCGACACGATGTTCACACTGTTGTCAGGAACTCATCCCGGCTCACATTAAGGTTGCGCACGTGGGATTCGTAGGGTCGGTCGATCGGGCGCAGCGGCGCTTTCCGCCGATCGGGTTTCCCCTCGGGGTGATCTACAAGTTCTTCGACGACCAGGGCAACTACCTGGCGGCCGTCGTGACGTACTACGCCTTCATCGCGATCTTCCCGCTGATGCTGCTCGCCACCTCGATCCTCGGCTTCTTCCTGCAGGGCAACCCGAAGCTCCAGGAGGAGCTGCTCAACTCCGCGCTGAGCCAGTTCCCGATCATCGGTGACCAGCTCGGCCGCCCGGAGTCCATCCAGGGCTCGACCGGCGGTGTGGTGGCCGGTTCGCTGGCGGCCGTCTACGGTGCGATGGGCCTGGGCCAGGCGATCCAGAACACCCTCAACACCGCCTGGTCGGTGCCGCGCAACAGCCGGCCCAACCCGATCCTGCTGCGGCTGCGCAGCCTGATCTTCCTCGGCACCGCCGGCCTGGCGGTGCTGGCGATCTCCGTGGTCTCCACCCTGGGAGCCAACACCCAGGTCTTCGGGCCGCACATCGACGCCAACCTGCGCTGGCTGATCGTGCTCGCCACCGTGCTGCTGGTCGGCACCATGCTGACCCTGCTCTTCCGCCTCGGCACCGCCCGCAACCACCCGTTGCGCTCGGCCGCACCGGGTGCGTTCACGATGGCGGTGCTGTGGCAGATCCTGCAGTGGGGCGGGACGGTCTACGTCGACAAGGTGATCAACGGCGCCTCGGGGATGAACCAGACCTTCGCCACGGTTCTGGGTCTGATCGCGTTCATCTACGTCGCTGCGGTGATGGGCGTGCTCTCGATCGAGGTCAACGTCGTGATCGTGCGGCACCTGTGGCCGCGTGCGCTGCTGACCCCGTTCACCGACGCGGTGGACCTGACCGATGCTGATCGCCGCGCCTACGCGTCGTACGCGCTGATGAATCGGCACAAGGGCTTCCAGACCGTGGCGGTCAGCTTCGACGGCCGTGACGGGGACACCCACGAGATCGTGATGGACCCCAGCTGGGCGCGGAAGCCGAACCGTCGCCGTGACCAGAGCGACCCCTTCCTGAACCCGCAGGAGGCCGAGTCCACCGACCCGCACGCGGTCCGCGAGCGGCGCTTCAACGACACCTTCTGAGGCGTACGCCGCAGGCCCCGCCACGGTGGCCGCGACACGCCTCCGCATCCGGGGTTCGGCAACGTCGTGCCGGGGCATTCCCGGGGGTAGAGTTGACTGCTCGGTCGGCGCGGTTGCCGGCCCGTGGTGATGGGGACAGTGAGACGTCGTTGAACGACCAGAGCGATCAGTCGCAGACCGATTCCGCTGCTGTGGCACAGCGTGAGATCGCGGCCGAGCAGGCCTTCGTCGATCGGGTGTACCGCCAGCTCGTGACCTCGGCCCAGGCCGCCAAGGCGCTGGAGTCCGAGGGGCACGCCCGTGGCCGTCTGGGCCACGAGGGTGGCCTGGTCGAGCGCGACGCGATGCTCTTCCAGGCGGCCAAGCGGATCGCCCAGCTCGACGCCGCCCACGAGGGCCTGGTCTTCGGCCGGCTCGACCTCGACGCCGACCTCGACCCCGAGCCGCGCTACATCGGCCGGATCGGGCTGCGTGACGACAACCGCGACTCGCTGCTGATCGACTGGCGTGCCCCGGCCTCGGCCGTCTTCTACCAGGCCACCGCTGCCGCGCCCCAGGGCGTCGTACGTCGTCGGGTGCTGCGCTCGAAGGCCCGTGACGTGATCGGGGTGGAGGACGAGCTGCTCGACGCCGAGGCGTACGCCGGGCGCGAGGAGGAGCTGCCGATCGTGGGCGAGGGCGCCCTGATGGCGCAGCTGTCCCGGGCCCGTGACCGCACCATGCACTCCATCGTGGCGACCATCCAGGCCGAGCAGGACCAGGCGATCCGCGCGCCGGGCAAGGGCGTCGTGACGATCTCCGGTGGTCCCGGTGTCGGCAAGACCGTGGTCGCGCTGCACCGCGCGGCGTACCTGCTCTACAACGACCGTCGGCGTTACGAGGCCGGCGGTGTCCTGATCGTCGGTCCGTCCGGCGTCTTCATGAACTACATCGGCCGGGTGCTGCCCAGCCTCGGCGAGACGGCCGTGGCGCTGCGCTCGCTGGGTGAGGTCGTCGACGGGGTGAAGGCCTCGCGGCAGGACGACCCCGCGGTGGCGGCGGTCAAGGGCGCCGCCCGGATGGCCGAGGTGCTGCGGCGCGCCGCACGCCAGGCCGTGCCGGGGGCCGCGCGCGAGTACAAGGTCTTCTACCGCGACAACGTCCTCACCCTGGACCGCAACCGCCTCGGCGACCTGCGTCGTCAGCTGCTCAGCCAGGGCCGGCGCAACCGACAGCTGCCGCGGGTGGCGCAGACCCTGCTGGACGCGCTGTGGCGCCAGGTCCGCTCCGAGCGTGGCCGTGAGCGTGGCCGCGACGCGTTCGAGGACGACATCGTCTCCGACGACAAGTTCCTCGCCTTCGTCGCCGACTGGTGGCCGCCGCTGGACGCCGCCACCGTGCTCGGCTGGCTGCGCGACCCCGACTTCCTGGCCCGGGTCAGCGACGGCGTCCTCTCGGCCGAGGACCAGAGCCTGCTGCTCAAGTCCTGGACCGGCGGTGCCACCGACCCGAGCGTGCAGGACGTGCCGCTGATCGACGAGCTGCGCTACGCCCTGGGCGATCTGCCGGAGAAGCCCGAGGACTCCCGCGACATCGACCCCGAGCTGGGGATCAACGTCACCGAGCTGCTCACCGCCTCCGACCGCGAGTACGCCACCGGCCCGTCCTGGCGTCCGCCGACGAACCGGATCGAGGACGACCCGTACGCCCACGTCCTGATCGACGAGGCCCAGGACCTGACCCCGATGCAGTGGCGGATGGTCGGGCGGCGCGGTCGGACCGCGTCGTGGACCATCGTCGGTGACCCGGCGCAGTCCTCGTGGCCGGTCCCCGCCGAGTCCGACGCGGCCCGGGCCGAGGCGCTGGAGGGCAAGCAGGTGCACGCCTTCCACCTGGCCACCAACTACCGGAACTCCTCGGAGATCTACGAGTACGCCGCTGCCTACGCCGCCCGCGTCGGCCTCGACGCCGACCTGCCCCGCGCGGTCCGCTCCACCGGCGTCGAGCCGGTCGAGATCACCGGCCGGGCCGACGGCGCCGCGCTGGAGGCGGCGGTGCGGGCCGAGGTGGTCCGCCTGGCCGGCGAGGTCGGCGGCACCGTCGGCATCGTGGTCCCGGTCTCGCGTCGCTCCGAGGTCAACACCTGGCTCGCGGGCTGGCCCGAGGTCGCCGACGACGCACCGCACGCCCGCGCCGCAGCCGCCGACTCGTCGGGCTCGGCCTCGGCCGAGGACCGGGTCGTGGTGCTGACCGGACTGGACACCAAGGGGCTCGAGTTCGACGCCATCGTGGTGGTCCGTCCGCAGGAGATCGAGGACGAGTCGCCGACCGGTCGGGCGACGCTGTACGTCGTCCTGACCCGGGCCACTCAGCTGCTCACCACCATCTCCTGAACGAGGACCTGAACGCGGGGGAAAACTGATCGACACCGCTCGTTAGGGTTGTCCCATGACTGAGACGCCCCGTTCTGCCGCTGATGCCATCGAGGCCATCCGGGAGCACGAGGCGTGGGCCCTGATCCGGCGTTCGACGCGGGCCGGGGAGCGCGAGTCGATCGGTGCCGTGGGCGGTCGCCGGTGGATCGCCGAGTCGCTGCTCGACATCCCGCTGGAGTCCGGCGTCCCGGCTGCGGGGCACGTCGCCGACCGGCTGGTCGCGGTCCCGTTCCGGCAGATCACCGAGCGCGGCTTCGAGGCCCACGACGACGGCACCCCGCTGGTCGTGGTCGACATCGAGACCGAGTTCGAGCTGAGCGTGGCCGAGGTGCTTGCGGCCCTGCCCGACGACGAGATCGGCTTCACCGACCGGGGCGGCTTCGGTACCTCCGACGAGGCCTACGAGAAGGTCGTCGAGCAGATCATCAACGACGAGATCGGCGAGGGCCAGGGCGCCAACCTGGTGATCGGGCGGCACTACCGGGCCGTCGTCGCTGACTGGAGCGCCGAGAAGGCGCTGACCGTCTTCCGACGTCTGCTCGAGCGCGAGCGCGGGGCCTACTGGACGTTCTGCTTCTTCACCGGTGACCGCTACCTGATCGGTGCCACCCCCGAGCGCCACGTCTCCATGTACGGCGGCGACGTCCGGATGAACCCGATCTCGGGCACCTTCCGGCTGCCGCGTGAGCTCGACGCGACCACGGCCGAGGAGGCCGCCGCGCTGCTCAAGCCGCAGCTCCTGGACTTCCTCAAGGACGAGAAGGAGATCTACGAGCTCTACATGGTCGTCGACGAAGAGCTCAAGATGATGTGCGAGATCTGCAACGAGGGCGGCCAGGTGCTCGGGCCGTTCCTCAAGCCGATGTCGCGCCTGATCCACACCGAGTACCTGCTCGCCGGCCGTTCCTCGCGGGACCCGCGCGAGGTGCTGCGCGACACCATGTACGCCGCCACCGTGACGGGTTCGCCGGTGGAGAACGCCTGCCGCCTGATCAAGGAGTACGAGACCGAGGGGCGGGGCTACTACGCCGCAGCCCTGGCGATCTTCGGCCGCGACGCCGCCGGTGCGCCGGTGCTGGACAGCCCGATCACGCTGCGGACCGCCGACGTGTCGATCGACGGTCACCTCAAGGTCTCGGCCGGTGCGACGCTGGTGCGTGACTCCGACCCGGCGTACGAGGTCGCCGAGACGCACACCAAGGCCGCCGGCATCCTCGGCGCCTTCGGTCTGGTGCCGCCGGCTCCGGCCGCCAACCAGCTCGGTGTCCCCGAGGTCGTCACCGACGAGGACGTGCTGCTCGAGCTCAACCGACGCAACCGGCGGCTCTCCTCGTTCTGGCTCAACGACCAGGGCGAGGGCGACGGCGTCGACGACCTTGACAAGGCACCCGACCCGGCCCTGACCGGCAAGCACGTCGTGATCCTGGACGGCGAGGACGACTTCGCCAAGATGATCCGGCACATCCTCGGTGTCTTCGGGATGACCTCGACGCTGGTGCGGCACGAGGACTACACGCCCGAGGCGTTCGACGGTGCCGACCTGGTCGTGGTCGGGCCCGGCCCGGGCGACCCGCGCGACGACGCCGACCCGAAGATGGCGCAGCTGCGCTCGGCGGTGGGCCACCTGCTGGCCACCGAGCGTCCCTTCCTCGCCGTCTGCCTCGGGCACCAGGCGCTGTGCCACCAGCTCGGCATCGACCTGGCGGTCAAGGACATCGTCTTCCAGGGCACGCAGTCGGCGGTGCCGTTCACCCTCGGTGGGCGGACGCGCACCGAGCGGGTCGGGTTCTACAACACGTTCGTCGGGCGGGTCGGCGAGGCCGGTCTGCCCGAGGGCGTGAGTGTCGACGTCGACCCGACGTACGGCGACATCCATGCTGTCCACGGGCCGCACTTCCAGGGCATCCAGTTCCACGCCGAGTCGATCCTCACCGAGCGCGGCTTCGACCTGCTGCACGAGCTGGTGCGCACTCTTCTGGACTGACCTGGACCACCGCTCTGGAACGATCCAAGTGGCATCCATTACGGTTGACTCATGGTGTCGTCCGACGAATCAGTGCAGCCGCATGTCATCGTGCTTTTCGGTGCGACGGGCGACCTCGCCCGACGCAAGCTCCTGCCCGGTCTGCTCCGCCTGCACGAGGCCGGCCTGCTGACCAGTGCCCGGATCATCGGCACGTCCCTCGACGAGCTGGACAACGACGCGTTCCTCAAGCTGGCCCGCCAGGCCTGCGAGGAGTTCGGCAAGGGTGAGATCACCGACGCGCGCTGGGCGCCGTTCGAGGCGATGCTCTCCTACGTCCCGACCACCAAGGGCGCCCCGGCGCTGAAGAAGCTGGTCGACACCAAGCGCGCCGACCTGGCCAAGGCCGAGGGCGTCCCGGTCGACGAGGTCCGGCTGCTGCACTACTTCTCGGTGCCGCCCAAGGCCGCGCTGGTCGTGATCAAGGAGCTCGCCGAGGCGGACCTGGTCAAGGACGCCCGGATCATCATGGAGAAGCCGTTCGGCACCGACCTCGCGAGCGCCAAGGCGCTCAACGCGGCCGTGCACGAGGTCTTCGACGAGGAGCAGATCTTCCGGATCGACCACTTCTTGGGCAAGGAGCCGGCGCAGAACATCCTCGCGTTCCGGTTCGCCAACGGTCTGTTCGAGCCAATCTGGAACCGCAACTTCATCGACCACATCCAGATCGACGTCCCCGAGACGCTCGGCCTGGAGGGACGCACCGCGTTCTACGAGTCGACCGGTGCCTACCGTGACATGGTCGTCACCCACCTGATGCAGATCCTCGCCTTCGTCGCGATGGAGCCGCCGACGTCGCTGGCCCCCGGCCCGATCTCGGACGAGAAGAACAAGGTCTTCCGGTCGATGCGCCCGATCGACCCGATGAACAACGTCGTCCGGGGCCAGTACACCGGCTACCGCGGCAAGGAGGAGGTCGCCGACGACTCCGACACCGAGACCTTCGTCGCCCTCAAGGTGATCATCGACAACTGGCGGTGGAGCGGGGTGCCGTTCTTCCTGCGCACCGGCAAGAAGATGGCCGAAGGGGCGCGGATCATCTCGATCGCGTTCAAGGAGCCCCCGCTGACGATGTTCCCGGCGGGCTCCAACGCCGGTACCCAGGGGCCCGACCACCTCACCTTCGACCTGGCCGACCAGTCGAAGATGAGCCTGTCGTTCTACGGCAAGCGTCCCGGCACCGGGATGAAGCTGGAGAAGCTCTCGATGCAGTTCGCCACCGAGGACACCACCTCCTCGTCGGGCGTGCTGGAGGCGTACGAGCGACTCATCTTCGACGCCATGCGCGGCGACCACACCCTCTTCACCACCGCCGAGGGCATCGAGACGCTTTGGGAGGTCTCCCAGCCGCTGCTCGACAACCCGCCGCCGGTGCGGCTCTACGCTCCCGGGTCCTGGGGCCCCAACGCCATCCACCAGCTGATCGCGCCGCACACCTGGCGGCTGCCGTTCGAGCGGGCCTGGCGGGAGAAGGGCACCTCGCGTCGCTGAGGGATGCCGGGGTGGGAAACCCGGATCTCGACGGTGGGTAAGCCGGATCTCGACGGTGGGTAAGCCGGATCTCGACGGTGGGAAACCCGGAAGTCGGCGAATTCAGTCTGCGTGGGGCGCGCTCTCAGCGCGGGCTCAGTCCGTCATGGCAGGCTGTGACTCGTGAATCCCGCATCCGCTAAGTCCCGTGTCCTGGTCGTCGACGACGACAAGGCTGTGCGCGAGTCCCTGCGTCGCTCGTTGGAGTTCAACGGCTACGACGTGGTCCTCGCGGAGGACGGTGCGGAGGCGCTCGCGGTCATCGGCGCGGCCAAGGCCGATGTCGTCGTGATGGACGTGATGATGCCGCGGCTCAACGGCCTGGAGGCGACCAGGGCGCTGCGTGCAGCCGGCAACGACGTACCGATCATCGTGCTGACCGCGCTGGACGCCGTCGGCGACCGGGTCGACGGCCTCGATGCCGGTGCCGACGACTACCTGACCAAGCCGTTCGCGCTGCCCGAGCTGCTCGCGCGGCTGCGCGCCCTGCTGCGTCGCGCCGTCCCGATCGCCGACGGTGACGACGAGGAGGTCCTGGAGTTCGCCGACCTCACCATGAACACCACCACCCGCGAGGTGAGCCGCGCCGGTCGGGCGATCGAGCTGACCCGCACCGAGTTCACCCTGCTGGAGATGTTCCTGCGCCGTCCGCGCCGCGTGCTCGACCGCAGCTTCATCCTCGAAGAGGTCTGGGGCTACGACTTCCCGACGACGGCCAACTCGCTCGAGGTCTACGTCGGCTACCTGCGCCGCAAGACCGAGACCGAGGGTGAGACGCGCCTGATCCACACCGTGCGCGGTGTGGGCTACGTGCTCAAGGAAGCCTGAGACCGGTGACGGTCGCCTCCGTCCTCGAGGAGCGCTGGCACTACCGACGCTCGTTGGCGAGCCGGGTCACGATCCTGACCACGGTGGCGGTGGCCTTCGTCGTGGCCGCCCTCTCGATCGTCGTGTACGTCGTGCTGCGCGTGCAGCTCTCGAACAACCTGGACGACTCCCTGCGCCAGCGTGCCGACAGTGCCGCCGCCTCGCCTGCGCTCCAGGAGCTCACCGGGCAGCTGCTGATCCCCACCGCGGCGCTCGGCGCCGCCGACATCCGGATCGCGTTCCTCTACAACAACAACAACATCTATGTGCCGGACCGGTCGGGGAGCTTCCCCGACCTCGGGGCGCAGGAGCTGGCGGTCTCGAAGGGGCAGGCCGACTCCTCGATCCGCACCGTCGGCACCGGTGATGACGAGTACCGCGTCGTCGCGGTCCGGACCGTACAGCCCGGCCAGGCACTGGTCCTGGCCCAGTCGCTGAGCCCGCAGAACCGGATGCTGCACCGGCTGGGGATCGTGATGTTCCTGGTCTGCCTGATCGGGGTCGGCGTGGCGTGCGTCCTGGGGTGGCTGGTCGCCGCCAACGGCCTGCGCCCGGTCCGCCGTCTGACGGGTTCGGTCGAGGAGATCGCCCGGACCGAGGACCTCACCCCGATCCCGGTCGAGGGCGACGACGAGATCGCCCGGCTGGCCACCGCGTTCAACGGCCTGCTGGTCTCGCTGGCCGCCTCCCGCGACCGGCAGCGTCAGCTGATCGCCGACGCCGGTCACGAGCTGCGCACCCCGCTGACGTCGATGCGGACCAACATCGACCTGCTCACCCAGGCCGACCTCGCCGCGAATGCGGGCGGCGGCGGGATCACCCTGGCGCCCGCCCAGCGGGAGGAGCTGCTGACCGACGTCCGGGCGCAGATGGAGGAGCTCACCACCCTGATCGGTGACCTCGTCGCGCTGGCCCGCGAGGAGGAGAAGCCGGTCGAGGTCGGACCGGTGGCCCTGCACGAGGTGCTCGACCACGCGGTCTCGCGGGTCCGGCTGCGCGCCCCGTCGCTGGTCTTCGACGTCCGCGCCGAGCCGTGGTGGGTGGTCGGCGACGCCTCCGGTCTGGAGCGGGCGCTGACCAACCTGCTCGACAACGCCGCGAAGTTCAGTCCGACCGCCGGAACGGTCCACGTCAGGCTGGTCGACGGCACCGTCACCGTCGACGACGAGGGCCCCGGCATCGCCGACGCGGACCTGCCGCACGTCTTCGAGCGGTTCTACCGCTCGGCGGAGTCGCGGGCCATGCCCGGCTCGGGCCTGGGGCTGTCGATCGTGAAGCAGACCGCGGACCGCCACGGCGGTCAGGTCTCGGCCAGCCGCAACCACGAGGGCGGCGCTCGGGTGACGTTCACCGTGCCCGGTGCGACGTCACCGGTCCCGGAAGGGGCTCCCGCCTGACAGGATGGGACCTATGACCTGGTTCGACACTCCTGCCGAGGCGTCCTCCCGTCTGTCGGCGACCGGCTACCTCGCCGACGACGCGATCGCGCTGACGGCGTACCTCGCCGGAGCCCTGGAGAAGCCGATCCTGGTCGAGGGCCCTGCCGGCGTCGGCAAGACCGAGCTGGCCAAGGCGGTCGCCGCGGCCACCGGCGCAGAGCTGATCCGGCTGCAGTGCTACGAGGGGCTCGACGAGACCCGGGCGCTGTACGAGTGGAACTACAAGAAGCAGCTGCTCCGGATCCAGGCCGCCGGCAACCAGTCCTGGGAGTCGATGCACGACGACATCTTCGGCGAGGACTTCCTGCTCACCCGGCCGCTGCTGACAGCGATCCGGCGCGAGCAGCCGACCGTGCTGCTGATCGACGAGGTCGACAAGACCGACGTCGAGGTCGAGGGCCTGCTGCTGGAGATCCTGAGCGACTTCCAGGTCACCATCCCCGAGCTCGGCACGATCACCGCCACCCGGCGACCGTTCGTGCTGCTCACCTCCAACGCCAGCCGCGAGCTCTCCGAGGCGGTCAAGCGCCGCTGCCTGTACCTGCACATCGACTACCCCGACGTGGAGCGGGAGAAGGCGATCATCACCGCGCGCGTGCCCGGCCTCTCCGACCGCGTCGCCACCCAGCTGGTCCAGGTGATCGCCCGGCTGCGCGACCTGGAGCTGAAGAAGTCGCCCAGCATCGCCGAGAGCATCGACTGGGCGCGCACCCTGATCGCGCTGCAGATCGCCAACCTCGACGAGGCGGTGATCGACCAGACCCTCGGGGTGGTGCTCAAGCACAGCTCCGACGTCGCTCGCGCCACCCGCGAGCTCAAGCTCGGCAAGCCCGACCGGGCCCTGACCAAGTGGAACTGACGGTCCGACCGACCCGCCGGGACTGAGCCGATGTCACTGCTGGATCGCCACCTCGCCTTCCTCGAGGCCCTCCGGGCCGCGGGGCTGCCGGTCTCGCTCGCCGAGGACCTCGACGCGGTCGCGGCCCTCGGCCTGGTCGGGTGGGGCGACCGAGGTCAGGTCCACGACCTGTACGCCGCCACCCTGATCAAACGGGCCAGCCAGCGGCCCACCTTCGAGGAGCTGTTCGAGCTCTACTTCCCGCGGATGGTCGGCAGCGGGAGCACGGGGTCCGTGCTCGGTCCCGACGACGACACCGACGCCGCTGCCGAGCGCTCGGGAGAGGCGGGGGACGGCCCCGGCGAGGGGCTGGGCGGCCCGGCGGTGGAGCGGTTCCGCGACGCGGTCGTCGAGGTGCTGACCGAGGGCGACACCGACCAGATGCGGCAGTCGGCGGTGGAGGCGATGGGCCAGCTCGGTGCGATGCCGGGCCGCGGGCCCGGGATGAGCAGCTGGTCGGCGTACTCGGCGCTGCGACGGCTCAATCCGGGGGAGATCGAGCGGCGGCTGATCGAGGCGTTGAGCGCTGAGGGCTGGCCCACGGAGCAGGCCCGCACCCTGGCGACCCGGCGGGTGCGCGAGTTCCAGGCGATGGTCGAGGCCGACGCCCGACGGCGGATCGCCGAGGAGAAGGGCCCCGAGCATCTGGCCAAGGTGACCGTGCGGCCCACCATCGACAAGCTCAACTTCCTGCACGCCCGCAAGGCCGACGTCGAGGAGCTGCGCCGCCAGCTGTACCCGCTGGCCCGCAAGCTCGCCACCAAGATGAACAAGCAGCAGGCCGGGCGCCGTCGTGGGCCGCTGGACATGCGCCGCACGATGCGTGAGTCGATGTCGTACGGCGGTGTGCCGGTCGTGACCCGGCACCGGCCCAAGCGGCCCCACCGCAACGAGCTCGTGGTGCTGTGCGACGTGAGCGGATCGGTGTCGCACTTCGCCACGTTCACGCTGCTGCTGGTGATCGCGCTGCGCGAGCAGTTCTCCAACGTCCGGGCGTTCATGTTCGTCGACGACATCGTCGAGGTCACCGACCAGATGCGACCGGGCGCGGACCTGGTCGACACCATGACCGAGCTGACCGGGGCTGCGACGTACGCGGCGACGGTCGGGCGGACCAACTACGGCAGGGCGTTCGGGAAGTTCGCCGAGAAGTTCGGTGACGCCGTCGGCCCGAAGACCGCGTTCCTGGTGCTCGGCGACGCCCGCTCGAACTACGCCGACCTCAACCTGGGCACGCTGCGCGAGCTTGCCGGCCGGGCGCGGCACGCCTGGTGGCTCAACCCCGAGGCCGAGATCCAGTGGGACGTCGGCGACTCGGCGGCCTCGCCGTACGGGTCGGTGGTGCCGATGGTGGAGTGCCGCAACCTGGAGCAGCTGACCGAGTTCGTGCACCACCTGGCCTGACCGGCCTCGCCGACGGTCCGCGGCGGCCTGCTGCTTAGAGCTCGATCTCGTAGTGCATGTAGCCGGTGTCGGTGGCGATCTGGTCGTAGAGCCGACGGGCGGTCTCGTTGGTCCGCATGGTGTGCCAGTAGACCTTGCCCGAGCCCCGGGTCCGGGCGTCCTCGGTGACGAACCCGATCAGGGCCCGGCCGACCCCACCACGGCGTACGTCCGAAGCGACGAAGAGGTCCTCCAGGTAGACGTGATCGCTCAGGCTCCACGTGCCCGGGTGCCACAGCCAGTTCACGAAGCCGACCGCGCGGCCCTCGTCGTCGCGTGCGATCGCGCCCTGCATCCGCTCCCCGGCGACGAGGCGGGCGAAGGTCTCCTCGGTGATCGCCTCGGTGAGCTCGGTCTCGTAGAAGGTCAGGTACCCCTGCCACAGGGCGTTCCAGTCGTCGTGGTCGGCGGTGGTGAGGCGGGTGACGGTGACCATGCGGCACACCCTAGGGCCGGCGCGATGTTACTCGTCGGTTGCAGTCTGATGACGGTGGCGGATTCCCGCTCGTCGTCGGGTCCGCAAACGGACAGCGAACGTTAAGGTTCACCCATGAACAAGCGCCCTGTCCTCGCCGGCCTCAGCGCCGCCGCTCTCGCCCTGACGCTGGCCGCGTGCGGCTCGTCGTCTGACTCCTCCGGCTCCAAGGCCTCCGACTCTCCGTCGAGCGGGTCGACGGGCGCCACCGTCACGACGATCTCGAGCGGCAAGCTCACGGTCTGCTCCGACGTGCCCTACGCCCCCTTCGAGACCGAGGACTCCTCCTCGCCGTCGGGCTTCTCCGGCTTCGACATCGACGTGATCCAGAAGATCGCCGACGGGATGGGCCTCAAGCTCGCCGTCGTGCCGACCTCGTTCGCGCCGATCCAGTCCGGTGTCGCGCTCAACTCCTCGCAGTGCGACGTGGCTGCCAGCGCCATCACGATCAACGACGAGCGCAAGCAGAAGATCGACTTCTCCGACCCGTACTTCGACTCCGAGCAGTCCCTGCTGGTGCCGGACAACTCCTCGATCAAGACGATCGACGACCTCGCGGGCAAGAACGTCGGTGTGCAGGACTCCACCACCGGCCAGACCTACACCACCGAGCACGCCCCCCAGGCCAAGGTGATCGCCTTCCCCGACGACGGCAAGATGTTCCAGGCACTCAAGGCCGGCTCGGTCGACGCGCTGCTCCAGGACATCGGCGTCAACGCCCTGCACCAGAAGGCGGGCGGCTACAAGATCGTCCAGACCTACGACACCAAGGAGCAGTACGGCTTCGCGATCAAGAAGGGCAACACCACCCTCCTCGACGCCGTGAACTCGGGCCTGGAGAAGCTTCGTGCCGATGGTGAGTACAAGACCATCTACACGAAGTACTTCGGCAGCTGACCCTCGAACGCAGACGTGAAGGACGCGTTCTCCTGATGTTGAGATCGACCCGGCGCCGGCTCACCCACCTGCCGCTCTACGCGGTGCTGGTGGGTGTGCTGGCGCTGATTGTGTTCAAGACCGACTGGCATGCGATCAGCTCGAACTTCTTCGCCCGCGAAGGGTTCGGGCGGCCGTGGAAGGGCGAGTGGGGCACCTGGCCGGACCTGATCAAGACCGGTGCCTGGAACACGATCAAGTACACCGCGATCGCCTTCGTCGGCGGTCTGGCGCTGGCCACCGTGCTGGCGATGATGCGGATCTCGCCGCTGCGCCCGTACCGCTGGATCGGTACCGCCATCGTGGAGTTCTTCCGCGGCCTGCCGGTGATCGTGGTCGTGCTGACGCTGGCCTTCGGTGTGCCGATCGCGTTCAGCTGGCAATGGCCCGGCGGCGCGATCCAGGCCGGTCTGGTCGCTCTGATCCTGGTGGGCGGGGCCTACATGGCCGAGACCCTGCGCGCCGGCATCCAGGCGGTGCCCAAGGGGCAGACCGAGGCGGCCCGCTCGCTGGGGATGGGCCCGACCCGGACGATGGTCACGATCGTGCTGCCGCAGGCGTTCCGGATCGTCATCCCGCCGCTGACCAACGAGTTCGTGCTCCTGCTCAAGGACACCTCGCTGCTCTTCGTCGCCGGCATGATGATCAACCAGCGCGAGCTGGCCACGATGGCCAACGCGATGACGGTCAACGGCCCCACCGCGGGCACGTCGACCAGCTTCACGCAGGCGGCGATCCTGTACCTGATCATCACCCTGCCGCTGACCCAGCTGGTGGCCTGGATGGAACGACGACAGCAGAGGTCACGATGAGCGAGAACCCCCAGGAGCAGACGGAGCCGTCGACCGCTCCGGCCTCGGAGTCGTCCACGGCATCGGCTCGGGCGTCGGCCCCGGCGTCGTCCACGGAGTCGCCGACCGCGGCGATCGAGATCCGCGGGCTGCACAAGTCCTTCGGCAAGAACGAGGTGCTCAAGGGCATCGACTTCGAGGTGGGCGCCGGTCAGGTGGTCTGCGTGATCGGGCCGTCCGGCTCGGGCAAGTCGACCCTGCTGCGCTGCGTCAACCGGCTTGAGGAGCCCGACTCCGGTGAGGTCCTGGTCGAGGGAGTCGACATCTGCGACGCCGAGACGGACCTGGACGCCGTACGCGCTCGGATCGGGATGGTCTTCCAGCAGTTCAACCTCTTCCCGCACATGACGGTGCTGCGCAACCTCGTCGTCGCCCAGCGTCAGGTGCTGGGGCGCACGAGGTCGGAGGCGATCAAGGTCGCCCGCGCCAACCTGGAGAAGGTCGGCCTGGCGGAGAAGGAGTCGGCCTTCCCCGCACACCTGTCCGGCGGCCAGCAGCAGCGGGTCGCGATCGCCCGGGCGCTGTCGATGAACCCGGACATGATGCTCTTCGACGAGCCCACCTCGGCGCTGGACCCCGAGCTCGTCGGTGACGTGCTCGCGGTGATGAAGACGCTCGCCTCGGAGGGCATGACGATGATGGTCGTCACCCACGAGATGGGCTTCGCCCGCGAGGTCGGCGACAAGCTGGTCTTCATGGACGGCGGCGTGATCGTCGAGCAGGGCGACCCGCGTGAGGTGCTGGCCAACCCCCAGCACGAGCGCACCCAGGCCTTCTTGTCGAAGGTCCTCTAGGCAGTCCCGTTCGTGCAGCGACGCGGCTCGACGCGCCGAAAGGTAGGGCGTGTCGAGCCGTTCTGCTGCACGAACGGTCATCGCCCGGTACCGACTGGCACCGCCAGAAGTCGACAGCTCGACGCTCTTCGGTAGCGTCGAGTCATGCTTGCCGCCTTCTCCATCGCACCGTCCGGATCCAGCGCCGAGGACGGCTCGGTCGCCGAGGCCGTCGCCGCCGCCGTGCAGGTGGTCAAGGAGTCCGGCCTGGACTGGGAGCTCACCTCGATGTTCACCACCATCGAGGGCACTTGGGTAAGCGGGGACATGGGAACTTCTGAGTACGCCGGAAAGGTCGCCGCCTGATGTTGGTCGCGTTTTCTGTCGCCCCGTTGGGCGGCGCAAGTGAGGATGGTTCGGTCACTGAGGCCGTGGCCGCCGCCGTGAAGGTCGTGCGGGAGTCTGGTCTGCCGAACCGCACTGATCCGATGTTCACCACTCTGGAGGGAACCTGGGATCAATGCTTCGACGTGATCCGGCGTGCGACGGAGGCCGTAGCGCCGTATGCGTCTCGTGTGTCGCTGGTCGTGAAGGCCGATATTCGCCCGGGGTTCGAGGGTGAACTCGACGCGAAGGTAGCGCGAGTGGATTCCCTGCTGAATGGGCAGTAGGTGGTGACGTCGTTGACTCCCACCGGTGGTGACCGGATGGTGGTGCGCCCGCCATTTTGGGGTCGTGTGCCCCTGGTGGGCGTCGCGGCGGTTGGCCTCCTCTTGGTCGCTGCGGCGGTGGCATCGGATGACGTATGGGAGTTGGTTGTCACTGGTGGGTGCGGTCTGGTGTTCGCCGGAGTGGGGATCTCGGCGGCCTCGTCCAGAGCAACCCTCGACCGACGTGGCCTCCGGTATCGCCACGGACTCAGGTCGGAGTGGGTTGAGGCCGCTGACATCGTCTCGGTCGCTACTGCTTCGGGTGAGGGTGCGTACTACGAGAGAGTCGCTCTGGTGGTCGTCCGCCGAGACGACTCGCGGATTCGGCTGACCGCGCTGCAGCGCCCCGCTACGACGCGAGGTCGCGCAGAGTTGGAGCGGCAGGCGGCTCGGGCGTCGGCGGCTCTTGGATTGGCCTGAGGCCTCGACCACCGAGGGGGAGTGGGACGAGGTGATGGACGTGATCAAGCGCGCCACCGAGGCAGTCCTGGCCGTCTCCCCGCGGGTCAGTCTGGTGCTCAAGGCCGACATCCGGCCGGGCTACACCGGTCAGCTGAGCGCGAAGGTGGAGCGGGTCACGCGGCTGCTCGACTGATCACCCACGTCGTCGTCTCGTCGCTGCGTCCCCCCAGAAACTCCCGTACGCCGGCCACGGCCCGCCGCACTGACGGATCGGTCGACTCCTCGGCGGTCCTGGCCCCGGCGACGTAGTGCCCCAGCCCGTGTGCGGCCAGCGGGGTGGTGAGGCGGTCGCCGCCGTGAAGGTCGACGTGAGTCCGCCTGCTCAGCCGCATCGATCCGGTACTTACGGCGGTCGAAGGCGCCTGGGACGAGTGCTTTGACGTCGTGCGGTAGGCGACAGAGGCCATCGGGTCGTACGCGTCCCTGTGTCCCTCGTGGGGAAAGCGGACATTCGGCCTGGGTTTGAGGGTGAACTCGATGCGAAGGTCGCCCGGGTGGAGGGGATCTTAGAGCGCTGACGCGACGAAAGCGTGCGTTTTTGCAAAGAACGCGTGCGTGAGACGCGTGTGGAAAGCGAAAATGTCTAGTCCGCCTGTGTTGTGGATGATTTTATCGATCCCAGCGTGACTAGGGCAAATGAGGCATTGGCTGCCTGTGGACAACGGTGGGGAAAACCACTTCGAATCACATCGGCGTAACTCGCCTGGGTAGAATCGCTTACAGAAGACAACAGACCCCACGGCCGAGAAATCCTTGACCGGAGTCGGGGGAAGTCGTCGGCCTTGGGGTCTGTGGAACACCAAACTTGCCGGTCGGGTGTGGTACGGACAATACAAGGCGAGTTGTGTGATGTGAACGCCGGGGTCCCCTGGAGTGTCGGATCGCAGCGACGGCCGGGTGTCTTCGGGAAGGTCTCGTTATGACTGATTATCGGATTGTCTGTACCGAGCAGACCAACTGTCAGCGCGGCGGTCACATTGTGGGCGTGGGCACTGGCGGGGACCAGGGTTGGGACCGTCGTTGGACTGTCGCCCAGGTTTGGGCCGCCATGCGAAACGGCGACCAGTTCTACACTTTCGGCGGCGGGAAGTGGGCGCGGGTGGAGGCATACAACTGCGGGTGCCAGCAGGGCTCCCTTAGGTCTACTGCCGATGCCACTCTTGCGAACAATTTGGACAGGCTGAACCTCTGCCGGATCTGACGACTGCGTCCTTCCCCTGCTCGGTTCGGGTAGGGGAAGGACGCCCCTCGGGGTCTCCTCGGCATCCGTGCGGAAGCGCTCGATACCCTGAGTAGAGACGGCGGGGAGGCCCTGTGGGGTGGACTCTCGCCAACGCCGGGTCGTGGGTAGTTTGACCTCGTGGGTGCCCTCGTTGCGCTTTTAATTGCATCGACGGTGGTCGGGCGGAGCGTACCCACCACGCTCCGACCTGTGCGAATGGCACGACGTGGTCAGCCGTCTACGCGTCGCAGCGCGAAGGTGGAGCGGGTCACGCGGCTGCTCGACTGATCACCCAGGTCGTCGTCTCGTCGCTGCGTCCCCCCAGAAACTCCCGTACGCCGGCCACGGCCCGCCGCACTGACGGATCGGTCGACTCCTCGGCGGTCCTGGCCCCGGCGACGTAGTGCCCCAGCCCGTGGGCGGCCAGCGGGGTGGTGAGGCCGTCGCCGAACCGCAGTGTGGTCTGCGGCGCGCTGCCGCGGGCCCCGGGGGTGGAGCGTCCGGGGGTGCCGTCGAGGCCGGGGACGGGGTCGCCGGTGTGCTCCAGGGCGATCAGGCCGGTGGTCGGTGGGGGAGGGCGGTCGCCGATCGGGGAGCCGGCGGTGACCACCTGGCTGATCGTGAACGGCCCCCGGTGGCGGGCCATCTCGGCGGCCACCATGCCGCCCTGGCTGTGGCCGACGAGGAGGACGGGGTCGCGCGGCCCGACGCCGGCCGCCGTCATCGCCTCGACGATCCCGGCCTCGTAGGTGGTCGGGGCACCGAGACGGATCGAGGCGTTTGCCGGCCAGCTGCGCACGGCGCCGCGGTCGAACGCGTCGGTCCCGGGGAGGTAGACCACGAACCGCCGTCGGCCGTCGGCGCCGGTGATGGCCTGGATCTGGATGGTCCCGTCCGGCATCCGGTTCACCGTGTCGAGGCGGAGCAGCAGGTCGCTGAGCCGGTGCGGTCCGGTCTCGCCCCGCACGGTCCCGGTCAGGGCGAGCGAGGGCACCCCCTCGGTGCCGGCATAGGTGCCGAGCAGGGCGCGGCCGGGCGCTCCTGCGTCCAGGGCCTGGATCGCCGCGCCGGCGACACTCTCGGCGAGCGGAAGCCCGGCCGCGACCGCGTCGTCGGCGGCCAGCATCAGTTGCTGGGCGCTGATCAGGGCGGCGGCGGTGGCCCGGAGCGCGACGGCCTGGGCGATCAGTCCGGTCGGTCCCACGGTCGCGAACCCCAGCGCCGCCAGCGCGGCCGTCGCCGATCCGGGCGAGAGCGCGTAGGTCGCCGTCACGGCGGCCTCGGCGAGCTGGTGTCGCGCGGCGCGGCGCAGCAGGTCGTCGCTGAGGTGGTCGAGTCGTGCGGTCATCGTCCGCACCTCCCACTGCGCGATCAGGTAGTCCGACGTCGGTCCGAGGTCGGCCATCACGGCACCAGCGCGTGGGCCAGGTGACCGATCCCGCTGACGACGTCCCCGGCGACCGAGGCCACCTGCTGGGCCGCGGTCAGGGTGGCGGCGCACGAGACGCTGTGCTGCTCCAGGGCGATGGCGGCCGCCTCGAGCTGCCGCGCGCCGAGCAGCAGCATCCGGACGTGTCCGGCCGCGGCACGCTCGAACGCCTCGGCGGTGGCACCGCTCCACGTCGATGCCGCGACCCGGGCACGTAGGGCGTGGGCCTCGGTGCGGCAGTGCTCGGCCGACGTACGCAGGGAGTGGACGTGGTGGTCGAGATCGACCAGGTCGGCGGGGCTCATCCGAGCACGATCCCCCGGTGCGGGGTCGGGCGCACCTGCCGTCGGGCGCGCTGTGGATAACGGGCGCGATCCACTGGCCTCTACGTTTCTCGTGGAAATGATTTCCGGCGGAAAGAGTATGCTGGAGTGATGCCGACCGAGGACCTTCCCCACATCCAGCGCACGTCGATGGCCTACCTGACGGCGACCGTGGCGCGACGGGTCCTGGTGCGCCTGACCGAGGTGATGGCGGCCGAGGGCCTGACCCGCAACCACTTCACCCTGCTCTCGGCCCTGGCCGAGTTCGGGCCGGTGTCGCAGAGCGAGCTCGCCCGCCGCACCGGCCTCAACGCCGGCCACCTGGTCGGCTTCCTCGATGACCTGGAGGGGATCGGCGCCCTGCAGCGGCGGCCCGACCCCGCCGACCGGCGGCGCAACGCGGTCGAGCTGACCGCTCAGGGCGACGAGCTGGTCGCCCGAGCCACGGCGGCGGAGCGGCACAACGAGGAGGTCGCCTTCGGTGCGCTGTCGGCGAGCGAGCAGGAGACCCTGCGCGCCCTGCTGACCAAGGTCCTCGACCACCCCGTCGCGTCCGAGAAGACCCCCGAGTGAACCGACACCTTCGCCTGATCGGGCGCGCCATCGTCGCCGTCGCCCCGCCGAGCCCGGCCGGTGGGGTCGCGCTCCGGGCGAGCTTCTGCATGGCCGTGCCCCTGATCGCGCTCTTCGCCACCGACCACCTGGAGTGGGCGCTGTACGCCGGCTTCGGCGCGTTCGCCGCCGTCTACGGGCGCCACGCCACCTACGCGCACCGGCTCTGGAGCCAGCTCGTCGCCGGTGGCGTGCTGGTCACCGTGATGCTGATCGGCACCCTGGTCTCCTTCCTCGACGCGCCCGCGCCGGTGCGGATCGTGGTGCTCGCCCTGGTCGCGACCGGCGTCAACCTGATCTCCGTCGCGATGGCGTGGGCGCCGCCGGGGCCGATCTTCGCCGTCTTCGCCTGCGGGGCCTGCCTGTCGATCCCCGCCGCCGGATCGGCGTTCCCGGCCGTGGTCGCGATCGGCGGCGGGACGGTCCTGCTGACCGCGGTGGTCACCGTCGCCCTGGCGTGCCGACGTGTGCCGTGGCGCCGGGCGACCGCGTTCGAGCTGACCTGGGCGGCGACGCCGTACGGCGCACGGCGCTCGGTCCTGATGGGCGCCTCGGCCCTGATCGCGGGGTTCGCCGCCCACCTGGTGGTGCACGAGCGCTGGTACTGGGCGAGCATCGCCGCAGTGGCCGCCGTCACCGGCACCGACACCCACTCCCGACTGGCCCGGGGCGCGCAGCGCTTCCTGGGCACCGCGGGTGGCGTCGTACTCGCCGCAGCGCTCTTCTCCCTCGACGGACCACCGGTGCTGCTGCTCGGCGTCGCGATCGTGTGCCAGGGCGTGATCGAGCTGATCGTGCTGCGCAACTACGCGATCGCGATGACCCTGATCACCCTGGTCGCGCTGTCGATGGTGCAGCTCTCCGCGCCCGGCCCGACCGGCGCCCTGGTCGGCGACCGGCTGCTGGAGACCCTGATCGGGGTAGCCGTCGGGATGGTCCTCAGCCTCGGTCTCGGGCTGGTCGTGCGGCGCCGCGCCGCCTGAGCCGGATCTCAGCCGATGTACGTCGCCAACGCGTCCAGTCCGCCGGCGATCTCGGCCGGGTCGCCGGCGAAGGAGAGCCGCACGAACCGGTGACCCTCGGCGGTGTCGAAGTCGACACCGGGGGCGACGGCGACGCCGGTGTCGGCGAGCAGCCGGTGCGACCAGGCCATCGTGTCGTCGGTCAGGTGGCCGACGTCGGCCCAGACGTAGAACGCCCCGTCGGCCGGGGCCAGTCGGGTGATCCCCATGCCGTGCAGCCGCTCCAGCATCACCAGCCGGTTGGCCGCGTAGCGCGCCACATGGCCGTCGAGCTCGGCCCGGGACTCCGCGGTGAACGCCTGCACCGCCGCCCGCTGGCCCAGCGTCGGCGGGCAGATCGTGAAGTTGCCGGTCAGCACCTCCACCGAGCGGCGCAGGTGGGCCGGCGCCAGCATCCAGCCCAGCCGCCAGCCGGTCATGGAGAAGTACTTCGAGAAGGAGCCGAAGACGACCGGGCGGCGCGAGGTGCCCCAGGCGGTCCGGGAGAGCCGCTCGCCGCCGGTGGAGTACTCCAGGCCGTGGTAGATCTCGTCGCTGATCAGCTGGACGCCGTGCTCCTCGCACCACGCCGTCAGGGTGGCGAGCTCCTCGGGCATCAGCATCGTGCCGGTCGGGTTCGCCGCCGAGGCCAGCAGCAGCCCCTTGAGGCCCGGGACCGTGGCGAGCTGCTCGACGGTCGGCTGGAAGCGCGTCTCGGGGCCGGTCTCCAGCTCCACGACGGTGCAGCCCAGCGCGGCCAGGACGTTGCGGTAGCAGGCGTAGTTGGGCCGGGCCATCGCCACCACGTCGCCGGGCTCGAACGCGGCCAGGAAGGCCAGCAGGAAGCCGCCGGAGGCTCCGGTGGTGACCACCACGTCGTCGGGGTCGACCGTGACGTCGTACCAGCGCCCGTAGTGACCGGCGATCGCCTCACGCAGCTCGGGGATCCCGACCGCGGGGGTGTAGCCCAGCGGGTCGCCGGCCTCCAGCAGCCGGACCGCCTCGGCGCGCACCGGCACCGGGGCACCGGTGGCGGGCTGGCCCGAGTGCAGCGCGAAGACCGGAGCACCGGTCGCAGCCCGCCGCGTCGCCGCCTCGATCATGTCCATCACATGGAACGGCGGCACGTTCGCGCGCTGTGCGGCTGCCCACCGCTCGGCCATCTGCATAAGGCAGACCCTAAAGCGACCGATAGGATTGAGCCCCGCCACCCCACGAAAGCGGTGAGATGACCTTCGACGTCGAACAGCTCGACCACTTCGTGCTGATCGGGTCAGCGGTCACGCTCTTCGCGATCCTGGCGGTGCGCTTCTCCTCGCGCACGGGGCTGCCGACGCTGCTGGTCTACCTCCTGATGGGGGTCCTGCTCGGCGAGGCAGTGATCGGGATCGACTTCTCCGACGCCGCGCTCGCGCACGCCCTGGGCTTCGCCGCGCTGGCCCTGATCCTGGCCGAAGGCGGTCTCACCACCGCCTGGCACGAGGTCAGATCCTCGATGCGGCTGGGCGCGACACTGGCGCTGCTCGGCGTCGCGATCACCGTCACCGTGGTCGCCGTCGCCAGCCACTACCTGCTCGACCTGAACTGGCAGCTCGCCGTGCTGCTGGGTGCGGTGACCGCCCCGACCGACGCCGCCGCGGTCTTCTCCGTACTGCGGGTGGTGCCGCTGCCACGGCGGATCACCGGCCCACTTGAGGCCGAGTCGGGGCTCAACGATGCCCCCACGGTCGTGCTGGTCACCCTGATCTCGACCGGCGCCGTGCACGAGCACCCGCTGTGGATGGTCGGCGGGATCATCGTCTACGAGCTCGCGGTCGGCACCGTGATCGGTCTGGCCGTCGGCTTCGGCGGGGCCTGGCTGATGCGCCGGGTCGCCCTGCCCGCCTCGGGCCTCTACCCGCTGGCCGTGCTGGCGCTCACCTTCCTCGCCTACGGCGGGGGCGCGGCCGTCCACGCCTCCGGATTCGCCGCCGTGTACGTCGCCGCCCTCGTGCTCGGCAACGCCGACCTGCCGCACCGGGGCGCCACCCGCTCCTTCGCCGAGGGCCTGGCCTGGCTGGCCCAGATCGGCCTCTTCATCATGCTCGGACTGCTCGCCTCGCCCGGCCGTCTGACCTGGAACGTCGTCGGCCTGGCCCTGGTCGCCGGACTGATCCTCACCTTCGTCGCCCGGCCGCTCTCCGTGCTCGCCTCCACCGCACTGAAACGGATGTCGTGGGCCGACCGGGCCTTCCTCTCCTGGGCGGGTCTGCGCGGAGCGGTGCCGGTCGTGCTGATGACGATCCCGCTCGCCGAGGGCGTGCCGGGGTCGCTGCGGCTCTTCGACATCGTCTTCGTGATGGTCGTGGTCTACACACTGCTGACCGCGCCCTCGCTGCCGTGGGTGGCGCGGCTGCTCGGCGTCGCCACCCCGACCGACCCCCGTGCCCTGGAACTCGAGGTAGCGCCCCTGGAACGGCTCGCCGCCGACCTGGTCCAGATCGCCATCACCCCGGAGTCACGGATGCACGGCGTCGAGGTCGGCGAGCTCCGGCTTCCCCAGGGCGCCTCGGTCTCTCTGGTGGTGCGCGAGGGGAAGATCATGGTCCCCGAACGGCGTACGGCGTTGCGGCACGGCGACGAGCTGCTGATCGTCACCCCACGCTCGCAACGGGAGGCCACCGAACGTCGGTTGCGCCAGGTCAGCCGATACGGGCGCCTGGCCCGCTGGGTCGCCGATCGGCCTCGACCGACCGGCTGAGCGTTACGACAGCGGCGAGCAGATCGTGGTCTCGGTGGTCGCGGTGACCTGCGCCTTGCCGGTGCCCACGGTGCCGAACTTGTCGCCCACGACGACGACCACGCCGACCTCGGTGACCGACTTCTGCACCACCTTCGCCCCGGGCAGGCGGGAGGCGACCAGCTTCACCGCCGGGCTGGCCGGGTCGTCGGTCCAGATCTGGACGTTGGCCACGGCGGTCTTGGCGACGGAGGCCGAGGTGCCGGCGTGGAAGCCCTGGTCGGTGAAGGCGGTCAGGGTGCGGCTGGCCAGTCCGGAGCGCTTGCCGGCGTTGAGCACGCTGACCGTCACCATCTCCGGCGTGACCGTCTCACCCTTGTGGATGGAGGTCTCCGAGCAGACCGTCTTCTCCGTCAGCGACGGGAACGGCTTCGTCATCGTGTGCCACCCCCACGTCGCCGCGAGGACCAGGCAGACCAGCAGGACGCCGATGGTGAGCGCCGTACGCGCGAACGAGGACATGCTGCTCATGGAGTCGTACGTTAGCCGGAAGGCCGCTCAGAGGGAGTGGACCCGGGCGTGCAGGACGTGGCGCTGCTGGAGCGCCGCGCGCAGGGCGCGATGCAGGCCGTCCTCCAGGTAGAGGTCGCCCTGCCACTCCACGACGTGGGCGAACAGGTCGCCGTAGAACGTCGAGTCGTCGTCGAGCAGGCTGGTCAGGTGCAGCGTGTCCTTGGTGGTCACGAGCTCGTCGAGCCGGACCTGGCGCGGGGGGATCTCGGCCCACTCTTTGAGGGTGAGGCCGTGGGCCGGATAGGGCCGTTCCTCGCCGACGCGCTTGAAGATCACGGTTCGACTGTAACAACGCCTGGTTGCCGCGCTTAGGCTCTGCACATGACTGACGCGCCGGTGTCGTTGCCCGACAACCCGATCTACCAGGCCGTCTCGGCCGGATATGTCTTCGATGGTGCCGCTCTCGAGCTCGGCGGACTGATGGTCGATGCGACCACCCTGACCGACGTGCACGTGAAGATCCCGATCGGGATGCTGAACCGGCACGGCCTGGTCGCGGGTGCGACCGGGACCGGCAAGACCAAGACGATCCAGCTGATGATGGAGCAGCTGTCGGCTGCCGGTGTGCCGGTCTTCGCCGCCGACATCAAGGGCGACCTGACCGGTCTGGCCTCGCCCGGCGTGGCGGGGGACAAGATCACCGCGCGGGCGGCGACGGTCGGCCAGACCTGGGAGGCCAAGGCCTTCCCGGTGGAGTACTTCGCGCTCGGCGGCGTCGGCACCGGCGTGCCGATCCGGGTCAGCGTCGAGGCCTTCGGCGCGACCCTGCTGGCCAAGGTGCTGGGGCTCAACGACACCCAGGAGTCCTCGCTCGGGCTGGTCTTCCACTACGCCAAGAACGCCTCCCTCAAGCTGGTCGACCTCGGCGACCTGCGCGCCGTCCTGCAGTTCCTCACCTCTGCCGATGGCAAGGCCGAGCTGGCCGGTCTCGGCGGGCTCTCGGCCGCCACGGTCGGGGTGATCCTGCGCGAGCTGATCGCCTTCGCCGACCAGGGGGCCGACCAGTTCTTCGGCGAGCCTGCGTTCGACTCCGCCGACCTGCTGCGCACGGACGGGGGCGGGCAGGGGCTGATCTCGCTGCTGGAGCTGCCCAACCTCACCGACCGTCCGGCGATCTTCTCCACGTTCCTGATGTGGCTGCTGACCGACCTGTTCCGCAAGCTCCCCGAGGTCGGCGACCCCGACAAGCCGAAGCTGGTCTTCTTCTTCGACGAGGCGCACCTGCTCTTCACCGACGCCTCCAAGGACTTCCTCGCCACCATCACCCAGACCGTCCGCCTGATCCGGTCCAAGGGCGTCGGCGTCTTCTTCATCTCCCAGTCGCCGACCGACATCCACGAGGACGTCCTGGCCCAGCTCGGCTCGCGGATCCAGCACCAGCTCCGGGTCAACACGCCCAACGACGCCAAGGCGCTCAAGTCGACGGTCAACACCTATCCCACGTCGTCGTACGCCGACCTCGGCGCGGTGATCACCACGCTCGGGATCGGCGAGGCGATCGTGACGGTGATGAACGAGCGGGGTGCGCCGACGCCGGTCGCATGGACCCGGATGCGCGCCCCCGAGTCGCTGATGGCCGCCACGGATGCGGCCGCGGTGGCCGCGACGGTCTCGGCCTCGACCCTGAACGCGAAGTACTCCGCAGTCTCCGACCTGCCCTCGGCGGCCGATGACCTGAGTGCGAAGGCGGAGCAGAAGCAGGCGGAGGCGGGTTCGGCAGGCGGCGCGGCGGGATCGGGTTCGGCAGGTTCGGGATCGGGCTCGGGGTCGGCGGGTGGGTCGGCTCCGGCCGGCGGCGCCTCGGCGCCCAAGGCCGCGCCGAAGAAGAGCGCGAAGAAGGAGAAGTCGATGATCGAGGAGGTGGTCAACTCGACCACCTTCCGCCAGGTAGCGCGCACCGCCGCGCGGGAGGCGATGAAGCAGCTCTTCGGTCGCAAGCGCTGACTTCCGGGTTCGCCACGCGCGAGATCCGGGTTCGCCACGCTCGACTTCCGGGTTCGCCACGCTCGACTTCCGGGTTCACCACGGGTGAGATCCGGGTTAGCCACGAGGCAGATGTGGGCAAGCCGGATCTCGAACGTGAGTAACCCGGATCTCGGCGGTGGTGAACCCGGATCTCGGGCTAGGGGAGGGCGGCGAGGAACGGCTCGCCCTCGATCAGGCCCCAGCCGGGGCGTCCGAGCGGGACCGCTGCTGCCCGGCGCCGGTCGAAGACCGAGTCGAACGGGTCGGTGAGGCGCAGCTCGATGCGGGTGCTCAGCAGGTCCCGCACCGCCGGCCGTACGTCGGCCCAGCGATGCGCCGCCAGGATGAGCCGGACCCGGGGCTCGCCGATCACGGCCCGTACCAGCGCGTCCTCCAACGCTGGACGCTCCTGACGTAGCCGGCCCCAATCGTCTGCCAGCACGACCATGACCTCACCGGACCCGCCCAGGTCCTCCCAGGGCGGGGTGTCTGCGAGTGCATCGGCGCGGTGGCAGCGCAGCCCGGGGATCGCTGCCTGCTCGATGCCCGCGGTGAGGGCGTCCAGCAGCGTGCTCTTCCCGCTACCGGGGCGCCCCACCACTGCGACGTGCCCGGCGGTGGGGTCCAGGGTGAGCACCCGCTGGCGGACGGGATCGTCGGCCAGGCCGAGGGGGATCAGCCTCGCGGCGCTCGGTTCGCCCGGCCTTGGCGTTGCAGCCGGCCCCGCCGACCCGATCAGCCCTCCCCGCCCCGTCGGCCCCGCCGCCCCGATCAGCCCCGCCAGCACCCCCACCCGCACCGACGACTCCGGCGCTGGGCGCCAGACCGGGGTTACCGGGGGCGCGCCCTGCGCGGTGATCGCCTCGACGGCGTCGGCGCGGAACGCCGCGGTCGCCGGCGCGATCCGGAAGCGCCGGGTCTCACCCGGACCGGTGCGCAGCAGCGCCCAGCCGGGCTCGCGGGGGAGGTGGGCGGCCCCGGCGTCCCCGATCGCGGTTCGGGACTCGGCCTCGGTGAAGGTGCGGAGCGCCAGCCGCCACGACAGGTGGGCGTCAAGCTCGCGGAGCCGACCCTCCTCGAGGCGCTGGCTCGCCAGGACGAGATGGAGGCCGAGGGAGCGGCCTACTCGGCCGGTCCTGACCAGCACGTCGAGCACGTCGGGGTGGGCGGTGAGCAGCTCGCTGAACTCGTCGATCACGACCACGAGAGCGCCGAGCCCCGCGGTACCCCCTGACGGTCCCACGCCGAACAGCCCCACCCCCGACCGCACCACCCGCTGCCGCCGATCCAGCTCCGCCTCCAGAGCGGCCACCATCCGGCGTACCGCGGCATCGTCCTCGGCCAGGTTGGTGACCAGCCCGGCGCAGTGTGGCAGCGCGGCGAGGTCGGCCAGGGCCGTGCCGCCCTTGAAGTCGATCAGCAGCAGCCCGAGGTCGGTGGGCCGGTGGCGCAGCGCCAAGGAGAGCACGATCGCCTGGAGCAGCTCGGACTTGCCCGACCCGGTAGCCCCGACGATCACTCCGTGCGGTCCGACCCCGCCGGCGGCGGCCTCGCGCAGGTCCAGCCAGACCCCGGCGGCCAGCTCGGCGCACAGGTCGGGCTCGGTCCACGCGACCGTGGCCTGACGCTCGCCGGGCGGATCGGCCGACGTGGTCAGCCGGGCCAGGGCGCGGGCGGCGAGGACCAGCCCGACCGGATCGGTGCCGGGCGGGGCTGCGGGCTCGGTCCACTCGGGGGAGGGGAGCAGGGCGGCGAGCTGGTCGGCGTACGCCCGGCGGGCCTCGACGACGGCCCGGAGTCGACGGTGGCGCTGCTGATCGAGGGCGAGGAGGCTACCGGCGAGGGTCGCGCCGATCATCGTGACGGCGACCAGGGCGTGCCCGGTCGCGGCGCTGAGCACGCCGATCGAGACCAGGCTGCCGGCCAACGGCAGCAGCTGCGCCAGCCAGCCGGCGTCGCGCGGTGGCAGCGCGGGCGGGGCGGGCAGCGTCGGCATGGCGCCCACTGTGACCGGTCCAGGCCCGCGACGCGACCCCCGTCGCCTCGTCCTGTGGATAACTCAGATCGGTGGTTTGCGGCGCGCGATTCGGGGAAGAGATCGCCTCGGACGACGCAGATCGGAGGAGAACATGACAGTCCCCATCACCGGCCAGGTGGCCGGAGCGCTCGATCGCGCCGCCATGCTCACGCTCGCCGCCCACGCCGACCTCGAGGCGCAGCTGGGCCGGCTCGGCCAGGACGTCGCCGCGACGTCGGGGCGGTGGGAGGGTGCCGGGGCGCGTGCCTTCGCCGCGGCGTACGACGCCTGGGCCACGCAGCAGCGCAGCGTGCTCGCCACCCTGGTCTGGTTCCACGACCAGCTCCGCGCGATCGAGGCCCTGAACGGCTCGACCGACACCGCGCTGGCGGCCGGGTTCGGGGTGCGCCATGACTGATCGGATCCTGGTCGACCACGCCGCGCTCACCGAGGCCGCGACGGCGCTGGGCCGGGCGGTCGCGGCGACCGAGGCCCGGCTGGCCCAGCTCGACCACGACCTCGGCCCGCTCCAGACCGAGTGGTTCGGCAGTGCGCAGCAGGCCTGGGTAGTGGCGCACGGTCGGTGGCGGACGGCCGCTGGCGAGATGCATCGGGTGTTGGCCGAGCTCGGTAGCCGGCTCGCGGCGGCTCAGGAGGCCTACCGGGACGCCGACCTCGCCGGTGCACGGGCGTTCGACTGATGGAGGTGATCGACAGGCCGGCGCAGGTGGCTGCGGTGGTCGCGGCCGAGTCGGCGTGGATGCCCGCGTGGCAGCGGATCGTCGTCGCCGCGCTCCTCGGTTCGGTGCCCGGCCTGATCCTGCTCGCGCTCGTCCCGCCCCCGGGGGCCGCGCTGATCGCCGTCGGGTCCGCCCTCGGCTCCCGGGCCGCGCCGAGCGGGGCCGCCCGCGCTCTGCGGGGGGACGTCGAGCCGAGAAGCGTGCGCCGGGTGCGGGGCGTGCTGGTGACGGCGTACGTCGTC
Source organism: Nocardioides sp. (assembly GCF_030150155.1). Classification (GTDB taxonomy): domain Bacteria; phylum Actinomycetota; class Actinomycetes; order Propionibacteriales; family Nocardioidaceae; genus Nocardioides. The sequence continues at coordinate 108,341 of NZ_JASLGR010000026.1, forward strand.
ACTGGGCTGCTCGTCGTCGCCGCGATCCCCCGCGCCTGGCCGGATCCGGCGGCCGTGGCTGCGGCGGTCCTCGCGCTCGGGCTGGTCCTCACCCAGCACCGCCCCGAGGTGCGCAGCCCGCACCTTGGCGTGGCGTGGGAGGCGTGCGAGGCGGTGGCCGCGGTCGCGGTGGTGCCGGTCGTCGTGCTCGCGACCCGCGGGTGGTGGCAGTGACCCCGCGCGAGCAGTTGATGGTGGCGTCGTGGGAGGCCGAGCGGATGCGCGCGGCCCTGCTCAGCGGTGATGCCGAGGCGCGGGTCGAGGGTCCGCGACTGGGCCGTCTGCTGAGCGTCGGCGTGCTGCTGGGAGGGGTGGTGGTGGCGGTCCTCCTGCTGGGCTGACCGTTGTGAGAAATGACAATTCAATACCAGGATGCTGCCGAATCGAACGGTGACCGGTGGTGCACCTCTCGTCCAGAGTGACAACTCACGGCGCTGTTTCGAGGCGTCGACGGAGCAGGAGGTCGAGATGGCGACGTACGAGCCCAGCGGCACGGTGCGTGCTGCGTCGGTGGCGCAGTGGCACGACAAGAAGAGGTACCTGTGGCTGATCGGCCTGGTGGTGCCCTCGCTCGTCTTCGTCGCGATCGGGCTGGCGCAGTGGACCGATCTCGGGGTGTTCTACTGGTTCGGGCCGATCGTGCTCTTCGTGATCGTGCCGACCCTCGACCTCGTCGTCGGCCGTGACGGCGCCAACCCGCCCGACGACATCATCGAGGCGCTGGAGAACGACCGGTACTACCGCTACATCACCTTCGCGTTCCTGCCGATCCAGTACGCCGGCTTCCTCCTCGCGATGTACCTCGTCGCGCGCGGCGACCTGTCCGTCTGGGACAAGGTCGGTCTCTCGATCACCGTCGGCACCGTCGGCGGGGTCGGGATCAACACCGCCCACGAGCTCGGCCACAAGAAGGAGTCGCACGAGCGCTGGCTCTCCAAGATCGCGCTGGCGCAGAGCTTCTACGGGCACTTCTACCTGGAGCACAACCGCGGCCACCACGTCCGCGTCGCCACCCCCGAGGACCCCGCCAGCAGCCGGATGGGGGAGAGCTTCTACGCGTTCTGGCCGCGCACGGTCTCGGGGTCGCTGCGCTCGGCGTGGAACCTGGAGAAGCGCCGCTACCAGCGCAAGGACACCCATCCGTTCCACCTCGGTAACGACGTGCTCAACGCCTGGCTGATGTCGATCGTGCTGTGGGGCGCGGTGATCGCGTGGCTCGGCGTCGGCGTGATCCCATACCTCCTGCTCCAGGCCGTCTTCGGCTTCTCGCTGCTCGAGGTGGTCAACTTCATGGAGCACTACGGGATGCTGCGGGCCAAGGTCGGGACCGGGGACCGGCAGCGCTACGAGCGGGTCGACCCGAGTCACTCCTGGAACTCCAACAACATCGCCACCAACGTGCTGCTCTACCACCTGCAGCGGCACAGCGATCACCACGCGAACCCGACCCGGCGCTACCAGGCGCTGCGCGGCTACGCGGAGAGCCCGGTGCTGCCCACGGGCTATGCGGGCATGATCGTGATCTCGTTGGTGCCGCCGCTCTACCGCCGCGTGATGGACAAGCGGGTGATCGCGCACTTCGACGGCGACCTGAGCCGGGCCAACCTCCAGCCGAGCAAGCGGGAGCGGCTGCTGCGGCGCTACCCGGTGCCGGTGGCCGGCGGGGTCGGCTCGGGGGATCGGGCGGATCTGTCGCGTCGAGCCGAGGTGGACGACGTACGCGCGGCGCGGTGCCCGGGGTGCGGGTACGTCTACGAGGTCGACGAGGGCAACGAGGCCGAGGGCTTCGCCGCCGGAACCGCCTGGCGCGACATCCCGAACGACTGGTGCTGCCCCGACTGCGGGGTGCGCGAGAAGGTCGACTTCATCGCCCTCACGGAGTCGCTGCGATGAGCCGGATCGCTGCCGACCTCGGCACCTGCGAGGGGATCGGCATGTGCGAGGCCCAGGCGCACCAGTACTTCCGGGTCAGCGACGACGACCTGGTCGAGGTGCTTGCCGAGGAGGTTCCCGAGGCGGACCGGGTCCTGGTCCATCGGGCGGTGGAGAGCTGCCCGGTGTTCGCCCTGAAGCTCCTCGACTGACTTCCGGTTTCACCACCGCCGAGATCCGGGTTCGCCACCGCCGACTTCCGGGTTTCCCACGGCCGACTTCCGGGTTATTCACCATCGAGATCCGGGTTGCCCCCTTTGCTGGGAGGCAACCCGGATCTCGCGCGTGGTGAACCCGGAATTCGGCGTCAGAGGAAGGTGCCGGCGTACTCCAGGGCGAGCACCAGGTCCCCGATCCGGTGCTGCACCGGACGGCCGAGCAGGCGTTCGACCTGAGCCATCCGGTAGCGCACCGTGTTCTTGTGCAGGCCCAGCACGGTCGCGACCTGGTCGGCACTGCCGGGGGTGGTGATGACCGTAAGCGCGGTCTGACGCAGGTGGGCGTGCTCCGGGTCGGCCAGCGGTCCGAGCACCCGCCGGGTGAACCGTTCGGCACTGGCGGGGGAGGCGTGCAGCGCGATGAGCGCTGCGACCTCGTCGTACGTCGTCACCGCACTGCCCCGCGCCAGCGCGGCCGGCACCGCGGCCCGGGCCTCCTGGTGTGCCAGCACGAACCCGTCCACGCCGGGGTGCGGGCCTGCCACGGTGACGCGGATAGACGGGGCCTCCACCAGGAGGTCACCCTCGGGGTCCACCTTCACCGGCACCCAGCACCAGATCTCCCGCCCACTGGGCCGCACCACCAGTGGTGCGCGGGAGCCGAGCTGGGCGGCGACCTTGTGGGCCGTCGGCTCGAGGGCGGTCAGGGCGTCGGAGGTGAGGGCGGTCAGGACCAGGGCGACGTGGGTGCCGGTCACGGGGTAGCCCCCGAGGGTGGCGGAGAGCTCGCGTGGCTCGTGCGCGTCGCCGGCCTCTCCGGTCAGCAGGGCCTGGACGGCCTCGAAGCGCTGGGCGTCGCCGCGGCGTTCGATCCGGGCGGCCTCCTCCTGGTGGAGGCGGAGGGACTCCTCGACGCTGGCGTCGAGCCAGTCGCCGGCCTGGGTCCAGAAGATCACCAGGATCGCCTCGTGGTCGAGGCTGTCGGGGGCGGCCTGGACGACCTCGGTGGCGTAGGTCCACGAGGCGCGTTGGGCGGCGCGGTAGATCGAGAACAGCGAGGTCAGGCCGAGGTGGCGACGGGCCAGCTCGTGGGCCAGGTCGACCGCTGCGGGCACGAGGCTGAAGGTGGTCCCGCCGCTGAGGACGTCGAGGAAGGCCTGCCAGTGCTGGCTGATCGCGGTGCGGATCAGGGTGGCGAGGTCGGCGTCGTCGGCGATCTCGGGGACCTCGGCGGCGATCGCGGTCCAGGTGCGGTCGACCCAGGCGTCGATGTGGTCGGGGGCGCGCTCGGCGGTGATGAACCCCGTGACCCAGGTGTCCAGTGCAGCCTCCAGCTCGTCCACCGGGACACCCTTGCACGTCGAGCCGCTCGGCGTCAGGGGGTTGCCCACCAGCGTGGGCGCTGCGCATCGGAACCCTCACGAGCGCGAATTGCGTTCGAATCAGCGAAACCTCTTGCGCATTGCGAAAGACAGGGGTTAGGTTTCTGCGCATTGCGGATGGTGTGACCACCGTCACATCGCATGATCGACTTTCAACCCACACCCCAGGAGGGCACCGTGGCCACTCTCGACGACATCCTCACCCGGATGGGTCTGCCCGACGCCGACAGCATCGAGGCCGGCCTCGATCACGGCCAGACGCTGCCGGTCCAGCTCTACGGCGACCCGGAGGTCTACGCACTGGAGCAGGAGAAGATCTTCGCCCGTTCCTGGAGCTACGCGTGCCACGAGTCCCAGGTGGGCAAGCCCGGCCAGTACGCCGTCACCCGGGCCGGCAACGTCCCGATCATCGTCACCCACGGCCGCGACGGCCAGCTGCGCGGCTTCGTCAACGTCTGCAAGCACCGGCTCCACTCGATCGCGGAGACCAACGGCTCCAAGCCGCTGCTGCAGTGCCCGTACCACGGCTGGACCTACGGCCTCGACGGCCAGCTCAAGACCGCGCCGCGCGCCGACCGCGAGCCCAGCTTCGACTGCTCGACGATCTCGCTCGAGCCCGTCGCCGTGGAGCGCTGGGACCAGTGGATCTTCGTCAACCCGGACCCGAACGCCGAGTCGCTGGCCAGCGTCACCGCCCCGATCCGCGACCTGACCGACGGCGTCAACGCCCAGCTGCGCGAGTACGAGTTCCAGGTCCGCTACGAGTACGACATGGAGTGCGACTGGAAGCTCTGGGCCGAGAACGCGCTGGAGTGCTACCACTGCCCGACGCTGCACAACACCAGCTTCGGCAAGACCTACGACGCCTCGCCCGACGCCTACGCGATCGAGTCGTGGGAGGACAGCATCTGGCACGCCAGCCCGATCAAGTGGCTTCCCACCGGGGTCGACCCGAAGGGCCTGCAGGGCTTCCGCTTCGCCTTCACGTTCCCGTCCTCGTTCTACGCCCTCGACGACTACGTCGGCTTCGTCGGCTCGATCCAGCCGGTCTCGCCCGGCAAGAGCTGGGCCTTCGTCGACATGTACGCCAAGCCCGGCGCCGACGAGCGCGTGGTCAAGGAGTGGCTGGACATGTGGGACCGCACCCTGGTCGAGGACAAGGCCGCCACCGACATCCAGCAGATCGGCTACAACTCCGGTCGGGTCCCGCACGGCCAGATGATGGTCGACTCCGAGGGTCCGCTGGTGCAGTTCATGCGCACCACGCTCAACCGGTTGCGCTGATGGCCACCCGCGTCGTCGCCGACCTCCACGCCTGCCAGGGCTACGCGAACTGCCTGGTCAACGCGCCGGACGTCTTCGACCTCTCCGAGGAGGGCAAGGTCGCGATCCTGGTCGAGGACGTCTCGCACCTGGACCGGCGCGAGATCGAGGACGCCGTCGCCTCCTGCCCGGCCGCCGCACTGCGCCTGGAGTCGGCATGAGCCGCGTGGTCGTGGTCGGCGGGTCGGTCGCGGCGGCCAAGACCGTCCAGGGGCTGCGCGAGCGGGGCCACGACGGCCCGATCGTGCTGGTCTCCGACGAGCCGCACCCGCCCTACGACAGGCCGCCGCTGAGCAAGGAGTACCTCGCCACCGCCGATGCGGCGTCCCTCGAGCTGCTTCCTGCGCAGTGGTACGCCGACCACGACGTCGAGCTCCTGCTCGGCACCAGCGCCACCGGTGTCGACCTGCAGGCCCGGCGTCTGGAGACGTCGGCCGGCTCGATCCCGTACGACGATCTCGTGATCGCGACGGGAGCGCGTGCCCGGACCCTCCCCGGGGCCGATGCGGTGACCGGCGTACACACGCTGCGCAGTCGCGGTGACGCCGACGCCCTGCGTGAGCAGCTGGCCCCCGGGGCCGAGGTGGTCGTGATCGGGGCCGGGTTCATCGGCTTCGAGGTCGCCTCCACCGTGCTGGGCCTGGGGGCTCGGGTCACCGTCGTCGAGGCCGCCCCGGCACCGCTGGGGCGCAGCCTGGACCCGGCGACCGCTGCGGTGCTGGTCGACCACGCCCGCGCTGCCGGTGCGGTGGTGCGGACCGGGGTGGCGATCAGCGAGCTGAGCACCACCGACGGTCGTGTCGACGCGGTGCTGCTGGCCGACGGCACCCGGCTGCCCGCCGATGTCGTCGTGGTCGGGATCGGGGCCACGCCCACCGTCGGCTGGCTGGAGGACTCCGGCCTCCCCGTCGGACCGCACGGTCTGTCCGCCGAGATGACCGGGGCGGTCGCGCCGGGCGTGTGGGCGGTCGGTGACGTGGCCGGCTGGTCGAGCCCGGAGGGCGAGGGCCGCCGGCACGAGCACTGGACCTCGGCCAGCGACCAGGCCCGGGTGGTGGCGCAGAACATCGTCGCCCAGAACACCCCCGACCCCACCGACCCCACCGACACCCCCGACGCCGCCGCCGCCCCCGCCGACACCACCCAGGCCCGCACCACCTCGGGCCCCGACTACGTCTGGTCCGACCAGTTCGGCCTGCGGATCAACATCATCGGCGAGCCCCTGCTGGCCGACACCCTTGTCCGGGTCGACGACACCCCGGCGACCCTCACCGTGCTCTACGCCGCCCGCGGCCGACTCGTCGGCGCGTGCATCGCCCACCAACCGCGGCTGATGGCCCAGGCTCGTGTCTGGGTCGCTCGGGACACGCCCGTGGATCAGATCCCGCTGTGGGTGGAGCAGCAGAACTCACAGGACCCCTCAAGGAGCTACGCATGACAACGTCAGCACCGCAGGAACCGCCTGCCACCGCGACGCACCCCGGTGCGCACGCCACCGAGATGGTGCGCACCCTGACCTGGCGCGACGGCTTCGTCTTCGCCCTCAACATGCCGATCGGCCTCTTCCTCACGCTGGGCTACACGGTCGGTGCGATCGGCGGCTGGACCGCGATCACGATCTGGGGTGTGGCGTGCTTCTTCGCCCTGCTGCAGAACAACCTCTTCGCCGAGATGGCAGGGATGTTCCCCAACCGGACCGGCGGGATCTCGGTCTACGCCTACGAGGGTTGGAAGCGGTACTTCGCCCCGCTCGGCGCGATCGCCGCCTTCGGCTACTGGATGGGCTGGTCGCTCTCGCTCTCGGTCGAGGGCGTCGTGCTGGGCACCCTGATGGAGCAGGCGTTCTGGCCGCACAACTCGATCAGCGTCGACCTGCCGGGACTGCACGCCCTGGGGCTGCCGTACCTGATCGCGATCGCCGCCCTGGTCTCGGCGTGGGCACTCAACTACTTCGGCATCAAGATCGCCTCCGGCGTCGCGAACATCACCGGGACGCTGCTGATCCTGGGCCTGATCGTGCTGGTCGTCGGACCGTTCGTCTCGCCGCACGCCCACTTCGACGCCTCCCAGATCGGCTGGCACGGGACCACGCAGCACCTGGACTGGAAGGTCGTCGTGGTGTGGTTCTACATCACCGCGTGGACGACGTACGGCACCGAGGTCTGCGCCTCCTTCACCGCCGAGTACAAGCGACCGGCCAAGGATGCCGCCAAGGCGCTGCGCGTCTCGGGGGCCTTCATCATGGGGCTCTACATCCTGGTGCCGTACGTGATGGCCGGTGCGCTGGGTGACGGCACGATCGGCTCCAACCCGGTGAACTACATCGGGATGGCCTTCGATCAGATCCTCGGCTCGTGGTCGTGGATCGGGGAGATCCCGATCATGGCGGCGTTCGTGATCGCGATGATGACGGCGACCGCCGACGGTGGCCGCTCGCTGTACGGCATCGCCCGGGAGGGCGGCACGATCAAGCAGCTCGGCGTGCTCAACCGGTACGGCGTCCCGGGCCGTGCCCTCACCACCGACATGGTCCTCAACATCATCATCCTGCTGGTCCTCGGCGAGCCGATCGCCATCCTGCTGGCCAGCAACCTGGGCTACCTCAGCGCCGTCACCCTGGCCGTCGGAGCGTTCGTCCTGCTGCGCCGCGACCGCCCTGACATGGAGCGCCCGACCCGGCTGTCGAACATCTGGGTGCCGATCGCCTGCGCCCTGTTCCTGATCGACACCTTCGCGATCATCATCGGGATCACGAACCCGGCGCTGACCGGCTACGGCGGCTTCAAGGAGACGGTGATCGGGATCGGGATCCTGCTCTTCGCCGCGGTGCTGTGGTGGTTCCGCCAGCAGGTCCAGGACAAGACCACGATCGCCTGGCGCATCCGCGACGACGAGGACGACCTCCGTACGCCGGCCACCGACCCGTCCGACGGCCGCGAGCCGTCACTGCCCACCCGCCACTGACATCCGATCCACCGAGATCCACTGAGATCCGAGAACGAGAAGGACAACCATCATGCGCGCTGTACGTGTGAGCGAGTACGACAAGGCCCCCACCATCGAGGAGGTCGACGACCCGAGGCTCACCTCGCCCCTCGACGTGATCGTCAAGGTGCAGGGGGCCGGGGTGTGCCGCACCGACCTGCACATCATCGAGGGGCAGTGGGAGGCCAAGAGCGGCGTCACCCTGCCCTACACGATCGGGCACGAGAACGCCGGCGAGGTCGTCGAGATCGGCTCCGCGGTGTCGAACGTCGCGGTGGGGGACAAGGTGATCCTGCACCCGCTGGCGACCTGCGGGCTGTGCCTGCCGTGCCGGGCCGGCGACGACGTGCACTGCCAGAACTCCCGGTTCCCCGGGATCGACGCCGACGGCGGGATGGCCGACCTCCTGCTGACCTCGGCACGCAGCGTCGTCCCGCTGGCCGACAACCTCCGTCCCGCCGACGTGGCTGCCCTGGCCGATGCGGGGCTGACCGCCTACCACGCGGCCCGCAAGGCGGCGGCCTTCGTCAGGCCCGGCGACACGGTCGCGATCATCGGTGCCGGCGGTCTGGGCCACATCGGGATCCAGGCGATGCGGGCGCTGAGCGCAGCCCGGCTGGTGGTGATCGACTCCTCGGCCCAGGCGCTCGCCCTGGCCGCCGAGCTCGGTGCCGACGAGACCATCCTGGCCGACGCCGGCGACCCGGCCGCGCAGCTGCTCGAGCTGACCGGCGGTCACGGTGCCGCTGCGGTGCTCGACTTCGTCGGTGAGGGCTCGGCCCTCGACTACGGCGTGCGGATGCTGCGCCGGGCCGGCAACTACTACGTGATCGGGTACGGCGGGGACCTGGTGGTGCCGACCATCGACATCATCTCCGCGGAGATCAACTTCGTCGGCAACCTGGTCGGGACCTATCTCGATCTGGTCGAGCTGATGGCGTTGGCCGCCGACGGTCGGGTCACGCTGCACACGGCGACGTACGCGTTCTCCGACGCGCTCACGGCGCTCGACGACCTCCACCACGGTCGGGTCCGGGGGCGGGCGGTGCTCGTTCCCGACGCCGAAGCCTGAGCGAACCGCACCCCTACACTGGCCGGGTGCGACGGATGGCAGACATCGAGCAGAACTCCACCACCCCGATCGTCCTCGATGACCTGGATCGTCAGATCCTCGCTCGACTCGCCGAGGACGGCCGGATGCCGTACCGCCAGCTCGCTCGCGAGCTGGGCGTCTCCGAGGGGACGATCCGCGGTCGTACGGGCCGGATGGAGGAGAACGGCATCCTCCGGGTGGTCGCGATCGCGGACCCCACCCGGATGGGCCACAACGTGCTCGCGTTCCTGCTGATCAAGGTCGCACCCGGTCGGTCGGGAAGCGTCGTCGACGCCCTGGTCGCGTGGCCCGAGGCCACCTACGTCTCCGACTGCGTCGGCGAGGCCGACATCTACGTGCAAGTCGTGTGCCGGGACAACCAGCACCTCCACGACCTGCTCAACGACCGCATCGCAGCGGTCGACGGCATCACCAGCGTCAGCACCAGCATCGAGCTGAAGATGCACAAGATCTCCTACCAGTACAGCTGATCGACTCGCCTCGGGGCACTCGCCGGGTTCGAGCCGCAGCACTCGAACCGAAGTGAGGAACCCCATGACCGCACGACTCCAGGACAAGGTCGCCTTCGTCACCGGCGCAGCCCGTGGACAGGGCCGCAGCCACGCCGTCCGGCTCGCCGAAGAGGGCGCCGACGTCATCGTCACCGACATCTGTGGCCCGGTCGGCGACACCGGCCGGTTCTACGGACCGGCCACGCCCGAGGACCTGGCCGAGACCGTCAGGCTGGTGGAGGCCGCCGGCCGCCGGGCGATCAGCTACCAGGCCGACGTGCGTGACTACGACGCGCTCGCCTCAGGTCTCGCCAGCGCCGTCGCCGAGCTCGGCCGGCTCGACATCGTGTGCGCCAACGCCGGCATCTTCCAGTTCGGTGACGACGTCGCCGAGACCGGCATCCAGGACTGGGCCGACGTGATCGACGTCAACCTCAACGGCGTCTTCCACACCTGCAAGGCCGCGGTGCCGCACATGCTGGCGGCGGGCAACGGCGGCTCGATCGTGATCACCTCCTCCGACGCGGGCACCAAGGGGTTCGCGAAGTTCGGCCACTACGTCGCCTCCAAGCACGCCGTGATCGGGCTGATGAAGACGCTGGCGATGGAGGTCGCCGAGCAGCGGATCCGGGTCAACGTGGTGGCGCCGACAAACTGCAACACCCCGATGATCCAGAACGACGCCGTGTGGCACCTGTTCCGGCCCGACCTGGAGACGGTGACGCTGGAGGAGTTCGCCGAGTCCTCGGGCACGCTGCTGGCGCTGCCGGAGCCGTGGGTGGAGCCGGTCGACGTCTCGAACGCGATCGTCTTCCTCTCCTCCGACGAGGCGCGCTTCGTCACCGGTGTGGTCTTCCCGGTCGACGGTGGCTCCTCGATCATCTGAGCCTTCGGCTGACGTACGTCGACCCGGCACCTTCTGTGGAGGGTGCCGGGTCGACGTACGTGCGGAGGAGGGTCAGCGGGTGACGCTCAGTCCTCGCAGGATCAGCTCCCACATCGCGTCCAGGTTGTAGCGGGTCGGGTCCAGGGCGGTGGCGTTGCCGCCGGTGAGCTCACGGTCGGCGATCCGGGTGAACTCCTCGACGCCGAGGAACATCCCGACGATGATGCCGGCGTAGGTGACCGGGTCGAGGTCGGAGCGCATCTGACCGAGCAGCTGGGCCTGACGCAGCCGGTAGCCCAGGTAGTCGCACCAGTCGTCGAACGGCGAGGCGATGTCGTCGTCGATCGCGTCGGCCTCGCGGGCGAGCTTGATCGCGGCCCGGGCGGTGACGTCGTCGCGCAGCTGGCGGCCGAGGATGCCGAGCAGGGAGCGGATCGCGGCCAGGCCCTGGACGCCCTCGCCCTCGACCAGCCGCTGCACCCCGGGCCAGGTGGCGTGCTGGCGCTCGATCAGGGTGCGGGCCAGCTCGGACTTCGAGGAGAAGTGGAAGTAGACGGCACCGCGTGTCATGCCGGTGCCGAGCACGATCTCGGCCATCCCGGCGCCGACGTAGCCGCGCTGGTCGAAGACGCGTGCAGCGGCGAGGAGCACCTTCTCGCGGGTGTCGATCGCGCGGTCCTGCAAGGCCATGAGTCGTCTCCGAAGAACAGTCGTGAAACCGCGTATCTGTGGAGGCGATACGCGGTGTGAATACCCACGTTAGCCAATGCGAACACCACCACGCACCAGCAGCGGACGTGGTACTGACGGTATGCCGGGCGTCGTCGTCGTACGGGCGGAGAACCCCCGCTGAGGGACCGAGGTCCTTCACCCGACGTTCACCAGATGGCCCGGGAACGTTGTCCGGCGGACCTGTTGTTTCGCTCCACCCCCCGGTGTCAGGCTCGACGCGTCGGAAGGTTCGGACGCATGACATACCGATCGGTTGGTTTTGTGCACTCGGGGGCACTGACAGACCACAGCACGGGCGTCTCGCAGGACCGACCGGCGCGTGACCGGAGTGCCACATCAGGCGTGGTGAACCGGAGGCGCCCGCACCGGGGACTAGCCGATGCGGGCGCGTTGGTCGGGTCTGACCTGCAGACGCGACTGGAACAAGAGATTAAGGAATCGAAACAATGAAGTCGAAGTTCCTCATCACCGGCGTGGCGGCTGCCGCCGTTGCCAGCACCATCGCCATGACGGCCCCCTCCGCTCTCGCGGACCCGCCGTCGGGCACGTACCGCACCTACGCCGCTGTCGGCTCGGACACGATCCAGGACGTCTGGAACGCTCTGGCGAACACCGGTGGCGCCCTGGCCGGCGACGACATCGCCTCCTACGACGCCTTCACCACCCCCGCCACCACCACGATCAAGACCAAGGCCGCTGGGGCGACCTTCACCCGCCCCACCGGATCGGGTGAGGGCGTCAAGGCCCTCAGCGCCGTGTGGGACTCCAGCTACGCCGGTCACGCCTACAAGGGCACCGCGCTGGTCAACGGCGAGGTCGACTTCGCTCGCTCCTCGTCGCGTCCCTCGGGCACCGGCACCGCCCTCACCTACGTGGCGTTCGCGCGCGACGCGGTGAGCGTGGCCTACCGTCCGACCACCGGGCTGTCGGCCGGTCTCGACCTGACCACCTCGCAGCTGACCGAGCTCTACTCCGGGGTCAACGACTCGACCAACGACTCGGGCACCGCGGCCACCGTCGCGATCGTCTCGGGCGTGCCGAAGATCAACGGCGTGACCGTGGCGCCGAAGATCCCGCAGTCCGGTTCGGGCACGCGGTCGTTCTTCCTCGGTGCGATCGGCGTCACGACACCGGCCAGCTACGTCGAGACCAGCACCGCTCCCAGCACGCTTGCTGAGAACAACGGTGCGTCGATCCCGAACGGCGGCGACCTGATCCCGTTCTCGGCGGCGCAGTGGATCGCCCAGACCAAGGGCACCACGACGTCGACGATCTCGGGTCTGGAGATCGCCAAGGTCAACGGCTCGGCGCCGACCAACGGTCTGACCGGCGCCAGCGCCGCGCCGGGCCCGCTCTTCGGCCACACGGATGCCAACGGCCGCTACGACACCACCCCGGCCACCGGCGTGGGCACGTTCAACCGCGACACCTACAACGTGGCCGACACCGCCAACCTGGGCAACGACCCGGTCCTGGCCAACGCCCTCACGACTGACGTGAAGTCGGCCGCGGCGCGGACCACGATCACGAACTACGGCTTCGGCAACCTGAGCTACGCCGGCAGCACCGCCCTCACCGGCCCCTACGTCCACTGATCCCTGCATGCTCGGCCGGTGGCGAACACGTCGCTGGCCGGGCATGTCCCCTCCTCCTGAGAGACAAGGTCCTCCGATGCACCTCCGATCCCGTCGTCCCCTCCTCACGCTGGTTGCCGGCGCACTCGCGCTCACGGGCGTCGCCTGGTCGGCGGCGCCGACCGAGGCGCTCAAGCCGCAGGGCTCCCGCGTCGAGCTCCTCTATGGGTCGCCCGACCCGGCCCAGGCGATCACCGAGGCCAATACGCTGTTCGACTGGATCGGGCGTTCCCTCTACGTCTCGCAGGCCAACACCCTGCCCGACTCCGGATGCCACAGCGACGACCAGTTGGCCGAGGCCGTGGTCGAGACCACCGCCGACGGCTCGGCCGAGTCGCCGGTGGTGCCCAACGACACCACGGGCCTCTCCTCGCTCTTCACCTGGTCTTTCCCCGGCGAGGTCTTCAACGGCGCCAACACCGTGATGGGGGCCGACAAGCACGACTTGATCAACGGGCTCAGCGGAAGTAGCTCGCTCTACACGCACGAGGGCTGGACGGCCAGCCCGAAGGTCAAGACGTCCTTCATCGCCAAGCTGTGGCCGGCCGGCACTGCCCTGAGCCTGGTCGTGGTCTGCGTGCTGCCGACCCCTGACGCATCGGGTGAGTACATCGTGCGGCGCGACGCCACCGGCCACGCCGCCACGTCCTGGCTGAACTTCGTCACCGTCGCCAGCCCGACCAACCCCGCCTGGACCTCGCAGGGCTGGCGCCTCGTCTCGCCCAAGACGGTGCCCACCGTCGGGGTGGCTGCGTCGTTCGGAGCCGACGGCACCTCGGGGAACGTCACCGTCTCCCTCAAGGGCGAGGGCGTCTCCGTGCTCAGCGGGGCGACCGGGAGCGTGGCGCTGTACGCCGGTGAGTCCACCACGGGCACGCCGGTCGGAACGGCTGAGGTCGCCGCCGGCACCGCCACCGTCCCGGTCTCCGGCCTGACGCCGGGCTCGGTGGTGAGCTACACCGCCGTGTACACGCCCGACGCCGCCGCTGAGGCGACGTACGCGTCGGCCACCTCGGACACCGCGACGTTCCAGGTCGGCAAGGCCGCCGTCGCGACCACCACCGCCCTGACCGTGACCGGAGCGCTCGTCCAGGGCCAGCCCCAGACGCTCAGCGCCACCGTGACACCCGCCAACGCCGGCGGCACGGTCACCTTCAAGGACGGCGCCGCAACGCTCGGGACCGTGGCCGTCGCCTCGGGCCGGGCGAACCTCACCCGGGTGCTCTCCGGCGGGGAGCACAGCCTGACGGCGACGTTCAACCCCACCGACACCACGGCGTACGCCGCCTCCAGCTCGCCGGCCCAGTCGGTGGAGATCGCGTCGCGGACCGCCAGCACCGTGACGCTGACGGCTCCGGCCGGTCGCTACGGCACTGCCACCACGGCGTCGGTCGCCGTCACCTCGGCCGGCGCTGCGGCGACCGGCTCGGTGACGGTCACGCTCGACGGCAAGCCCGTGCGCACCGTCGCGCTGGCCAACGGCCGGGCGAACGTGGCCCTGCCCGCCACGACCGGAGCCGGTCGTCACGCCCTCGCCGCCAGCTATGCCGGCAGCGGGACCGCTGCTGCGGCGACCGGATCGACGACCCTCACCGTCGCGAAGGCCACCTCCCGGGCCAGCCTCACGGTGACGCCGAAGAAGGTGACCAAGAAGCTGGCGCGCAAGGGCAAGGTGGCGGTCAGGATCACTCTCACCTCGCCCGGAAGCTCGCTCCGTCCCCGCGGACGGGTCACCCTCACGGTCGGCGGGCGCACGGTCGCCGGGACCGTCGGTGCCAACGGCACCGTGACGGTGAAGCTGCCCAAGTCCACGGCCTCGAAGCTGACCGTGGTCCTCACCTATCGCGGCGATGTCAACGTCTCCGGTACGTCGGCCCGCCTCGTGATCAAGGTCAAGCGCTGAACCTCCTGCCATGACGTCGGGGCTCGGGCTGTCGCACAGCCCGAGCACCGACTCATGCTCCGCACTTCGCTCTCTAGGACGACATGGTGAACACCACTCGAGCATTCGCATCCACCTCGGTACCAGGCGTCGCCGCCGGCCTCGCCCTGGCGCTGGTGAGCGCGTTCGTGCTGCTCGCTCCGGGGGCGGCCGACGCCACCGCCACAGCCAGTGACGGATCGGACTGGGGATCCCAGGGGAAGCTGTCGAGCGACAGCGCGGTGACGCTGCGGTGGGACAACACCGACAATCCGGCCGGCTCGGTGGTTCCCCGCGACTCTCGTCAGGCTCTGCCGCACACCGACGGCAAGACCTACGCGAGCGTGTCCAAGTCGATCCGCGACGCCTACGCGGCGGCGTTCGGCGCGGGCAACGGACTCGGCGGCCTCCAGGTGAGCGTCTCCCAGACCCGGGACCTGGTCAATCAGGCGGTCACGGTCGAGGTGTCAGGCGGCACCGGAGGCACAGCCGTCCCGGGAAGCGGCATGGCCAGCTACGTGCAGGTGTTCCAGTGCTGGGGCGCGATGGGAGCCGACGGCAAGCCCGACTCGGAGGCCGCCGATCCCGACCCCGCCACCTGCCAGACCGGGGCCGGTGGCGCGGACTGGGTGTCGATGACCCGGCAGGAGGACCGCTTCGTCGGCGGGGATGCCGCACTGCTCAAGGGCGGCGACTGGTCGACGTACGCCCAGGCCGCCGCGACCGGGCGGCAGGACCCGCCCTTCCTGACCGTCTCCGGCGACGAGGACGGCAGCGTGCTCAACCAGAAGAGCACCTACTTCAACGCCACCACCACCAACGAGCTCTCCCACGCCACGCTGGACGGTCGCGGCGCCGCCCAGCGCAGCTTCGAGATGCAGACCGGCAGCGAGGCGCCCGGGCTCGGATGCGGCTACCGGACCGATGCAGCCAGCACCCGCACCTGCTGGCTGGTGATCGTGCCGCGGCTGGCACTCAACACGATCGCGGACTCCCAGATGGGTCCGATCTCCCCCTCGATCTGGGGACAGCGCCTTCAGGTCCCGCTCACCTTCCAGGACGTTCCGACCGCCTGCCCGAACGGCCGGGCCCGGGCACTGATCGCCGGATCGGAGATGGCTCGGAGCGCGTTCGCCTCGTGGACGCCCGGTGTGTGCGAGAAGGAGAAGCTGACGCTCGGCTACTCCACCGTCCCGGACTCCGTCGCCCGGACGCAGTACGCAGGCGGGGGGAGCGACGCGATCCTCACCTCCGAGCCGATGGCGAGCACGCAGCGGGCGGTCTATGTGCCGGTTGCCCTGACGGCTCCGGTGATCGGCTACACCTTGGACTACAAGCCTGAGTGTGTCGCCTCCGCGTCGTTGGCGATCGCCGACGTCGCCACCGAGGCGGCGGCGAGGAAGTGCGGCTATGACAGCCTCGCCGATCTCACGACCGACCGCGCCAAGAGCGGCTCCCTCGTCCGCGACCTGCGGCTCACCCCGCTGCTGATCGCGAAGCTGCTGACCCAGTCCTACGGCTGGGCCAGCATGGACGAGCAGCTTCCCTGGCTGGTCCACGCGCCGGTCAGCCTCTTCGCCGACCCGCAGTTCACCGCGCTCAACCCGCAGCTCCACCTCGGCCGCTTCGGTGGCAACGGTGACAAGCGGCTCGCCTCCAGTCTGCTGGTCGAGGCGAGTCGATCCGACGCCGCCAGTCAGCTCTGGAACTGGCTGTTGGCCGACCCGGCCGCGTCGTCGTTCCTCGCCGGATGCCCCGACGCCGAGGGGATGGCGATCAACCCGTTCTACTCGGCACGGACCTACACCTCGTGCCGTTCCCAGGCGACGGCCTTGGAGAGTGCTGCGGCTGCGGCTCGCAAGGCCACCTCGAAGCCCGACGGCTACGTCGACCTGGCGGTCAGCTACCCGCCCGAGGGCTCCCCGTACCCGCTCCCGGAGTGGTACGACGGCGGCCACCCCGCGGGCGCTCGGTCCAAGACCGAGACGGACTGGCTGCCCCGAGACGACTCGATGGCCATCACCGCGCGGAACACCTTCAACGGCGGGAAGAAGGCCGCCACCCAATGGTGTGCCACCTCCGTCGACGACAGCTGCCAGCCATCGCCGGGCAAGTGGGTCGCTCCGAGCGGGAAGATCGCCTTCGGCGATCGCCAGGCCTTCACCGTCACCGACGCCTCCTCCGCGGCGCGCTACCGGCTCCCGACGGCGACGCTGTGCGACGACGACGGGAGGCACTGCGTCGGTGCCACCACCGCGAGCCTGCGGGTCGCCGCCGATCAGTTCGAGCGGTCCTCGGTCTCCAACGTCAGGTCCCCCGGTGACGCCGACCTCGCCGACGGCGCCTACCCGCTGACGATGCCCGTCTACGCCGCGGTCCGGCCCACCCTCGATGCGGCCACCCGGACGGCGTACGCCGACGCGCTGACGTTCCTCACCGGCACCGGTCAGACGGCCGGGCTCCAGGTCGGTGACCTTCCGCCCGGCTATGCGCCGCTCACCAAGACACTGGCCAAGGACGCGGTCGACGCGATCGCCGCCCTGCGCGCCGGGCTCCCCACGACGGCGGTCTCGCCCTCGGCCACCCCCTCGACCAGCACCACCGCCCCCTCGACCACCCCCACCTCCGGGGCCGGCACCGGTCCCAACCCCGGTGGCACCGGGATCACCGTGCCTGAGGGCACCACCCCCGGTGTCACCACCGTCGCAGCCCCCGGGCCGGCGACGGTGACGCCGGGGGCGCTGGTCCCGACCGCGGCGGGGACGGAGACGTGGCCGAAGTACACGCTGCCGCTCGGTCTGGCGATCGCGTTGTGGTGCGGTCTGTTCGGGCCGCTGATGCGGACCCGCGCACGGTTCCGGGTGAGCCGATGAGCACGCTGCTGCCGGAGTACCCGGCCGAGGGGATCGACGACGCCAAGCCGCAGCGCGTGGTGACGACGTACGCCGCCGTCGACCGCGCCTTCCGCGAGACCAGCCGCGGCGCAGGCACCTTCGTGCTGCTGGTGATGGTGCTGGTCGGGGCCTTCCTCACCATCCGGGCGGTCAAAGCGATCTCCTCGGTCGGCGTGGTCGACTTCGTCACCACCCAGAAGTGGTCGCCGGAGACCAACCACTTCGGCATCGCCGCGGTGCTCACCGGCTCGGTCCTGATCGCGGCCGTGGCGCTGATCGTCGCGGTCCCGGTCTCGCTCGGCGCAGCGCTCTTCATGAGTGAGATCGCCACCGGGCGGGTGCAGAAGACGATCACCAGCCTGGTCGACCTGATGGCCGCGGTGCCATCGGTGGTCTACGGCCTGTGGGGGCTGGCGTTCCTCCAGGTGCACGTGGTGCCGTTCGCGCGCTGGCTGTCGACGTACTTCGGCTGGTTCCCGCTCTTCCACGTGGACGGGGTCGACCCGAAGAACCCGCTGCCCAACGACGCGCTGTACACCTCCTCGACGTTCATCGCCGGGCTGGTGGTCGCGCTGATGACCATCCCGATCATGACCTCGATGATGAACGAGGCGTTCTCCCGAGCTCCCGCCGGGGAGCGCGAGGGCGCCTACGCCCTGGGGGCGACGCGCTGGGGGATGATCCGCAAGGTCGTGCTGCCGTTCGGCAAGGGCGGGATCATCGGCGGCGTGATGCTCGGCCTGGGCCGGGCGCTGGGCGAGACGATCGCGATCTACCTGGTGATCTCGCCGGTCTTCGCGATCAACCTGCACCTGCTGCAGAACGGCTCGAACTCGGTCGCCGCCCTGATCGCGCTGCGCTACGGCGAGGCGAACCCGTTCTCGATGTCGGCGCTGATGGCCGCCGGTCTGGCGCTCTTCATCCTCACCATGATCATCAACTTCACCGCCTCGACGATCATCGCCCGGTCCCGCTCCGGCGCCGAGAGCGAGGGCTGAGATGACGACCACCGCCCGACGTACCCCGCTGGCGACCGTCACCCCGCGTGACGGACTGGCGCCGCTGACCAGCGAGCCGCCCCGGATCCGGATCGGGCGCTCCCGGCACGAGGTGCTGGCCCTGATCGGCGCCGCGGCCGCCGGACCCGCGATGGCGCTGCTGCTCGGTCCCGTGCTCGGCCTGATCGGCCTGGGCTGGGTGCCGCTGGTGGCCTACCTGTGGTTCGTCATCACCTACGGCGTGCTGATCTCCCTGACCGAGAACGGTCCCGCGGTGCGCGACCGGTTCTGGTCCGTCGTGCTCTGGTCGGCCGGGATCTTCATCATGGTGATGCTGGCCCTGGTGATCGGCTACACCCTGGTCCGCGGTGAGTCGGTGTTCCGGGAGCTCAACTTCTCCAACTGGCGCAAGAACTTCTTCACCGACGACATGGGGCTGACCGGGCCGCTGTCCCCGCTCAGCCAGGGCGGCATCTTCCATGCCCTGGTCGGCACCCTGGAGCAGATCGGGATCGCACTGGCGATCACCATCCCGCTCGGCACCGCCACCGCGGTCTTCCTCAACGAGGTCGGCGGGCGCTACGCCCGGTTGGTCCGCACCGTCGTCGAGGCGATGACGGCGCTGCCCTCGGTCGTGGCCGGTCTGTTCATCTACGGCTCGGTGATCCTGCTGGTGACCAAGCAGTTCAACGGCTTCGCGGCGTCGCTGTCGATCACGGTGCTGATGCTGCCGATCATGATCCGCTCCGCCGACGTCGTCTTCCGGCTCGTCCCCGGCAACCTGCGTGAGGCAGGGCTGGCGCTCGGAGGCGGTCAGTGGGCCGTCGTACGCCGAGTGGTGCTGCCTACCGTCCGCTCGGGCCTGACCACCGCGATCATCCTCGGCACCGCGCACGGGATCGGGGAGACCGCCCCGGTGCTGCTCACCGCCGGTGTGACCAACAACCTCAACTGGAACCCGTTCAACGGCCCGCAGGTCTCGCTGCCGCTGGCCGCCCTGGAGTTCATCAAGAGCCCCGAGCCCGGGATGAAGGCGCGCGGCTTCGCCACCGCGGCGTTCCTGATGTTCGTGGTGCTGATCCTCTTCGTCGCCGCCCGGCTGATCGGCGGGCAGCGGGCCGGGGAGGTCACCGACCGGCAGCGCCGTCGGCTCGCGGTCCGCTCCGAGCACGACCTGGGCCGGATCCAGGGCAACCACGACGTCGTCGCGGCGGCCCTGGCCCAGCTCCGTCCGGTCCGCCCCGACTCCGGGGTGGTCGACATCGCCAAGGCCCGGGCCCTGACCGCGCTGGAGGAGACCGACGGCGCCGGCCTGACCCACCGATCCACCTCAGGAGACGACTCATGACTACCGCCTCTCGCCTCGTGACCCGGCTGCGGGCACCGCTGCTCGGCCTCGGCGTGCTGCTCCTCATCGCCGCCGCGGCGTTGTGGCCCGCGACGCTGCCGACGGCCACCGCAGCGTCGTACCTGCGGATCAGCGGCGCCGGCTCGTCGTGGGCCGGCAACGCGCTCACCCAGTGGACCACCGACGTGAAGGCCCAGGGGGTGACCGTCGACTACAACCCGAACGGCTCCTCGCTGGGGCGGGCGAACTTCGCCAACCGGTTGACCGACTTCGCGGTCTCGGAGATCCCCTACAAGGGCGACACCTCCGACCCGCAGGACAACAGCTCGCCCGGGTTCTCCTACGGGATGCTGCCGGTCGTCGCCGGTGGGACGTCGTACATGTACAACCTCCAGGTCAACGGCAAGCGGCTCACCACCCTCAAGCTCTCCCAGGCCGCGCTGGCGAAGATCTTCTCCGGCCAGGTCACCACCTGGAACGACCCGATCATCGCCGCGACCAACAAGGGCATCGCGCTGCCAGCCCAGCGGATCACGGTCGTGGTGCGCGCCGACGGCTCCGGTGCCACCGCGCAGTTCACGCTGTGGATGATGCGGCAGTTCCCGAAGGACTACGCGAAGCTCTGCGCCAAGGCGGGCTGCAACGCGGACAACGCCACGTCGTACTTCCCCTACCAGGGGCTGTCGAACTTCGTCGCCCAGACCGGATCGAACGGCGTGACGACGTACACGGCCAACACGCCGTACACGATCAACTACGACGAGTACTCCTACGCCCAGGGCGTCGGCTTCCCGGTCGCCCAGATCGAGAACGCCGCCGGCTTCTTCACCGTGCCGACCGACACTGCGGTGGCGGTCGCCCTGACCCAGGCCAAGATCAACACCAACAAGGCCTCGGCGAACTACCTGAGCCAGGACCTGTCGGCGGTCTACGCCTACAAGGACCCGCGGACCTACCCGATCTCGGCCTACTCCTACCTGATGGTGCCGACCCAGACCTACGGCTCCTTCAACAACGCCAAGGGCGCCACGCTGGCCTACTTCTCCACCTACAGCCTGTGCGAGGGCCAGCGCACGATGGGCGCGCTGGGCTACTCGCCGCTGCCGATGAACCTGGTGCTGGCGGCGATGGACCAGGTCAGTCGCATCCCCGGCCTCGACTCGGCCACGGCCTCCCTGATCGCGAGCACCAAGAAGGGAGCCAGCACCGGCAACGCCAACCCCTGCAACAACCCGACCTTCAAGCCCGGCGACTCGCCGTCGGTCAACCAGCTGGTCAAGACCGCGCCGTTCCCCGAGGGCTGCGCGGCGGCCTGTCAGGCGCCGTGGACCGGGGTCTCGGCCGCGACGAACAACGGTCCCGGCACCAAGAAGGGCACCAAGACCGGGTCCTCGGGCGGTGGCACCACCCCGACCGCGGGGACCAGCGTCGCCGCGGTGCCCACCGCGGGCAGCGTGCCGACGGGGGTCCCCTCGGCCGGGTCCTCGGTCCCGGCGACCGCCTGTGACCCCGACACCGGTGTGTGCGGCGGTGCCAACGTCACCACCGACGGCACCCAGCTGACCGCCAGCCCCGCAGTGATCGACGGCCAGTCCACCTGGGGCCCCGCCCAGGTGGCGCTGATCCTCAGTGTCCTGATCGGGCTGCTCCTGATCTTCGCCCCCGCCGTGGTCTCCCGTGCTCTCGACGTACGCCGGCCCGGGGCCGGCTCCGCCGCTGCGGGCTCGGCGACGGAGTCCAGCGGTGACGGAGCGGGCCGGTGACCGAGCAGGGCATCGTGGCGCGCTCGGCCGGCACCTGGTCGATGCGCTGGCCGGCCGGGCTGCCGCGGGTGCGGCGCGAGGTGATCGACAGGCCGCCGGACTACCGGGTCGTGATCGTCTCGCACGCGATGACGATGGTCTCGGTGCTGCTCCTGCTGATCCTGGTCAACCTGATGCTGGTCGGTCAGGTGCAGCACTTCACCGCCCAGCACCGGCTCTACGGGGAGTTCCGCCAGCAGCTCGCCGAAGGCGCCGTGCCGATCGGCCAGACCGACGTCGACGGCCACCTGATCACGCCCGGCTCCCCGGTAGCGCTGCTCCGCATCCCGTCGCTCGGCATCGACGAGGTGGTCGTCGAGGGGACCAGCTCGAGCGAGACCATGCAGGGGGTCGGCCACCGCCGCGACACCCCGCTGCCCGGGCAGAACGGCGTCTCGGTGCTGATGGGTCGGGCGGCGGCGTACGGCGGGGTGTTCCGGCACCTCGGCCAGCTGACCCGGGGCACGGAGTTCTCGGTGCAGACCGGCCAGGGGGTGGCGCGTTACCGCGTGATCGGCGCCCGGACCGCCTCGACGGCGCTGCCCGCGCTCACCCCGGAGAAGGGCCGGATCACCCTGATCACCGCCACCGGGGGAGCGTTCCGTCCCAGCGGGGTGATCCGGGTCGACGCCGACCTGGTCTCCACCGCCTTCCCCCGGCCCGCGACCGTGATCGCTCCGGGGGCGATCCGGGGTGCCGAGAACGCCCTGCGGGGCGACACCTCGCACGCCTTCGGCCTGTCCTGGCTCGCCGAGCTGCTGGTCGGCCTCGCGGTCGCGGCGACCTGGGCCTGGAAGCGCTGGCGACCCGCCGCCACCTGGATCGTCTTCACCCCGATCCTCGCGCTGGTCGGGTTCGCCGTCGCCGGCGACATCTGCACGTTCTTTCCCAACCTGATGTAGGAGCTGAGATGACCTCCGATACCGACAACAGTGCCCCGGCCGAGACCGAGGCCGGCGACGCTGCGATGACCACGGTGATCCCGGTGCCCACCCCTGAGGCCGCTGAGACGTCGTACGACGACCACGACGGCTCCGGGCGTCGGGGGCGCGCCGGCAGGATCGGCCTGGGCGGTCTGCTCGGCTTCCGCGGCCGGTCGCGGCAGGGTGCCGACCTGGAGTACCAGCCGTCGGCGCTGCTCTCCTCGCGGCTCTCGGGCTCCTCGGCGGCCGAGCTCCAGGCGCGGGAGATCACCGCCTGGTTCGGTGACCACAAGGTGCTCGACCGGGTCTCGCTGACGATGGAGGCAGGGCAGATCACGTCCCTGATCGGGCCGTCGGGGTGCGGCAAGTCGACGTTCCTGCGGATCCTCAACCGGATGCACGAGATGGTGCCGAGCGCGTCGCTGTCGGGGCAGGTGCTGCTCGGGGAGCGTGACATCTACGCCCCCGAGGAGCGCGTCACCCGGGCGCGGCGCGACATCGGGATGGTCTTCCAGAAGCCGAACCCGTTCCCGGCGATGTCGATCTACGAGAACACCATCGCCGCCCTCGACCTGTGCGGGGTGAAGGCCAGCAAGGCCGAGCAGGACTTCCTGGTCGAGGACTCGCTGCGCAAGGCATCGCTGTGGGACGAGGTGAAGAACCGGCTGCACCAGCCCGGCGGCGGGCTCTCCGGCGGTCAGCAGCAGCGGCTGTGCATCGCCCGGGCGCTGGCGCTCTCGCCGCAGGTGCTGCTGATGGACGAGCCCTGCTCGGCGCTCGACCCGACCTCGACCCGGCGGGTGGAGGAGACCATCGCCGACCTGCGTGGGCAGGTCACCGTGGTGATCGTGACGCACAACATGCAGCAGGCGGCGCGGGTCTCGGACCACTGCGCGTTCTTCCTGGCGGCGCAGAACACGCCCGGGGTGATCGTCGAGCACGGCGACACCACGGCGATGTTCAACAACCCTCAGGACGAGAGGACCTACGACTACGTGAACGGGCGCTTCGGATGAGCGGGCGGCCGGGACCCGATCCGTCGTCGCGGGTGGTGCTGCTCCATCCGCGGGGGCCGCGGTCGGTGCCGGGTGTTCCGGGGCTCGGCGGTTCGGGTGGCTCTGCTGGTGCGGGCGGTGCGGGTGGGGCTCCGGGGGCGCCTGGCGGCGGCGAGCAGGCCCAGCTCTCCGGGGCGGCGTCGCACTGGCTCGACGCCGGGCCGCTGGCCGGATGGACCTGGCACGAGCGGCGCCGCCAGCGCACCATCGCCCCGCGCCGCGAGCTGAGCATCGTGCTGACCGAGGTGGTCGACCCGCGCGGGTCGGAGGTCCTGGCCGGCTGGATCCGGGAGCAGCGGCTGCTGGTCGAACCGCTGCAGCGCCTGCCCGCGGTCGTCGCGGGCACGGTCTTCTGGCGGCTGGCGATCAACCGCAAGCCGGTAGCCCTGTGTGCCCTGCCCGCCCCGAACGTCAGGGTCGCGTTGGGGCGTGCCCGGCGCCTGATCCGTGGGGCGGCCCGACTGCAGCTCTCCCTGGGGTACTTCCCCGAGCAGCTCGACCCGCGGTGGGTGGTGCGTGACGGTGGCGTACCGGTGCTGATCGGCCTGCCGCAGCAGGTGCTGACCGCTGCGGCGGAGCCGGAGACGAGTCTGGCGGGGCTGCTGGGTGGTGCGACGGTGCAGAGCTACGTGCATCGGGCGGGGGAGCCGGCGCTGTGAGACGTGCGGGCGCTCAACTTCCAACGAACTCCTAATTTTGAAAAGGTTTGAAGTTCGCTAGGAGTTGGGCCTACGGTGGTGATCGAACTTCAAACTTTGCCGAACTTAGGAGTTGGTTTGAAGACGCCGATGCCGCCTCCCGATGTCACTGCTCTGCGGGTCGCGATGATGCAGGAGGACGCTGACCGTTTTCTGCATGTCCTCGACCTGGTGCTGCACGGGAGCGCCTTGACGACGCGCTACCTGCCGTGGGACAAGGTGCGCTACAAGCAGCCGCCGGGCGATCTCAGTCATGAGGAATGGTGGCTGGGCATCAAGTTCGGGCGTCGAGGTGCGCAGCGCGACCTGCCGGCGTTGCGCGCGATCGACGGTACTGCGTTCTCGTACCTGCTTCCGGACGAGGTTCTGGCGGGGGTCGACGCCATCACCCGCAACGCAAGCGGCGCGATCACCATCAGCGAGGAGGTCACCAACCCGGCGACCAGGGATCGCTACATCGTGAGCTCCCTGATCGAGGAAGCGATCACCTCGAGTCAGCTCGAGGGTGCCGCGACGAGCAGGCGGGTCGCCAAGGACATGATCCGTAACGGCCGGACGCCGCGTGACCGCAGTGAGCGGATGATCTTCAACAACTACGTCGCGATGCGGCGAGTGACGGAGTTGCGCGACGAGGCCATGACTCCTGACCTGGTCTGTGAGATCCATCGGATCGTCACCGACGGCACACTCGACACGCCTGAGTCGGCGGGCCGCATCCAGGATGACGATGCCGATCGGATCGCCGTGTGGGGAGATGGTGATCAGCTGCTGCATCGGCCCCCCGTCGTGGCCGAGCTGCCGGACCGTCTGGAGCGGCTCTGTGCCTTCGCCAACGGCGAGGGCGACGAGGCGTACCTCTCCCCGGTCCTGCGGGCGATCGCTGTCCACTTCATGATGGGGTACGACCACTACTTCGAAGACGGCAACGGGCGGACCGCCCGGGCGCTCTTCTACTGGACGATGCTGCGCAACGGCTACTGGCTGACCGAGTTCCTGGCGATCAGTCGAATCCTGAAGCAGGCGCCGTCGAAGTACGCCCAGTCGTTCCTGTTGGCCGAGCAGGACGACGGCGACCTCACCCACTTCTTCATCTATCACCTCAACGTCATCACCAGGGCGATCGATGAGCTGCATGGCTACCTCGCGGTCAAGGCCGAGGAGCTGCGTGGGCTCCAGCGGGCGATCAAGGCCACTCCGGGAGAGTTCAACCATCGTCAGCTGGCCGTCCTGGAGCACGCGACCAGACATCCGGACGCGGTCTACACCGTCGACAGCCATGCCCGGAGTCACCATGCCTCGGGTCAGACCGCGCGCAATGACCTCGCCGATCTGGAGAAGCGCGGTCTCCTTCGACGGAGCAAGCAGGGCCGGCGATTCGCCTGGGTGCCCGCCGTGGATCTGGCTGATCGGCTGGTGCGCGACCGCCTGACAGGTGATCGCGCGGTCGCGCCGGAGGCACAGACCCCGCCGAAATGACTGAAGCCCGGACGATGTCCGGGCTTCAGGTTCTCCGCCATGCGGATGGCGGATCTGGGGGGATTCGAACCCCCGAGGGCTTGCACCCAACACGGATTCCAGCCGTGCGCCATAGGCCACTAGGCGACAGATCCAAGAAGGACCCTACTGGTCGAACCGGGTGACGGGGAAATCGAGTCGCAGCCTTCCGGGGACGACCAC
This sequence comes from Nocardioides sp., assembly GCF_030150155.1. GTDB lineage: Bacteria > Actinomycetota > Actinomycetes > Propionibacteriales > Nocardioidaceae > Nocardioides. The sequence goes on from NZ_JASLGR010000026.1 coordinate 134,333, forward strand.
TAGCCTGTTCCGGTGAGTGCGACATTGACGGTCAAGCAACTGGCGGCCGGACATGGCGTGACCTCCCTCTTCGAGGGCCTGGACCTGGTGATTGCGCCCGGTGACCGGATCGGTCTGGTCGGCCCCAACGGCGCGGGCAAGTCGACGCTGCTGCGGACCCTGGCCGGTGAGCTGACCCCCGAGGAGGGCGCGCTGACGCTCAGCCCGCCGACTGCGACCGTCGGCTTCCTGCCCCAGGAGACCGAGCGCCGTGCCGGGGAGTCGGTGCGCGGCTACCTCGCCCGCCGTACCGGCGTCCAGGCGGCGACGGAGCGCTACGAGACCGCCACCGCTGCCTTCGCCGAGGGCGTGGAGGGGATCGAGGACGAGTACGCCGAGGCGCTCGACCGCTGGCTCGCCCTCGGTGGCGCCGACCTCGACGAGCGTGCCGAGCAGGTGGTCGCCGAGCTCGGTCTGGGCGTCGACCTCGATCAGCCGATGACCTCGCTCTCGGGCGGGCAGGCGGCCCGGGCGGGGCTGGCGTCGATGCTGCTGGCGCGCTACGACCTCTTCCTGCTCGACGAGCCCACCAACGACCTCGACCTGGACGGCCTCGACCGCCTCGAGCAGTTCGTCCTCGGCCTGCGGGCCGGGGTCGTGATCGTCTCCCACGACCGCGAGTTCCTGGCCCGCACCGTCAACCGGGTCGTCGAGCTCGACCTGCATCAGCACCAGATCAACGTCTACGGCGGCGACTACGACTCGTATCTGCACGAGCGGGAGATCGCCCGGCAGCACGCCCGCGAGGCCTACGAGGAGTACGCCGACAAGCTCGGCTCCCTCAAGGACCGGATGGTGACCCAGCGCAACTGGGCGACCCAGGGGGTGCGCAACGCCCGCCGCAAGCAGGCGACCGAGCGGGACAAGTTCGTGAAGAACTTCGCCGCCGACTCGGCCGAGAAGCAGGCGCAGAAGGTCCGTCAGTCCGAGAAGGCGATCGAGCGGCTGGAGAAGGACGCCGTCGAGGAGCCGCGCAAGGAGTGGGAGCTGCGGATGGAGATCGCCGCCGCCCCGCGCTCGGGCGCGCGCACCGCGGTGCTCCGGGGTGCCGTCGTACGCCGGGAGGGGTTCGTTCTCGGCCCGGTCGACCTGGAGGTGGCGTGGGCCGACAAGATCGCCATCACCGGGCCCAACGGCTCGGGGAAGTCGACCCTGCTCGGCGCGCTGCTGGGCAGGATCGCCCTCGACGAGGGCACCGCCGAGCTCGGTCCGGGGGTCGTGGTCGGCGAGATCGACCAGGCCCGGGCGCTCTTCGAGGGTGACGAGCCGCTGGTCGACGCCTTCCAGCGTGCCGCCGTCGGGGGCGACGCGTCGGCGATCGCCGCGATCGCGCCGGAGGAGGTTCGCACGCTGCTGGCCAAGTACGGCCTCAAGGGCGACCACGTCGTCCGCCCCGCAGCGACCCTCTCCCCGGGGGAGCGGACCCGGGCGGCGCTGGCGCTGCTCCAGGCCCGCGGGGTCAACCTGCTGGTCCTCGACGAGCCCACCAACCACCTCGACCTGCCGGCGATCGAGCAGCTGGAGTCGGCGCTGGACGCCTACCCGGGCACGTTGCTGCTGGTCACCCACGACCGGCGGATGCTGGCGGCGGTCAGCACCACCCGGCAGCTGCGCGTCGAGGACGGACAGGTCACGGTTCTGGGATAGTGCGGGGGTGGACGAAGCGCTGACGACGATGGACGAGGCCCACCTGGCGCAGGCGGTCGACCTGGCCGTAGCCAACGTGGAGGCCGGAGGCGGCCCGTTCGGCGCCCTGATCGTGGCCTCGGAGACCGGCGAGGTCGTCGCCACCGGGGTCAACCGGGTCACCCACGACCTCGACCCGACCGCGCATGCCGAGGTCACCGCGATCCGGCACGCCTGCCGCTCGATCGGGGACTTCTCGCTGGTCGGCTACACGCTCTACACGAGCTGCGAGCCGTGTCCGCTCTGTCTCTCCGCGGCGCTGTGGGCCCGGCTGGACCGGGTGGTCTTCTCCGCGAACCGTGACGACGCCGCCGAGGGCGGCTTCGACGACCGGGCCTTCTACGACCTGTTCGCCACCCCGCGCGACCAGTGGTCGATGCGGGTCGATGCCCTGCGCCTGGACTCCTCCTTCGCCCCCTTCGCCGCGTGGCAGCGCCACGACGGTCGTACGGACTACTGAGCCGGATCGCGACATGAGCTTCGGCGAGCTGGCACTGATCGGTCTGATCGGCCTGCTCGGGCCGTTGCTCGCGCTGCCGAAACGACTGCACCTGCCGGTCGTGCTCGGCGAGCTCGCCGCCGGGGTCGTCGTCGGTGCCAGCGGGTTCGGGATCGTCGACGCCTCCCAGGAGACCTTCGGCATCCTGGCCGACGTCGGCTTCGCGCTGGTGATGTTCGTCGCCGGCACGCACCTGCCGGTCCGGGCGCGCAGCTCCTCGACGGTGCTGGTGCGCGGTGCGGTCAGGGCGGTGCTGGTCGGGCTGGTCGCGGTCGCGTTCGGGGTAGCCCTGGCCCGCCTCTTCGACCTGCCGCACTGGTCCCTGTACGCCGTCCTGATCGGCTCCTCCAGCGCAGCGCTGGTGCTCCCGACCCTGGACTCCCTGGGGCTGAGCGGTCCGAAGGTCGGCGACCTGCTGCCCCAGGTGGCCATCGCCGATGCCGTCTGCATCGTCGCCCTGCCGCTGGCGATTGACCCGGCGCACGCCCCGCGGGCGGCACTGGGGGCGCTCGCCGTGGTGGCGACGGCCGCGGTGATGTGCGCGATCCTGTGGTGGCTCGAGCACATCGGCGTACGTCGTCGGGTGCACGAGGTCTCCGAGCGGCGTCGCTTCGCCTTGGAGCTGCGGATCCAGCTGGTGCTGCTCTGCGCGATCGCCGCGGTCGCCGTCGGCACCCACGTCTCGATCATGCTGGCGGGCTTCACGTTCGGGCTGGCGGTCAACATCGTCGGGGAGCCGCGGCGGCTGGCCAAGCAGCTGTTCGCCCTGACCGAGGGCTTCTTCGGGCCGCTCTTCTTCGTCTGGCTGGGCGCCTCGCTCCAGCTGCGCAACCTCGGCCAGCACCCCTCGATGCTGCTGCTGGGCGTGCTGCTCGGGCTGGGCTCGGTGCTCGCGCACCTGGCGCCGCGGCTGCTGGGCCAGCCGATCCCGCTGGGGCTGATGGCGGCCGCACAGATCGGGGTGCCGAGTGCTGCGGTGACGATCGGCACCCAGGAGGGGCTGCTGCGTGCCGGCGAGGGGTCGGCGCTGATGCTAGGGGCGCTGGTGACGATCGCGTTCTCCGTCGTCGGTGGGGCCCTCGCGGCCCGGTCGAGCGCCGCGTCGGCCGGCGTACCGTCGCCGGGACAGGCCTCCGGATTGGAGCCTCCCGCCTCGGGTGCCTAGACTCCCTCCCAACCCCTCGTGCGGCAGCATCTCGCCGAACCTCCCCAGGGCCGGAAGGCAGCAAGGATACGTGAGCTCTGTTGGGTGCACGGGGGGCCTTTTTGTCCCCTGACGCCGAGATCCGGGTTCACCACCGCCGAGATCCGGGTTCCTCACGGTCGAGATCCGGGTTCCTCACGGTCGAGCTCCGCTCCCGTGAAACTTTTTTCATGAAACTTCATCCCATCGGGAATGGGTCTTCGCATGGCGTAGTTACTTCTGAAAACGAAGTACCTACTCAATCAGGAGAAACACCGTGTCTCTGCTCCGCATCGACTCCAGCATCCTCGGCGACTACTCCGCCAGCCGCGCTCTGGCGAACACCGTCCAGGAGCACTGGATCGCCGAGCACCCCGGCGCCACCGTCGTGGCCCGCGACCTCGCCGCCAACCCGGTCCTCGGTTCCTCCTGGATCGCTGCCGTCTCCGGTGGCAACACCCCGGCCGAGAGCCGTACCGCCGAGCAGAACGCCGCGCTCGCGCTGTCCCAGGAGCTCTTCGACGAGCTGACCTCGGCCGAGACCATCATCCTCGCCACCGGTCTCTACAACTGGGGCGTCAACCAGCTGGTCAAGTCCTACCTCGACCAGGTCATCGTCATCTCCCAGCCGCTGGGCGAGATCCTCAAGGGCAAGGACGTCGCGATCGTCGTAGCCCGCGGTGGCTACTACGGCGAGGACGGCCCGAAGGCCGGCTGGGACCACGGCACCGACTACCTGGTCCGCATCTTCTCCGAGGTCTGGGGCGCCAACGTGACCGTCGTCGAGCGCGACTTCACCCTCGTCGGCGTCAACCCGGCCCTGGACTCCTTCGCCGAGCAGGGCGCTGCGCTCAAGACCGCCGCCGAGGAGAAGGCCGCCGGTACCGGTCAGGCCCTCGCCACGGCGTACACCGAGCGCAAGTCCGCCTGAAGCACGCTCCGCTGACCCGAAACCCGGTCCCCGGGTGACGAGTGCGGCACAATCCCAGGGATGAACGAGATGGTGGAGACCGCTGAGTGTCACGGCGCGCCGCAGTGCGACGCCGCGCTGAGCGCCGCCTTCTCGATCCTGGGCAAGCGCTGGAACGGCGTCATCCTCGGTCTGCTGGCCGAGGATGACGCCCGTTTCGCCGACCTCGGTCGCGGGCTCGCGTCGGGGATCAGCGACTCGGTGCTCTCCTCCCGGCTCGCCGAGCTGACCGAGCTCGGCCTGATCGAGCGGATCGTCGCCGAGGGGCCGCCGGTCTCGGTGCGCTACTCGCTGACGGCTGCCGGCCGGGCTCTGATCCCGGCGCTGCAGGCGCTGAGCGGCTGGGCGAAGGAGCACCTGCCCTCGCCGGCGGCGGGCTCTGCGGGCTCGGCGGCCTCACCCGCAGGCGACTAAGGTTGGCGCGTGGAGACCCCCCTCGCGCTGTACCGCCGCTACCGGCCCGAGACGTTCGCCGAGGTGATCGGTCAGGATCACGTCACGACGCCGCTGCGGGCCGCCCTGGCCAACAACCGGGTCAACCACGCCTACCTCTTCTCCGGGCCGCGCGGCTGCGGCAAGACCACCTCGGCGCGCATCCTCGCCCGGGCACTCAACTGCGAGCGGGCCCCGATCGCCGACCCGTGCGGTGAGTGCGAGTCGTGCCGCGACCTCTCCCGTGGCGGGTCCGGCTCGATCGACGTGATCGAGATCGACGCAGCCTCCCACGGTGGTGTCGACGACGCCCGCGACCTGCGCGAGAAGGCGTTCTTCGCCCCGGTGAAGAGCCGCTACAAGGTCTACATCATCGACGAGGCCCACATGGTCTCCACGCAGGGCTTCAACGCCCTGCTCAAGCTGGTCGAGGAGCCGCCGGAGCACCTTCGGTTCATCTTCGCCACCACCGAGCCCGAGAAGGTCATCCCGACCATCCGCTCGCGTACCCACCACTACCCGTTCCGGCTGATCCCGCCGCGGCTGCTGTCGGCCTACCTGGGCGAGATCTGCGAGCGTGAGGGCGTCGCCGTCGAACCGGCCGCGATGCCCCTGATCGTCAGGGCCGGCGGTGGCTCGGCCCGCGACACGATGTCGGTGATGGACCAGCTGCTCGGCGGTGCCGGGCCGGCCGGTGTCACCTACGACCTGGCCGCCGGCCTGCTCGGCTACACCCCGGACACCCTGCTCGACGAGGCCGTCGACGCCTTCGCTGCGCGCGACGGCGCCTCGGTCTTCGGGGTCGTGGACAAGGTCATCGAGACCGGTCAGGACCCGCGCCGCTTCACCGAGGACCTGCTCCGCCGGCTGCGTGACCTGGTGATCATCTCCGCGGTCCCCGGCGCCACGGCCACGGGCCTGATCGACGTCGCCTCCGACGCGGGGGAGCGGCTGGAGTCCCAGGCCCGGCGCTTCGGCGCGGCCGACCTCTCCCGTGCCGCCGACCTGGTCGCCTCCGGGCTCACCGAGATGCGCGGCGCGACCGCTCCGCGGCTGCTGCTGGAGCTGATCTGCGCCCGGGTGCTGCTGCCCGGGGCGGACGGGGACCAGGGCTTCGGTGCGCGGTTGGATCGGTTGGAGAACCAGTTCGCCTCTGGCCGACTTCCGGCTTACTCACCGCCGAGTTCCGGGTTCGCCACGCCTCCTGCGGCGCCGTCCGTCGTCCCCAGTACGCCGCCTCCCGCGGCACCCGCTGTGGCCGACGTACGCCGGGAGGAGGGCGGCCCCGCCGCACCTGCGGCTCCGCAGGCACCGGCTGCTGTCGCGCCTCCGACGGCCCCGCCGGTTCCGACGCCTGCTCCCGAGGCTCCCGCGCCGAGCGCCGTCGCCCCGAGCGCCCCCGCACCCAGCGCCCCCGCACCCAGCGCCCCCGCACCGAGCGCGGCCGAGCAGGACGACCCGTGGGGCCCGCAGGCACCCGCCGTACCGACCGGATCGGCGCCGCGAATGGAGGAAACCCGGAACTCGCCGGTGGCGAACCCGGAAGTCGGCGGTGGTGAACCCGGAAGTCGGCGCGAGGCGGCGCCCGCTCCCGTTGCCACCCCTCCCGCCCCGACTCCCGCCCCCACCCCGACCCCTGCTCAGCCGGGCATGGGCACCATCGACGTGCGACGGCTCTGGCCCGAGATCGTCGACCGGACCAAGTCCAAGCGCCGGGTGGCGTGGATGCACCTGACCCAGAACTGCCAGGTGCTGGGGCTGGAGGGCGACGTGCTCACCCTCGGCTTCATCAACGTCGGCTCGCGGGACTCCTTCGACTCCGGCGGCTACGGCGACGTGCTCCAGCAGGCCGTCGCCGAGGTGGTGCCCGGGGTGACCTGGCGGATCAACGCGATCGTGGCGCCCTCGGCGCAGCCCGGTGCCGTCAGCGCCGGCCCGTCCGGCGGGGGCGGCTACGGCCAGCAGCCTCAGCAGCAGGCCGCTCAGCAGCCCCAGCAGGGCTACCCGCAGCACGACGCCACTCAGCCCGCCCAGGGCCACCAGAACCATCAGAGCGACCAGAACCATCAGAACCACCACGCCAACCAGGGCCCCCAGCACGGCCAGCCCGACCCGTACGCCCAGCACCAGGCGGCGGGCGACTACCCGCCGCCGGAGCCCCCGCCGTGGGACGACCACGGCGGCGCACCGGACTGGAACGCCGCCGATGCCGCGGTCCACGCCGACGACGAGATCACGGAGGACGAGAGCCTGAGCGGCGCGGAGCTGCTCGAGCGCGAGCTCGGGGCCACCGTCATCGAAGAGATTCCGAACCAGTGAACGACCAGTGAGAGGCTTGACCCATGACTGAATCGCCCTTCGGCGGCCTCGACCTCAACGCCCTGCTCGGCCAGGCCCAGGCCATGCAGGCCAACATCGCCGAGGCCCAGGACCGGCTCGCGGAGGCCACCGTCACCGGCACCGTGGCCGGCGGCGCCGTCTCCGTCACCCTCAGCGGTGTCGGCGACCTGCTCGACGTCGACCTCAAGGCCGGCGAGTTCGACGGCTCCGACCCCGACTCGCTGAGTGACCTGGGTGACCTGATCGTGGCGGCGTACCGCGACGCGAAGTCCCAGGCCGACGCGCTGGCCGCGCAGAGCCTCAGCCCGCTGGCCGGGGGCCTCGGCTCCTTCCTCGGTGGCGAGGACGGCCCGGCCGCCCCGCCGATGAAGCTGGGCTTCTAGTGGCGCCCACGGCGCCCGCGACCCCGATCCTGAAGTGAGCCGGCGTTGTACGAAGGCGTAGTCCAGGACCTGATCGACGAGCTCGGCCGACTCCCCGGCGTCGGTCCGAAGTCCGCCCAGCGGATCGCGTTCCACCTCCTCCAGGCCGACCCCGAGGACGTGCAGCGGCTCGCGACCACGCTCCAGGAGGTCAAGCGGCGAGTGAAGTTCTGCTCGATCTGCTTCAACGTCTCCGAGGAGGAGACCTGCCGGATCTGTCGCGACCCGCGCCGCGATCCGACGGTGCTCTGCGTCGTCGAGGAGTACAAGGACGTCGTCGCGATCGAGCGCACCCGCGAGTTCAAGGGGCGCTACCACGTCCTGGGCGGTGCGATCAGCCCGATCGACGGGATCGGCCCCGATCAGCTCCACATCCGGGAGCTGCACCAGCGCCTGGGTGACCCGCAGATCGTCGAGATCATCCTGGCCACCGACCCGAACCTCGAAGGCGAGGCCACGGCGACGTACCTCACCCGCCAATTGAGCCCGTTGGGCTTGCGCATCACGCGGTTGGCGAGTGGACTGCCCGTAGGCGGAGATCTCGAGTACGCCGACGAGGTCACGCTCGGCCGGGCGTTCGCTGGACGACGCGCGGCGGAATAGCCCACCAGGGCAGGAACGACAGGAGGGCTGTGATGGAGCAGAACGCGACACCGGCGGTCGACGAGGACTTCGCTACGGAGATCGCCGACCAGATCGAGTCCTTCCTGCTGGCGTTGAAGGCGATCGGCACCGAGGCCGACGCGGGCCGTGCGATCCCGCTGCTGCTGCTGGAGGTGAGCCAGCTGCTGCTGGCCGGCGCGCGTCTCGGCGTACAGAACGACTTCGAGCCGCGGGAGGAGTTCCAGCCCGACGTCGGCCCGGAGGCTGACGTCGACGAGCTGCGGATGCGGTTGGCGGAGATCCTCGGCGACGTCGACACGTACAGCTTCGTCTTCGATCCGTACGCCCCCGAGGTGGTCGACTCCCAGCTCTCCGACGACCTCGCCTCGATCGCGACGGAGCTGGAGAACGGGCTGCGGCACTACCGTCGTGGCGACCTCGCCGAGGCGCTGTGGTGGTGGCAGTTCTCCTACGTCAGCACGTGGGGGAACGTGGCCGGTGCGGTGCTCAACGCACTGCTCACGGTGGTCTCCCATGACCGCCTGGACGCCGAGCTGGTGGACGAGGCTGACCAACTGGCGGTCGCCGATGAAATAGTGGGTGGCGCGCCCCTCTAGACTTGGTTCCCGTGGGAATCGTTGTCCAGAAGTTCGGCGGCTCGTCGGTCGCGGACGCGGCGGGCGTCAAGCGAGTCGCGCAGCGCATCATCAACACCCGTAAGGCGGGCCATGACGTCGTCGTGGTCGTCTCCGCCATGGGTGACACGACTGATGAGCTGATCGACCTCGCCAATGAGGTGTCGCCGCTGCCCCCCGCCCGTGAGCTCGACATGCTCCTCACCGCCGGTGAGCGGATCTCGATGGCGGTCCTCGCCATGGCGATCCAGACGCTCGGCCACGAGGCGCGTTCGTTCACCGGGTCGCAGGCCGGTGTGATCACCGACGCCGCGCACGGCAAGGCGAAGATCATCGACGTCCGGCCCAGCCGGATCACCGAGGCGCTCAGCGACGGTGCGATCGCGATCGTGGCGGGCTTCCAGGGCGTCTCCCAGACCACCAAGGACATCACCACGCTCGGCCGTGGTGGCTCCGACACGACCGCCGTGGCGCTCGCCGTCGCCCTCGAGGCCGACGTCTGCGAGATCTACTCCGACGTCGACGGCATCTTCACCGCCGACCCGCGGATCGAGCCGCACGCCCGCAAGATCCCGCGGATCTCCTACGAGGAGACCCTGGAGATGGCGGCGCAGGGCGCCAAGATCCTGCACCTGCGGTGCGTCGAGTACGCCCGCCGTTACGACATGCCCATCCACGTCCGCTCCTCCTTCTCTGAGAAGGAGGGCACCTGGGTCGTCAAGGCCGAGGACGTCAAGGACCCCAACGCTCAGGAGCCCGCCATGGAAGAAGCAATCATCACGGGCGTGGCCCACGACCGTAGCCAGGCCAAGATCACCGTCGTCGGTGTCTCGGACAAGGTCGGCGAGGCCGCCTCGATCTTCCGTGCGATCGCCGACGCGCAGATCAACATCGACATGATCGTGCAGAACGTCTCGGCTGCCGCGACCGGTCTGACCGACATCTCCTTCACCCTGCCGCGCAGCGAGGGCCAGGCCGCGATGTCGGCCCTCGCCCGCCTGCAGGACACCGTCGGCTACGAGCGTCTCCAGTACGACGACTCGGTCGGCAAGGTCTCCATCGTCGGTGCCGGGATGTCCAGCGCCCCCGGCATCTCCGCCCGCTTCTTCGAGGCGCTCTCGGACGCCGGCGTGAACCTGGAGATGATCTCCACCTCCGAGATCCGCGTCTCCGTGATCGTCACCGAGACCCAGGTCGAGACCGCCGTCAACGCTGCCCACGCGGTGTTCGACCTCGGCTCCGACGAGGTCGAGGCCGTCGTCTACGGCGGGACGGGTCGCTGACATGGGCATCAACATCGGTGTGGTCGGCGCGACCGGTCAGGTCGGCGTCGCGATGCGGCAGATCCTGGCCGAGCGGAACTTCCCGGTCGACACGATCCGCTTCTTCTCCTCCCCGAAGTCCGCCGGCACGGTGCTGACCTACGAGGGCCGCGACGTCGTCGTCGAGGACGCCTCCACCGCCGACCCGAGTGGCCTGGACGTCGCGCTCTTCTCGGCCGGGGCGACCGCCTCGCGCGCCCTGGCGCAGAAGTTCGTCGACGCCGGCGTGATCGTGGTCGACAACTCCAGCGCGTTCCGCAAGGACCCGTCGATCCCGCTGGTCGTCTCCGAGGTCAACCCGGAGGCTGCCGCGGCGGTGATCGAGGCCGGGCGCGGCATCATCGCCAACCCGAACTGCACCACGATGGCCGCGATGCCGGTGCTCAAGCCGCTGCACGAGGCCGCAGGCCTCAAGCGCCTGGTGGTGTCGACGTACCAGGCCGTCTCCGGCTCCGGTATCGCCGGTGTCTCCGAGCTGGCCGACGCCGTCGCGTTCGCCGGTGACAAGGCCCGGGAGCTGGCCTACGACGGCGAGGCCGTCGCGTTCGCCGAGCCCGGCGTCTACAAGCGGACCATCGCGTACAACGTGCTGCCCTTCGCCGGGAACCTGGTCGAGGACGGCCTCAACGAGACCGACGAGGAGCAGAAGCTCCGCAACGAGTCCCGCAAGATCCTCGGCATCCCCGAGCTCCTGGTCTCCGGCATCTGCGTCCGCGTCCCCGTCTTCACCGGCCACTCGCTGGCAGTGAACGCGGAGTTCGACAACGAGCTCACGCCCGAGCGCGCCACCGAGCTGCTCGCCGACGCCCCCGGCGTCGAGCTGGCCGAGATCCCGAACCCGCTCGCCGCTGCCGGCAAGGACCCGTCGTACGTCGGCCGGATCCGCACCGACGAGGGCGTGCCCGGTCACCGCGGCCTGGCGCTGTTCATCTCGAACGACAACCTGCGCAAGGGTGCCGCTCTGAACACCGTCCAGATCGCCGAGCTGGTGGCGGCCGCACGCTCCTGACGGCGCGTCTGCTGCGTTGCTCGGGGCTCGCCGGCCGCGCGTGTCGCAAGCGTGCGGACCGAGCCTGTGACTCACCCAAGGACCCCGCTTCGGCGGGGTCCTTGGTCGTGGTGCGAGATTTTCCTACTGACCAGTAACGTGTGACGCGTGTCACGTGTACCGTGCCGAACATGACCACTCGCGCTCGGGCGCTTGCCGCCACCACTGTTGCCGGTCTCGCGTTATCGCTGGGACTCACGTTCGCGCCGGGGGTGACGGCTCAGGCCGCCAGCCCCACCGACGCGTTCTACAGCTACACCGGGTCGACCCCGTTGGCGCAGCTCGCGCCCGGCACGGTGCTGCGCACACGCACGATCCCGTACTCGATCCAGGGGCTCAGCCTGCCGATCAAGGCGGTGCAGGTGCTCTACCGCACCCGTGACGAACAGGGCCGGGCCGTGGTCAATGCGACCACCGTCGTACGGCCGCTGATCACGATCGGGAAGGCGAAGGTGGTCTCGTACCAGTCCTTCTACGACTCCCTGAACCCCGCCGACGAGCCGTCGGTGGCGATCGCGGGCGGACAGGGGATCGGGCCGGCGTTCACCAACATCGAGACGGCGCTGTTCTCGCCGCTGCTGCTGGCCGGCTTCACGATCAACATTCCCGACACCGAGGGCCAGACCGCCGACTTCGCCTCCGGGCGCGAGTACGGCTACACCACCCTCGACTCGCTGCGCGCGATCGGCGGTGCCTCGGCGACCGGCGTCTCCCCGACCAGCCGGACGGCCCTGATCGGCTACTCCGGGGGCGCCATCGCGAGCGAGTGGGCCGCCGAGCTCGCGACGTCGTACGCGCCGGACGTGGCCAGCAACCTGGTCGGCACCGCGATCGGCGGCGTGCTGGTGGCGCCGGGTCACAACCTGCACTACGTCGACGGCTCGGGGCTGTGGGCCGGGGTGATGCCGATGGCCATCGTCGGCATCGCGCGGGCCGCGGGCGCCGACCTGACGCCGTACCTCAGCGACTACGGCAAGCAGATCTATGCCGAGATGCAGACCAAGACCATCGCCCAGGTGCTCGGCGCCTACCCGGGGCTGACCTGGAAGCAGCTGGCCAAGCCCGAGTACGACCAGCCGGAGAAGGTCGGACTCTTCCTGCAGCTCGCCAACGAGCTGATCATGTCCACCGGCGGTACGCCGAACGCGCCGATGTTCGTCGGCCAGGGCACCGGCGGCGAGCTCGAGGGCACGCCCGCGAGCGCGACGTACGGCAAGGGTGACGGCGTGATGCTCGCCGGCGACGTGCGGACCCTCGCGCGGACCTACTGCGACCGCGGCGTGCGGGTGCAGTACCGCGAGTACGCCACCTCGCACTTCACCTCGATGGTGCCGTGGCTGCCCGAGGCACTGGCCTGGACCACCGCCCGGTTCACCGGGCTGACGGCGCCGTCGAGCTGCGGCTCGATCGCGGTCGGCAACTCACTCGCACCGCAGGCCGCGCTGAACTGACCTGCGCTGACGGCTGACGGCCGTCGAGTCTCGCCACGGCGGGCTCGGCGGCCGTCTCCCGTTGTCTGCGGCCGTCAGTGGTCGTCGGAGGGCTCGATGTACCGCGTCGTCACCAGGTGGCTGCCCAGGTAGCCCACGATGCACAGCGCCGGGACCAGGACGATCGAGGCCCAGCCGTCGAGGACGTTGAGCAGCGCCAGACAGCACACGATCGCCACGAAGGCCAGGGCGAGGAAGCTGATCGACATCGCGCTGCCGGTGTGGGACAGCGCTCGCAGGAGTACGCCGCCCAGCAGCACGCCCCCGGCGATGATGACGGCCAGGATCGGCAGGCCCGCGTTGCCGCAGCTCGCCGTGCCACGCAGGCTCGCGCATCCGCGCAGCGCACCCGCCGCGGCGACGACCAGGGCGATCCCGACGGTGAGGCCGGTGATCACGGCTGTCGCACCGATCCCGTACGGCTCCCGCGGCGGCTTCGGGTCGCGCACGGGCTTCGGTCGGGGGACGCGGGGCGCGGTGTCGCGGGTACGGCGTCGACGGGTGGTGTCGGGCTCGCTCGCGTCGATGCCGGACATCGCGACGGCGGTCTCCGGCGTGGCCGATCCTGCGGAGAGGGCGGCGGGCGCCGAGGAGGTCGAGGTGGTCGAGGTGGCCGCAGGAGCGCTGACGGGCTCCGCGTCCGGCTCCGCGACGGGGGTCAGGACCAGGGTCGGCTCCACCGGCACTGCCGCGGCGGCCTCGACCACAGGCTCAACGGTCGCCTGCGGCTCGGCCTGCGGCTCACGCCTGCCGCGCGGCGGCTTCGGCTTCTTCGCGCGGCCGAAGCTGATCTCCAGCGACGGCCGCTGCTCGTCGGATGACCCCATGTGCCGAGTGTGCCATGTCACACCGGGGCGGTGAATCGGGTCTACGGTCGGATCGTGGCCAACTTCTCTGACTTCCAGCTCGGTGTCTACTTCGCCGGTCTCGGCGGGGAGGTGCCGACGCTGCCGTTCACCGCAGCCGCCCTCGCCGACCGGGCCCGCGCGACTCTCGCCGACCCGCTGTGGGACTACGTCGCGGGCGGGGCGGGGGACGAGCAGACCCAGAGCGGGAACGTCGCCGCCTTCGGTCGCTACGGGATCACGCCGCGGATGCTGGCCGGGGCCGCCGAGCGCGACCTGAGCGTCGACCTCTTCGGGATGCGGCTGCCCAGTCCCGTCTTCCTGGCGCCGGTGGGCGTGATCGGGATCTGTGCCGAGGACGGCCACGGGGACCTCGCCGCTGCCCGGGCGGCCGCGCAGACCGGCGTACCCCTGGTGGGAAGCACCCTGATGGCGGACCCGCTCGAGGACGTCGCGGCGGCGCTGGGGGACACGCCCGGGTTCTTCCAGCTCTACACGCCGACCGACCGGGAGGTGGCCGAGAGCCTGGTGCGTCGGGCCGAGGCCGCCGGGTATCGCGCCCTGGTGGTCACCCTTGACACCTGGTCGCTGGGCTACCGTCCGCGCGACCTCGCGCACGGCATCTTCCCGCAGCTGCGCGGCGCGTGCCTGGCGAACTACGCGGCCGATCCGGTCTTCCGCTCCCGGCTCGCCGCGCCGCCGGAGGAGGACCCGAACGGCTTCGTCGCGCACTGGGCGATGACCTTCGGCAACCCGTCCCTGACCTGGGACGATCTGGGGTGGCTGCGGGGCCTGACCGACCTGCCGCTGGTGCTCAAGGGGATCTGTGCGGCCGACGACGTACGCCGGGCAGTGGACGCCGGAGTGGACGGGATCTACTGCTCCAACCACGGCGGACGTCAGGCGGCGAGCGCCCCCGCGCTGGGCTTCCTGCCCGGGGTGGTCGAGGCCGCCGGTGACGTGCCGGTGCTCTTCGACTCCGGGGTGCGCTCGGGGGTCGACGTGGTCAAGGCGCTGGCGCTGGGGGCGACGGCGGTCGGGATCGGACGGCCCTATGCGTACGCGGCGGCCGTCGGCGGGGACGACGCCGCTGGTTCGATCGCGCACCTGCTGCACTGGATGCTGGCCGAGGCGGACCTGACGATGGGGCTCAACGGCTACCGGACGGTGGCCGATCTGCGGGAGCCGGGCGCCGTCTTCAGGCTCCCCTGAGGCGCCCCGAGGGGGTCCTGAGGCCGCGACACGGAGACGTTCGCGGGGGAGATGTTTGGGACTTTCGGCCCGTGGATGGCATAGTCACTGAGTCTTTCCTGTGAAAAGAGGGGAGATCGCTCCGGCTGCGCTGAGGCCCGTGACGGCCGGGGGAGACATCGAGGGATGTGAGTCACGGGCACGGGGGCACCACCGCATCGCACGATGCATCGCCTCGACCGAGCAGGTTTCGGTCCGAGGCTTGGGGCTAAGGCAGACCGCGTCGATCACATCGGCGTCCTGCCCGGACAACAGCAGTCCGAGTCCGACAGGTTCACCTTCGCAAGCGTCGCTGTGGAAGTACTCTCATGTCTCCTGCCCAGAATCCTGGGATTCGCCGTGCGCTGACGCGTTTGCGCACGAAGCTCGCACTCCTGCTCGTCACGTTCCTGAGCGTGGCCCTGGTCGGTCTGATCCCGACCCCCGCGCACGCCACCACGGCTGCGCCGATCACGATCCACACCGCCTCGGTGAAGCGGGCGGCGGTCAAGATCGTCTCTCACCGGATCATCAACGTCGCCGCGTCCCGCAAGGGCACGCCGTACCGCTACGGCGGCACCACCACCAGCGGCTTCGACTGCTCGGGCTACACCCGCTGGGTGTTCAAGCGCCTGGGCGTCTCCCTGCCGCACCAGTCCGCGGCCCAGGTCTCGCGCACCTACCGGGTCCGCCACCCCCGCATCGGTGACCTGGTCTTCTTCACCAGCGGCGGCCACGTCTACCACGTGGGCATCTACGCCGGCTCGCACAAGGTCTGGCACGCGCCCTACACCGGCGCTCGCGTCCGCAAGGAGCGGATCTGGACCGGCTCGGTCTTCTACGGTCGGGTCAAGGGCCTGAAGAAGGCGCTGACCAACGCCGCCTGGAAGATCGTGAAGAAGGCGCGGGCTACGCACGCGACCAATATCTGATCGCGCTGGTCCTGTCCCGATCGGTGTAGCCGCACCGTCACCTGGTGACCGTGCCACTACACCGATCGGGGCTCAGCGCTGTTCTCGACTAGTTGGCCTCCGCAGAGGCCTCATGTCGCAGTTCGGTGACGGTGTTGATGCCGTTGGTAAAGGACGCCTCATGTGTGCCCATCCCCGGAAAGTGGACGGAGTCATCGCTCGAGACGACGCCGATCCCGGCCGCCCCGAGCGCCGACATCCATTCGCCCTGGTGGCGACCGTCGGGGCGACGCTCCAAGAGCACGACAACCTTCCGGAGAGAGGTCACCGAGTCCGCGAACTGATCCGGATCTGAACCGACGAGGACGCCGATGCGGAAGGTGACTGAGGGCAGAACCGTGTCCGTGCTGAGTGATCGAACGTCCCGCAGAGTGACCATCAGGGTCCGCTCATCGGCGCGTGGGTCATCCCAATCCACAATCTTTGCCTGCGGCTCGTCATTCACGAGGTGGGTGTCGTCGTAGATCACGGCCTCGTCCCGGGTGACGGAAGAAACGGTCCCTTCGACGACGTCCTCGCTGAACTTCACCTTGATGGTCGAGGACCCCTTGGTGTACTCGCCGGGGTGATTCGGCAGCGCTTCGCGCAGTGTGGCGGGGCCGGTCCTTGATACTTGCTGGTGAACGGTGGCCGCGCGCTCGAAGAGGTAACCTCCTGGCGAGTCCGTCGCTTCTGTCGAGGACTGCGTGGTGCCGCATGCGCTGATGCTCAGCATTGCCGCGACGCCTAGCGTGAGGGCGAAGGAGGTATGTGTCAGCTTGGACATATGGTGCCTGCTGTCGCGGATTGTGTGAGGGCTGCGGCGAGGTGGGCGAGGTCATGTGCGGAGTAGGCGGGCGTAGACGAGTCCACGCAATCATCCATGCATCCTGCGGTCAATGCCCGGTGGGCGAGCCCGAGGGCATGCCCAATCTCGTGACACGTGATCCAACGTCGCGGTGTCACCGTGTGCGCGTTGAAGTAGAGGGTGCTGATTCGAACGTGTGCCTGCTGACAGCGATTTCCGGGAGTGATGGTGGCGCAGGTCGTGACGCCGCCCATTCCGGTGATCCCATTGGTGGTCCAATTGGCGTCCAGTGCCGCTTCGCACCAATCGGTATAGGGTGCGTCGTGCATGACAACATCGGTCGTAGATGCAACCGAGGAAGAAAGGGAGGTCGACCACGACGTTGCGTCAATAAGATCTCGGGCCCATGTCGTGGTGTTTTTGAGAGTTGCGCTGGGAGTTTCGTTGTTGGCGGTCGAGTAGGCAAAGCTGACTGACTTGTCGTCAGTCATGATCCCGCCAGCGCATTGCCCGTGCGATCCAGTGGCTCCGAACCAGTTTCGCTGACGCTGGCGACGTCCAGCAGAAGGCCGCCAAGCAGATGAGTGACAGCAGGAGTTGCAGTGCAGCCCTTTGTCGTTGGGACGGTGGCAGGCGGAATGGCCTGGATGACCGTAGTTCTCGGTGGGGTTTGATTCGCATTGACCAAGGCTCCGACGGTCGGGCGCTTCGCGCCGAAGGGTGTGCCGAATTTGGGCGAGGATATTCCCGAAACTTGTAACTTCCGTCCCAATTCTTGGGTAGTCAGCGGGCGCAGAGTTCCTCGCCCGCCCCCTCGGCATCAGGTGCCTCGGCCGGGGCGACCGTGGCACTGCCCGAGGAGACCGCGACGCCGACCCCGGCGAGTGAGAGCACGATGCCGAGCAGCTGGACCATGCTCAGCGACTCCCCGGCGACCAGGGTGCCCAGGGCGACGCCGCTCAGCGGGTTGAGCAGGCCGACGACGCCGACGATGCCGACCGGCAGGTGCTTGATCGAGCCGAACCAGAAGACGTAGGCCAGCGAGGTCGCGATCAGGATGCTGAACGCGAAGCCGAGCACGGCCTTGCCGTCGGGGGCGTGCGGGGTGCCTTCGGCGATGGCGGCCACGATGGTGAGCATCAGGCCACCGAGGGTGACCTGCCAGGCCGTGGAGGCCAGCAGCGGCGTACCGTCGGCCCATCGCTTGCTCAGGGTGGCGCCCAGCGACGATAGCGTGACCGCCCCCAGCGAGGCGCAGATGCCCCGCACATCGAGTCCGCCGTCGGCGCCGCCGATGAGCAGGAGTACGCCGGCAATGCCCGCCACCGCCCCGATCATCATCCGGCCACTGGGCCGTTCGCTCAGCATCGCCCAGCCGAAGCCGGCCAGGGCGAGCGGGGTCAGCGCCATCATCGAGGAGGCGACGCTCGCGGGCAGCAGGTGCGCGGCGAGGTAGACCAGCAGGAAGAACGCGCCGATGTTGAAGACGCTCAGCACTGCCGCACGCCACCACCAGCGGCCGCGGGGCAGCTCGCGGGCGATCGCCAGCAGGATCAGGCCTGCGGGGAGTGCGCGGATCGCCGAGCCCCACAGCGGGTCCTCGACGGGCAGCAGCTCCCGGGTCACGACGTTGTTCGCGCCCCAGGCCAGGGGAGCGATCGTGCTCAGCGCCAACCATTTAACTTCCACGAAACAATCATATCTCTTCCATGGAAGATAATCTGTCTCCGTGGTCATCTCCATCGACGACGTCATGGCGCAGTGGCAGCGCGAGCGCCCCGATCTCGACGTCACCCCGCAGGCCGTCTTCGGTCGACTGCACCGGCTCGCGGATCAGACCCGCGACACCCTCATTCGCGGGTACGGCGCCTTCGGTCTCGGCGAGGGCGAGTTCGACGTGATGGCGGCGCTGCGCCGCGCCCCCGGGGAGCTGGCCCCCGGCGAGATCGCCCGCTACACGATGGTCACGACCGGTGCCGTCAGCAAGCGGCTCGACCGGCTGGAGGAGGCGGGCCTGATCGCCCGCCGCACCAGCGACGTCGACGGCCGCGCCAGGGTGGTCGGCCTGACCGAGGCGGGGCGTCGCCTGATCGACGAGGCGTTCACGGCCCACATCGCCAACGAGCATCGGCTGCTGAAGCCGCTCAGTCGCGAGGATCAGGACCAGCTCGTCGTACTGCTGGAGAAGTGGATGGCCGGGCTGGCGGGGGAGGGCTGAGGCCGTCCGCGCCCGCGGGGCTGAAATGCAGAAGATCCGGACCCTTGCGGATCCGGATCTTCTCGATCTCTGGTGAGATCATCGGGTCGGGGTGACAGGATTTGAACCTGCGGCCTCTTCGTCCCGAACGAAGCGCGCTACCAAGCTGCGCCACACCCCGAACTGCTCAGCCGTGTCGGCCTCACAAGCATGTGAGCATAGCGGAGCCAGGTCGCTGACCTCTAATTGGCCCGCACTTTCGGCACCAGGGTCAGCAACGTGGCCTCGGGGCGGCACGCCACCCGCATCCGGATGTACGGGTTCGAGCCCAGGCCCGCCGACACGTGCAGCCACGCCGACCCCGGGTCGCCGGGCCGCGAATCGGCCGGGTGTCGGCTCAGGCCGCGGGCGCGGGCGGCGTCCAGGTCGCAGTTCGTCGCCAGCGCCAGGCTGTCGCCTCCGCCGCCGAGCAGCGGGACGCGGACCTGGCCACCGTGGGTGTGGCCGGCGATGATCGCGTCGTACCCGTCGGAGGCGAACTGGTCGAGCACACGCAGGTACGGCGCGTGCGTCACGCCCAGCCGCAGATCGGCGGTCGGGTCGGCAGGCCCGGCGACCGCGTCGAGGTCGTCGTACGTCAGGTGGGGGTCGTCGACACCGGCGAACGCGAGCGCCAGCCCGCCGACGGTGAGCGCCCCGAACCTGTTGGTCAGGTCCAGCCAGCCGTACGACGACAGCCGCCCGACCAGCTCCCCCCACGGCAACGCCGGGTGATGTGTCGCCCGTCGCCCGTCGTCGGGCAGCAGGTAGCGCAGCGGGTTGCGCATCCCCGGCTCGAAGTAGTCGTTCGAGCCGAGCACGAAGGCGCCGGGGACCTCCAGCAGTGGCCCGAGCGCATCGACCAGCGGACCGACCGCGTCCCGGTGGGCCAGGTTGTCCCCGGTGTTGATCACCAGGTCGGGGCGCAGCACCGACAGGCCGGAGAGCCAGGCCAGCTTGGCGGCCTGCGTCGGCACCAGGTGGATGTCGGACAGGTGCAGCACCCGCAGCGGTGTCGCGCCCTCGGGAAGGGCCGCGACCTCGACCTCACGGAGCGTGTACTGCCGGGCCTCCCACAGGGCGTAGGCGGCGGTTCCGGCTCCGGCCAGGGCGGCCAGTGCCGCCGTACGGCCGAATATCTGTGCGCTCCCCATGCCTCCAGGCTGCCACAATGGGGTGCATGAGCCTCAAGGAAACCATCCGCGCCGACCTCACGACCGCCATCAAGGCCCGTGACGAGGTCCGCTCCTCGACCCTTCGGATGGTGCTCTCGGCGATCACGAACGCCGAGGTCGCCGGCAAGGAGGCCAAGGTGCTCACCGACGACGAGGTGCTCACCGTGCTGACGTCGGAGGCGAAGAAGCGCCGCGAGGCGGCCGTCGCCTTCGAGGACGGCGGTCGTGCCGAGAGCGCCGCCAAGGAGCGCGCCGAGGCCGCGGTGATCGCCGACTACCTGCCCGAGCAGCTCACCGAGGACGAGATCGCCGCCCTCGTCGCCGCCACCATCGCCGACCTCGGTGTCGCGGGCGACGGGATGAAGGCGATGGGTCGCGTGATGGGCGCCCTCCAGCCGAAGATCAAGGGACGCGCCGACGGCGGTGTGGTGTCGGCCCAGGTGAAGGCCGCGCTCGGGGCCTGACGCCGTGCTCCGGCGTGCGGTGCTGGCGGGTGTCCTGGTGGCGATCGTCGTCGGGGCCATGATCCTCGGCTGGGGTCAGACGCTCGATCGCTGCACGACGGGCTCCAACGAGACCTACGGCTGCCTGGGGCTGGCCGTGGTCGCCGTCGTCGCCGGCCCGGTCCTGGCGGTGATCGCGGTGACCATCGTGGTCGCGATGGTGGCGCGCGGGGGTGTCCGCCATGCCCTGCTGTGCGCGCTGGCCAGCATCGTCGGAGCGTACGGCGTGTGCACCCTGCTCGCTCAGGTGATGCCGACGCTCAGCTTCGTGCTCGGCGCCGTGATCGTCGGGCTGATCAGCTTCGGTTGGGTGCTCGGCGTCCCAGGCAAGCGGTAGGGGCAGCCGGAGCGGAGATCCCGGGGGTGGCTAGCGGTCAGTGACCGTTGCCGCCCCCGTTGCCATTCCCATTGCCGTTCCCGTTGCCACGGCCCTTGTTGTTGCCGCCGCCGTTGTTCTTCTTCTTGTCGTTCTTCTTGGCGGGGGTGGCCGACTTCACCACCGGCTGGGAGAGGATCTTGATGTTCTTGAGCATGTCCGGTGTCGCGGGCTGCATCGAGGCCGGCGGGGCGGTGAAGTTCTCGGGCTGGAGGCTGTTCTGGATCGGGTGCATGGCGTCGGCCCACATCGGTCCGGCGAAGCCGGAGCCGTTCGTGGCGTGAGCGGTCGTGCCGGCGATGGAGACGCCGCCTAGTGGGATGGGTGTCCCGGACGAGTTCGCGCCCGCGATCATGGCGGCGGTGGCGATCTGCGGGGTGTAGCCCATGAACCACACCGACTTGGCGCTCTGGGTCGTTCCGGTCTTGCCCGCCGACGGGATGACCGTGCCGTTGGATGTCTGCAGGTTGGTGTGGCCAAGGTTGTAACCGAAGCCGCCCGGCTCCTGGACGCCGCGCAGGACGTCGTTGACCCCGTCGGCGACGTCGTTGGGCAGCACCTGGGTGCAGCTCGTCGGGTACTTCTTGATCGTGTTGCCGGCCGAGTCGAGGATCGCGGTGACCGGACGGGCGTCGCAGTGCAGGCCACGCGCCGCGAAGGTCGCGTAGGCCCCGGCCATCTCCAGCGGGGAGACGTCGACGACGCCGAGGGTGAACGACGGCTGGCGCTCGTGGGTCGGGTCGGTGAGGAAGAGCCCCATCGACTTGGCGAGCTTGAACGGCTCGCACACGCCGGTGACCTGCTCGAGCTGGGCGAAGAAGGTGTTCACCGACAGCCGCGTGCCGGTGTAGAGGGTCATCCGGTCGCTGGTCGTCGAGTTGCCGACCTTCCACTCGCCGCCGAAGGCGGGCGAACCCGGGCAGTTGGCATAGGCACTCTGCGGGAACGTCATCGGCGACGGCGAGTTGATCGACGTGTTCAGGCCGACCCCGTCGCGCAGGGCCACGGCCAGCGTGAACGCCTTGAACGTCGAGCCGGCCTGGAAGCCGTTGGCGTCGCCGTACTCCTTGGGGACCGTGTAGTTGAGGTAGGTCTGGCCCTTCTTCTTGTTCGAGCCCATCGGGCGCGACTGGGCCAGGGCGAGGACGTTGCCGGTGCCCGGCTCGACCTCGGCGATCGCGCCGAGAGCCTGGTCGGTGGCGTAGACGTGCGCGGCGACCGACTTGTCGGCGGCACGCTGGTTGTCCAGGTTGAGGGTGGTCTTGATCGTCAGGCCGCCGGAGTTGAGCAGCTTGCGGCGGTCCTCGACGGTCTGGCCGAGCGCCGGGTCGGCGAGCAGACGACGCAGCACGTAGTCACAGAAGAACGGCGCGCTGGAGTTCACGCAGCCGTTGCGCGCCTTCTGTACGTCGAGCCCGAGCGGTGCCTTCTTCGCTGTGGCGGCATCGGCGGCACTGATCACGTTGAGCTGCGCCATCCGGTCCAGCACGACGTTGCGTCGCGCGATCGCGCGGTCGGGTGCGTTCGTCGGGTCGTAGCCGGTCGGGTTCTTCACCAGTCCGGCCAGCACTGCCGCCTGGGTGAGGGTGATCTTGTCGGAGTTGACGTTGAAGTAGTGCTTGGCCGCGGCCTGGATGCCGTACGCGCCGTCACCGAAGTAGGCGGTGTTGAGGTAGCGCTCCAGGATCCAGTCCTTGGAGTGGGCCTGCTCCAGCGCGATCGCGTAGCGCAGCTCCTTGATCTTGCGCGAGTAGGAGTCGGCGGTGACCTCCTTGCGCTCGGCGTCGGTCTTCGCCTGGCCGAGCAGGGTCAGCTTCACCAGCTGCTGGGTGATCGACGAGCCGCCCTGGACGGTGCCGCTGTTGGCCTGGTTGGTGATGAAGGCACGCAGCGTGCCCTTCAGGTCGAGCGCACCGTGCTGGTAGAAGCGGTAGTCCTCGATGGACACGATCGCCTGGACCATCGTGCGCGAGATCTGGTTGAGCGGTCGGGTGATGCGGTTCTCGTCGTACAGCGTCGTGATCACGCGCCCCTCGGCGTCGACGATCTTGGAACGCTGCGAGAGTTCACCGGTCTCCAGCTCGGTGGGGAGCTGTCCGATCCCTCGTGCGACGTTGCGCGCACCGATCCCGGCGACCCCTGCAAGAGGGATCGCCAACAGGGCGACCACGACGCCGAGCACGACGGCGACGGCTGCCATCACTCCGAGTCGGGTCAGGACCAAGTCACGTGCACCGGCTGTCCTCGACATGCGCCCAAGGGTACGTGACGCCCGTGAGGGACTAGGAGGCATAGCCCGAACGGACTAGGCAACTTGGGGCTTATGGGACTTTCTGCACGTTGTCACTGTCCGTTTAACTTTCACACTGGGGACAGCCTTCACCATCCCCTCGGGACCGGGGTGGGGGCTTTGATTGGGTAAGGACGAGATCATGTGGGTTGAAGAATGGGCCCTGAGAGCTGCGTGCAGATCCAGTGAGCCTGACCTGCTGTTCGTCAAAGGCGCGGAGCAGAACAAGGCCAAGCAGGTCTGCACCACGTGCCCGGTTCGATCGGAGTGCCTCGCGGAGGCGCTGGACAACCAGATCGAGTGGGGCGTCTGGGGTGGGATGACCGAGCGCGAGCGCCGGGCACTCCTGAAGCGGAAGCCGAACGCGTCGTGGCGCGCGGTGCTCGAGACCGCGCGGCAGAGTGGCTCGCCGGTCACCACCGCGCCCGAGCTGCATGCCGAGCTGCAGGCCGAGCTCCAGGACTGACGTCCCCCGTCGGCCCGACCTCACCCCTGGGTCAGGAGCTCCCCGACCTCGCGCAGTCCGCCGAGGTCGTGCACGTCGGCGGCCAGCGCCGGCACCACCGTGATCGGCACCTGCGGGTGTGCCGCACTGAATCGATCGGTGAGCTGACGCTCCCGGGCGACCCGGATCGCCCGATCCGCGTGCAGGCGCAGCAGCCCCGCGGTGAGTCCGTGGTCCTCGGCCGTCGAGCGCTCCAGCTGCTCGGCCCCGGCCAGCGCCACCGCAGGGCTCAGGTCCCCGGCCGGTGAGGTGGTCGCCCGGTTGACGATCAGGCCGGCCAGCGGCATCCGATCCCCGCTGAGTCGTTCGACGAAGTACGCCGCCTCCCGGAGCGCGTCGGGCTCGGGAGCCGCGACCACCAGGAACGCCGTCCCGCGTGCCTGGAGGAGCGCATAGGTCTGCTGGGCCCGCTGCCGGAACCCGCCGAAGACCGTGTCGAGGGCGGCGACGAACGTCTGCAGGTCGGTGAGGAACTGGCCGCCGAGGATCTTCGACAGCGCGCCGGTGATCATCCCGACGCCCGCGCTCATCAGCCGCGCCGGACCCTTCGCGGGCAGCAGCAGCGTCTTGATCAGGCGCCCGTCCAGGAAGCTGGAGAGCCGGTCGGGGGCGTCGAGGAAGTCCAGGGCGCTCCGGCTCGGCGGAGTGTCGACCACGATCAGGTCGTAGTCGCCCTGGCGGTGCAGCTGTCCGAGCTTCTCCATCGCCATGTACTCCTGGGTTCCGGCGAACGAGCTCGACAAGGCGATGTAGAACGGGTTGGACAAGATCGCGGCCGCCTTCTCCGGGGTGGCCTGGGAGAGCACGACCTCGTCGAAGGTCCGCTTCATGTCGAGCATCATCGCGTCCAGGGACCCGCTGCCGTCGACACCCTGGACCGGCCGGGGGGTGTTGTCGAGCTGGTCGATCCCCATCGACTGGGCGAGCCGGCGGGCCGGATCGATGGTGAGGACGACGACCTTGCGGCCGCGCTCGGCGGCCCGCAGCGCCAACGCCGCACTGGTGGTGGTCTTGCCGACCCCGCCCGACCCGCAGCACACGATGATCGAGGTGGAGCGGTCGTCGATCAGGGCATCGACGTCTAGGTCCGGTGCCTGGGAGGGCTTGTGGGCCAGGGGCCCCACCCGCAGCCTGCCGCTCATCGGGCGGCCCCGGCGTCGGTCATGCCCTGCTCCACCAGCAGGGCGGCGAGCTCGTAGAGCCCGCCGAGGTCCACCCCGCCCGCCAGCCGGGGCAGCTCGTACGTCGCCACGTCGACGTCGGCGATGCGGGAGCGTTGCGTCTCCTCGACCGCCCGGCGCTCCGCATGGTCGGCCGCGTCGGTGAGCAGGCCGTCGATCAGCTCCGTCGACGGCTCGATCCCGACCAGCTCGAGGTCCTGCTCGATCCGCGAGGTGTCCAGGGTGCTGGCCAGGGCCGCCTCGAGCTCGTCGGCGTCGAGGTCGCGGGGGCGGACCTGGTTGACGATCATGCTGCCGACCGGCAGCCGTGCCGAGCGCAGCTCGGCGATCCCGTCGATGGTCTCCTGGACCGGCATCTCCTCCAGCAGGGTGACCAGGTGGACGGCGGTCCGCGGGGAGCGGAACAGGGTCATCATGGTGTCGGCCTGGTGCTTGATCGGGCCCGCCTTGGCCAGCCCGGCGACCTGGTCGCTGACGTTGAGGAACTGGGTGATCCTGCCGGTCGGGGGAGCGTCCAGCACGACGGCGTCGTAGTGCCGTGCGCCCTTGTTGCGGCTGTTGCGCTCGACGGCCTCGAAGACCTTGCCGGTGAGCAGCACGTCGCGCACGCCCGGGGCGACGGTGGTGGCGAACTCGACCACGCCGAAGCGGTCCAGCGCCTTCCCGGCGCGGCCGAGCTTGTAGTACATCGCCAGATACTCCAGCAGTGCTGCCTCGGCCTCGATGTGCAGGGCGTACACGCTGCCGGGGCGTCGGGTCGGGGCGCCCGCGGGGTCGGGCAGGGTCAGGCCCGTGGCGATTCGGGTCTCGGCGTACGGGAGAGGATCGACGTCGAACATCCGGGCGATCCCCTGGCGTCCCTCGACCTCGCACAGCAGGACGTTCCGGCCGTCGCTGGCCAGGGCCAGCGCGAGTGCGGCGGCGACCGTGGACTTGCCGGTGCCACCCTTGCCGGAGACGACATGCAGACGCACGGAGGCCTGCGGAGACGTCATGATGCGCAGCCTACTTCTCAGGCGTCGGCGTGGGTGTGGGTTCCGGGGCCGCCCACCTTCGCACTGGGCAGGTCGGCCAGCGACCAGGTCAGCTCGTAGGTGCGGGCGTAGCCGGTGTGGGCGATCCGCCAGCCGTCCGCGGTGCGCCGGTAGCGGTCCTCGTAGAACGCCGCCCCCTCGAGGATGAAGTCGAACGCCGGCACGATCACCTTGTCCTGGAGGTACCAGCGCCCGGTCGCGAGATCGGGGTCGTCGGGGTCGAGGGTGATCTCGGGGTGGTGGACCTGGTGGAGGGTGATGATGCCGTCGACCAGATGCTCGCGCATGTAGGCCACCAGGGCGCTCGGGTCGGCGAAGGCCAGGCCGTTGTAGTCCCCGGTGGCCTCAGCGGTGAAGCAGTCGGCGAACCCGTCCCACTGCTTGGTGTCGAGCAGCCGGACATAGCGGTACTTGAGCTGCTCGATCGCCCGGGTGTCATCGGCCGGATCTAGAACACGTTCCTGCATAGGGACGACTGTAGGGTTCAGGCATGACCACATGGGAGTACCAGGTCGCCCCGATTCTCAACCACGTCGCTGGGCAGATCCTCAACAACTTCGGCGCTGACGGCTGGGAGCTCGTCACGATCGTGACTACTGACTCCGGCAACGGCGCCACTCAGTCCGTCGGCTACTTCAAGCGACCGGTGACCGCATGAGCACCGTCGAGTCGCGCCTGGCCGAGCTCGGTCTGACCGTCCCGGAGGTCGTTCCTCCGGTCGCCGCCTATGTGCCGGCCAAGCGGGTCGGCAACCTGATCTACACCTCCGGCCAGCTCCCGATGCGCGACGGCGCCCTGCTCGCCACCGGCAAGCTGGGCGACGGCGTCTCCGTCGAGGTGGCGACCGAGGCCGCCCAGCAGTGCGCCCTCAACGCCATCGCCGCAGTCAAGGCTCTGATCGGCGACCTCGAGCAGGTCAAGCAGGTCGTGAAGGTCGTCGGCTTCGTCGCCTCCACCCCCGACTTCACCGGCCAGCCCGCCGTGATCAACGGTGCCTCCGAGCTGCTGGCCGCGGCCTTCGCCGACGGCGCGCACGCCCGCTCGGCCGTCGGTGTCCCGGTGCTGCCGCTGGACGCGTCGGTCGAGGTCGAGATCATCGTCGAGGTCTGAGACCTGATGACGTCGTCGGAGCAGCAGCGCGTCCCGGTCGAGCCGCGCGATGCGGCCACGGTGCTGCTGCTGCGTCCTGGCACCACCGCGCCGTTCGAAGTCTTCGTGATGGTGCGGCGCCAGTCGATGGCGTTCGCTGCAGGCGTCGTCGCCTTCCCGGGCGGCGGCGTCTCCGCCGAGGACTCGTCCCCGGTCGCCCCGGAGTGGGTCTCGCGTCTGGGTGTGACGTCGCCGGCGCAGGCCGCCGGCGTGGTCGGCGCCGCGGTGCGCGAGCTCGCCGAGGAGACCGGGGTCGTCGTCCCGGTCTCCGGCCTCGGGCTGTGGGACGCGTGGACCACGCCCGTCGACGTGCCGAAGCGCTACCGGACCTGGTTCTTCACCGCGGTCCTGCCCGAAGGCCAGGAGGCCCTCGAGCTGTCCACCGAGTCGTCCTCGGTCGCCTGGGTCTCGCCGACCGACGCGCTCGACCGCGCCGACAGTCGCGAGTGGTCGCTGATGCCGCCGACGTACTCGGCCCTGCTGCGGCTGGCGACCTACACCTCGGTCGAGGACGTGATGGCCGCGACCGCCGCTGCCGGGGTCGAGATGTTCACCCCGATCGTCACCGACGACGGCGTACGGCTGCCGGCCTGGGCCAGTGAGCTGGCCGCGGCACGTCCCGGAGCACGCTGGACATGACCGAGGCGTGGAGCGGCGGGGAGTACGGCCCGCACAGCTGCGTGCTGGCAGCCAACCCCGGCATCATGACGCTGGACGGCACCAACACCTGGGTGCTGCGTTCGGGCGAGCGGTCCGTCGTGGTCGACCCCGGCCCGTCGCTGATGACGCACCTCGACGCGGTGCGCTCGGTCGCCGGTGACGTCGCCGAGGTCCTCCTCACGCACCACCACCTGGACCACTCCGAAAGTGCGCGCGAGTTCGGCGAGATGGTCGGCGCCCCGGTGCGGGCGCTCGACCCGTCGCTCAGCCTCGGCGCCGAGGGGCTCCGCGCCGGTGAGGTGATCTCGGTCGGCTCCTCGCTCGAGATCGAGGTCGTCGCCACCCCCGGTCACACCTCGGACTCGCTCTCGTTCTGGGTGCCCTCGGCCTCGGCCGTGCTGACCGGCGACACCGTGCTCGGCCGGGGCACGACGGTGGTCGCCCATCCCGACGGCTCGCTCGGTGCCTACCTGGACTCACTCGACCGGCTGCGGGCGCTGGCCGAGGAGCGCGAGGTCTCCTGGATCTGGCCCGGCCACGGTCCGGCGATCGCTGACGCGTTGGCCCTGTTGGACTACTACATCGCGCACCGCGCCTCCCGCCTGGAGCAGGTCGAGACGGCGTTGGCACTGGTCCCGCCCGACACCCTGGGCGACGATCTGCCGCGCGCGGTCGTCGAGATCGTGTACGCCGACGTGGACCCGGTGCTGTGGGGTGCGGCCGAGCTGTCGGTGCGGGCACAGCTCGCCTACCTCGCCGAATTCCGGGTTTAGCACCGCCGAGATCCGGGTTCGCCACGGACGAGATCCGGGTTCGCCACGGGTGAGTTCCGGGTTTCTCACGGTCGAGATCCGGTTTCCCCACCGTAGGGTGCGTTCGTCACTTCTGTCCCAGAGGTGGCCGTGGAGCGTCCACAGGCAGGGTGCTCGCGGTGTGCGTCCACAGGCCGCCGGAGGGCGATGGCGGTCGCAACGGCGGTCGCGCAGGCTGCCCGCATGAGCCGTCCCCGCCGTCCCGTGCAGATACCCGCCCGGCCCTTCACCACCGCCGAGGCGATGGCGATCGGGTTGACGTGGCGGGATCTGTCGGCAGCCGTCGCCCGAGGTTCGGTACGCCGTGTGGTGCGCGGGCTCTTCGTCCCGCCCGGCTCGGCCGATGATTGGGAGTCGAGGGCAAGGGCCGTTGCCCTCGTGGTCGGCTCCGAGCACGTGGTGATCGATCGGACGGCAGCGTGGATCCACGGCGTCAACACGCTCACGCTGCTGGAGAGCTCCACGCCTCCTCCGGTCGAGGTGGCAGCGGCACCGTCCGCGCACGCGACCGAACGGGGTGACGTCATCGGCCGCAACCGTGACCTCGCCGAGCACGACGTGATGACCGTGGGCGGGCTCCGGGTGACGACCCCGTTGCGCACGGCCCTCGACCTCGCCCGCCACCTGCACCGGCGTGAGGCGCACGCCTGCCTCAACGAGTTCGCCCGGCTCCACGGCATCCGGTCCGAGGACCTCGCCGCCGAGGTGCCGCGGTTCAAGGGGCGCCGCGGGGTGGTCCAGCTTAAGAGCCTGATCGGGCTGATCGATCCGGCGGTCGAGTCCCAGCGCGAGTCCTGGACGCTGCTCGCGCTCGCCGACGCGCGGGTGCCGCTGCCCCAGGCGCAGGTCTGGGTCGAGGTCGATGGCGTGCCGACGTACCGCTTGGACTTCGCCTGGCCCCTGCACAAGGTCGCGGTGGAGTACGACGGCGTGGCGGCGCACCTCATGACCGAGGAGCAGCGGCTCCATGACCGAGAGCGTCGTCGCGTGCTGCGCGAGCTCGGCTGGCGGGTGGTGGTCGTGCGCAACGGGGACTTCACCGGCCGGCGCCTGGACCGCTGGATCGGTGAGGTGCGTGCGGCGCTGAACGCTCAGACCTACTCGCCGTTGCGCTGGAAGCCGCGGCGGTGAGGAACCCGGATGTCGAGCGTGGTGAACCCGGATGTCGGCGGTGGCGAACCCGGAATTCGGTCAGGCGCAGTTGCCCGTGGACACCTTCGTCGTGCGCTGGGTGCCCTGCTCCGCCAGCTGGGAGACCTGGGCGGTCGTCAGCGCGTAGCCCGTGCTCTGGTCCGTCACCGAGGCCGCGAAGACGACGCCGACGACCTTGCCGGCGGCGTTGACGATCGGGCCGCCGGAGTTGCCCGGGCGGATCAGGCCACGCAGCGAGTAGACGTCGCGGATCACGGTGCCGGTGCCGTAGATGTCGGGGGAGCGCAGCCGCTGCTGGGCCCGGATCCTGCCCGCCTCGATGTCGAACGGGCCGTCCTCGGGGTAGCCGAGGATCGCGACCCCGTCGCCTGCCTGGGCGCTACCGGCGAAGGCCAGCGGGGTGGCCGAACCACTGTCGAACGCGATCACGGCGATGTCCACGCCGGGGTCGTAGAGCACGACCTTGCCGGCCTCGTCCTTGTTGCCGAGCGAGACGCTGGGCTGGCTGACGCCGGCCACGACGTGGGCGTTGGTCATCAGGTAGCCCGGCGCGATCAGGAAGCCCGAGCCCTCGACGCCGCGCCCGCACGAGTTCGCGCCGCGCACCTTGTAGACCGACTTCTCGGCCTTGATCACGTCGGCGTCCTTCTTGAGGCTCTCGGGCCCCGGACCGACCTTCACGATCCGTTCGGGGGCGAACGGCTCGAGATAGCGCGGGAAGAACGACGTACCGACGACGTTGTTGAACCGGTCGAGCGCCTTGGCGGCCGAGGCCGGCATCACCCCGTCGACCTCGGAGAGCACCGCGGAGCTGCGCACCGCCGACGTGATCGTGCCGATGTGGGTGCCCGAGATCGCGACCCCGAGCGCCCAGGCGACCACCAGCACCGCGCCGGCCGAGAGCAGCGCCCCGCCGCAGGCATCGAGCGCGCGCACGGGCCGCCAGCTGATCTTGTCGCGCACCCGGGCCCCGAGGAACTGGAGGACTCCCTGGCCGATCGAGGCGGCCACGATCACGATGAAGAGCGCACCGAGGGAGACCCAGACCGACGGGTTGGCGTTGCCCAGCAGCTTCGGCGAGGCCCAGACCCCGACCACACCGCCGAGCAGCAGCCCGATGGTGGCGAAGGCGCCGGTGATGAAGCCTTGCCAGTAGCCGGAGAGGGCGTACGCGAAGACGAGCGCCAGGAGGCACCAGTCGAGCCAGTTCACTCCGAGACCTCCGGGGTGTCGGTGCCACCGGCGCGCTCGCGCCCGGCCAGCATGTACGCCGGCAGCTCGACCTCACGGGCCTGCGGCAGGGGTTCGATCCAGCCCAGATGGGTGAGGAAGCGCTCGACGATCCCGCCGGTGAAGCCCCACAGGATCACGTCCTTGTCGGGGCCGATCAGGAAGCCCGGGCTGCGCCAGCCGTGGCTCGGGGAGATCACCGTGATCCGGTGGGCAGGGTCGACCAGCTCTGCGATCGGGACGCGGTAGATGGCGTGCACCTCGTCCACCGAGGCGGGCAGCAGCTCGCGGTCCTCGGACCACCAGCCCAGCACGGTCGTGACGGCGAAGTTGCTCGGCGGCAGCCACAGCTCGGGCAGGTGGCCGACGACCTCGACGCTGAGCGGGTCGATCCCGGCCTCCTCCTCTGCCTCGCGCAGAGCCGCCTGGACCGTCGACTCGCCCGGGTCGAGGGAGCCGCCGGGGAAGGAGACCTGACCGGGGTGGGAGCGCATCGTGTGGCTGCGCTCGGTGAGCACCAGGTCGGGGCCCTGAGCGCCCTCGCCGAAGAGCATCAGCACTGCCGAGCGACGTGGGTCGGCGCCGTCGGGCACGGTGAACCGGGTCAGGCGGTCGGCGGTGATCGTCCGCGCGCCCTCGATCACCGGTGCGAACCAGTCGGGGCCCGTCACGACAGGGTCGTCCCGAGATGCTCGTTGACCATCGCGACGACCTTCGCGACCGAGTCGAGGCCGCCCTTGACCACGGTGACCTTGCCCTCGGCCGAGAGGAAGATGAAGGTCGGCAGCGCCGGGACGTGCAGCTTCGTCTCCTGGATCTTGCCGTCGAAGTCGAAGACCTGGGGGTACGTCGCCTTCCACTCGCCGGCCTGCTGGAGGGCTACGCCCGGGTAGGTGTCCTCGAGGTCGATCCCGAGGATCGGCACCTGGCTGCCGTAGGTGCGGTGGAACTCGCCCAGCGCCGGCATCTCCTTGCGGCACGGCTCGCACGCGCTCGACCAGACGTTGATCAGGAGCGGACCGGTCAGCGTGGACAGGTCGACGCTCTGACCGCCGCCCAGGCACGGCAGCACGACCTTCGGCAGGCCGCCGTTGCTGGTCGTCGCCGCGGGGCAGGCCTCGATGGCGGCCTTCTGCTTGAGCGCCACCAGCTCGGGGGTGTCGACCTTGATGTCCTTGGCCTTCGGCGCCGTCAGCGACGGGGAGCCGCAGGCGGCGAGGACGAGGAGGAGTACGCCGGCCAGGGCCGCTCCGAGCGTGCCGGCCCGCCGGGTGTGACGCTTCATCAGTTCGGCCCTTCGGTGCGCAGCAGCTTGGTCGCCGCCTCGAGATCGGTCGGGCCCTCGCCGAAGCTCGGGCAGAGCTTGGCCACCGGGCACGCGCCGCAGGCGGGCTTCTTGGCGTGGCAGCAGCGCCGGCCGTGCCAGATCAGGTGGTGGGACAGCATCGTCCAGTCGCGCTTGGGGAACAGCTCGGCGATGGCGAACTCGACCTTGACCGGATCGGTCTCGGTGGTCCAGCCCAGTCGGCGGACGAGGCGGCCGAAGTGGGTGTCGACGGTGATGCCCGGGACGTCGAAGGCGTTGCCGAGGACGACGTTCGCGGTCTTGCGGCCGACGCCGGGGAGGGTGACCAGGTCGTCGAGTCGGCCGGGCACCTGGCCGTCGTACTTTTCGACGAGGGTGGCGCTCAGGCGCAACAGCGCGTCGGTCTTGGCACGGAAGAAGCCGAGCGGCCCGACGATCCCCTCCAGGACGGTGCGGTCGGCGGCGGCCATCGCGCGCGCGTCGGGGTAGGCGGCGAACAGCTTCGGCCGGACCGCGTTGACCCGCTTGTCGGTGGTCTGCGCCGAGAGCACGGTGACCACGAGGAGCTCGAAGGCGTTGTCGAAGTCGAGCTCCGCCTTGGCGTCGGGGTAGGTCTCGGCGAGGATCCGATCGATCTTGCGTGCACGGCGGACGAGGGCGGTTCTCGTTTCCTCCTGGCGGCGCACGCACCCAGCCTACGGGGGGCCTCCGACATTTAGCCTTTGAGTGGGTCCGCGGGCGGGCCGAACGTCCGACCGGGACACGTGGTGATCCCTGACTTCTGAGTGGTCGTCCGCGGGCCCGGTGTCTGGTCGAGCGGTGTCCTTGTTCGGGAACTTGGAGCCAGCC
>NZ_JASLGR010000045.1 GCF_030150155.1 Nocardioides sp.
CTGGTGTTCGGCCAGATGGACGAGCCGCCGGGCACCCGCCTGCGGGTCGCGCTGTCCGCGCTCACCATGGCGGAGTACTTCCGCGACGTGCAGAAGCAGGACGTGCTGCTGTTCATCGACAACATCTTCCGCTTCACCCAGGCCGGTTCGGAGGTGTCGACCCTGCTCGGTCGGATGCCGTCCGCCGTGGGCTACCAGCCCAACCTCGCCGACGAGATGGGTACGCTCCAGGAGCGCATCACCTCCACGCGTGGTCACTCGATCACCTCGATGCAGGCGATCTACGTGCCGGCCGACGACTACACCGACCCGGCGCCGGCGACGACCTTCGCCCACCTCGACGCCACCACCGAGCTCTCCCGTGAGATCGCTTCGCTGGGTATCTACCCGGCGGTGGACCCGCTGACGTCGACGTCGCGCATCCTGGACCCGCAGTACATCGGGCAGGCGCACTACGACTGCGCGATCCGGATCAAGCAGATCCTGCAGCGCAACAAGGAGCTCCAGGACATCATCGCCATCCTCGGTGTCGACGAGCTCTCGGAGGAGGACCGCACGGTCGTCCACCGTGCCCGTCGTATCCAGCGCTTCCTGTCGCAGAACACGTACGTCGCCAAGCAGTTCACCGGCATCGAGGGGTCGACGGTTCCGATCGCCGACACCATCGAGGCGTTCAACAAGATCTGCGACGGCGAGTACGACCACGTCGCCGAGCAGGCGTTCTTCATGTGCGGTGGGCTCGACGACGTCGAGGCCAACTGGGCTGAGATCCAGAAGAGCCTCTGAGCATGGCTGGCACGATCACCGTCGATCTCGTCGCTGCAGACCGTGTGGTCTGGAGCGGCGAGGCCTCGACGGTCTCTGCCCGGACGGTGGACGGGGACCTCGGCATCCTGCCGGGGCACGCCCCGCTGCTCTCCCTGCTCGCGTCCTCCGCCGTCGAGATCAAGGCCACCGAGGGTGGCGTGGTGACGGCAGAGGTCGACGGAGGCTTCATCTCGGTGGCTCACGACCACGTGTCGATCCTCTCCGAGCACGTTTCGCTCTGATCCACGGATGGCGCTTTGGGAATGGTTGCTTGACGCCGTCGGCGTCCTGCTGCTCCTTGTTGTCGCATACTTCGTGTGTCTGATGGTCCGCCGTCGGGTGATCGCCCGTCACGGTGGCACCTTCGAGCTTGCCTACCGCGTCCGGGCCGACCAGCCCGGGCGCGGTTGGCTTCTCGGAATCGGGCGCTACTCCGGCGACAGCCTCGAGTGGTTCCGCGTCTTCTCGCTCTCACCGGCGCCCAAACGCCGCTGGGAGCGCGAGGCGATGTCCTACCGCTCCAGCCGTGAGCCCGGCCCCGACGAGTCGATCGCGCTCTATCCGGGCCACGTCATCGTGGTGTGCGACGTCGAGGGCGAGGGCCCCGACGGCGTGCAGCTGGCGATGGCCTCGGAGTCGCTGATCGGCTTCCAGGCCTGGCTCGAGTCGCGTAACCCCGGGACCGACTGGTCCCGATGAACGCACCGAGTCCTTCTCTGGCTCGGGGGCGCACCGCGGTGTTCGCGGTGTTCGCTCTGTCCGGCCTCCTCTTCGCCTCCCTGGTGTCGCGTCTGCCCGACGTGCGCGAGGGCCTGAGCCTGTCCAACGGCTCCCTGGGCCTGCTGCTGCTGTCGATGTCGGCCGGCAGCGTGATCTCGCTGCCGCTGGCCGGCCGCCTGATCGAGCGCTTCGGTGCCACCGCGGTGGTGCGCGTCGGAGGCGTCGCCGTCGTGGCGGGCATCCTCGGTGCCGGCATCGGCGCCACCACCCTGGGCTGGCTCCCACTGGTCGGGGTCAGCCTCTTCGTCGAAGGCGTCGGCGTCTCGGTCTGGGACGTCGCCATGAACGTCGAGGGCGCCGAGCTCGAGCGGCAGCTCAAACGCACGATCATGCCGCGGTTCCACGCGTCGTGGAGCGTCGGCTCCATCGTCGGCAGCGGCATCGGCATCCCGATGGCCGCCTTCGGCGTGCCGGTGGGCGTGCACCTGCTGATCGTCGCGGTGCCGGCGTACGCGGCGACCTTCTTCTTCTCCGAACGCTTCCTGCCCCAGGGCACGCACGTCACCCCGACCGGTGACGACGTCGCGCCGATCAACCCGTGGCGCGAACGGCGCACGCTGCTGATCGGTGTGATGGTGCTGGCCTACGCGATGGTCGAGGGCGCCGCCAACGACTGGCTGAGCCTGGGCTTCATCGACGGCTACGACGTGCCGCACTGGGTCGGCGTCTCGGCGTTCTCGCTGTTCGTGGTCTCGATGACCACCGGCCGCTTCGTCGGCCCGATCCTGCTCGACCGGTTCGGGCGTGCCCCGATGTTGTGGGGCTGTTCAGCAGCGTCCTTCGTCGGCATCCTCGTCACCGTGTACGCCGGCTCCGCGCAGCTCGCTCTGGTCGGTGTCGTGATCTGGGGTCTGGGTGCCGCGCTCGGCTTCCCGGTCGGGATGAGCGCCGCCGCCGACGACCCGGTCGGCTCGGCCAAGCGGGTCAGCGCCGTGTCCACGATCGGCTACGGGGCGTTCCTGATCGGGCCGCCGTTCCTGGGCTGGATCGGGGACCACGTCGGCACCCTGGACTCCCTGCTCGTGGTCGCGGCGCTGATGATCCCCGCCGCGATGAGCGTCTTCGCCGTGCGGCGCGCCAGCGTCCCGGTCGCGGTGAAGGAGTAACTGCTGGTCAGCGGGCCGTGCGGGTCTCCCCGCAGCGGTGTCGACCAGCAGGTGTGTCTCCTCAGCGCTCTCCGCCGGGGACCCAGAGCACGTCGCCGAGCTCGCGGTTCTCGTAGCGGGCCAGGATGAAGAGCAGGTCCGAGAGCCGGTTGAGGTACGTGATCGCGAGCTTGTTCATCGACTCGCCGTGGACCTCGTACGCCGCCCAGGCCGCCCGCTCGGCGCGGCGGGTGACGGTCCGGGCGACGTGCAGCAGGGCCGAGGCCGGCGTACCGCCGTTGAGGATGAAGCTGCGCAGGTTCGGCAGGTCCTCGTTGAACCTGTCGCACCAGGACTCCAGCCGGTCGACGTAGTCCTGCTCCACCCGCAGCGGGGGATAGGCGGGGTTCTCCACCACCGGCGTGCAGAAGTCGGCGCCGACGTCTAAGAGGTCGTTCTGCACCCGCAGCAGCACCTCGGCGACGGCCGGGTCCGGTGAGGTGGTGGCCAGGACGACGCCGAGGCTGGCGTTGGCCTCGTCCACGTCGGCGTAGGCGGCAAGACGAAGATCGGTCTTCGTCGTCTCGCTCATGTCGCCGAGTCGCGTTGTTCCTGCGTCGCCGGTGCGGGTGTAGATCCGGGTGAGGTTGACCATGAGGAGGACACTAGCCGTCCGAGCTGGAGTCGGCGCACGACGATCAGCTCGCGCAGCTCCCGGCGCCGTTGGGCGTCGGTGAGGCGGGGGTTCGGGCTCATGCTTCCCTCCTGAGAACGGTGGAGCGGGTGCGGGTGACGGCGGCGGTCAGCAGGCCGGCCAGGAGCGGCAGCCCGATCACGACGGCGCCCAGGAGTGGCCAGGGGATCACCAGGATCCAGCCCGTGCCGCCGTTGATGGTGAGCAGCCGCGATGCGGTGATGCCCGGGGTGAAGCCGACGACGACGCCGAGCACCGCGCCGACGAAGGCGATCAGGAAGGCATGCGCCCCGGCGACGGCCCGTCGGGTCCGCGGGCGGGCGCCCACGGCGGAGAGGGTGTCGAGGTCGTTGCGGGCATCGTCGAGGGCGAGGCCGGTGGCGGTGAACGTGCCGAGCAGCACGGTGAAGGCGCCGAGCGCACCGAGCAGGGCGAAGAGGAGCCAGTAGTAGGACTGCTGCTGCTCGGCCACCTCGACCGCGGCGTTGCCGGAGGTCAGCGACTGGGCGATCGCCTCGATCTGGCCCGCCGCCGCTGCGCGGCCGTCAGCGATCAGCACGGCGACCTCGTCCGAGCCGGCGCCCAGGTGCAGGCGTGCTGCGGTGGCCGGCGGGATGACCAGGCCCGCTACCACCGGCCGCGGCGCGCCGTCGGGCACGGTGCCGGCCATCCGCAGGTCGGCGACCGTCGCGTCGACCGAGAGCCTCGACTCGCCCTCATCGCTCCAGTCGGAGAACTCGACCGGTCCGTCGTGCGCCGCGCTCTCCCGGTCGACCAGCGCCCGTCCGGCCTGGAGCGCTGAACGTGCTGCCTCGCTGAGGTGCACACCCCAGGCCCGCAGGGTGGCGTCGTCGGCGACCACGACCGCGGTGGCGTACTGCGAGATCGCGGGGTTGTCGATCATGGAGGAGTCCGGGTCGAGACCGGCGCTTCCGACCCGCTGCAGGCGGGTCAGGGTGATCCCGGTCTGCTGCTTGACCGCGGCGACCACCGGGGCGACCTGGGCGGACTCGAAGACCGAGAGGGTGACGGTGCCGAGCGGGTAGCCGGCGGTGTAGTCACGGGAGTTCTGCCGATCGTCGCTGGCCGAGGCGATCCCGAGCGCGACCACGGCCGAGACCGACGCCATCACCGCGGCGATGGCGGGGGCGCTCCGGCTGCGGTGCCGGTCGGCGTCACGCAACGAGATCCGCAGCGCCAGGCCGAGCCGCGGGGCGATCCGTGCGATCGTCGCGATCAGCCAGGGCGTCATCATCACCGCACCGCAGACCGAGACGACGGCCCACCATGCGTTGACCAGGTCGCCGGTGCTGGCGCTGAGCGAGTTGATCGAGCCCATCGTCCCGACGAAGAGCACCACGGCGCCGAGGATCGGCCAGCCCGCCTTGACCCGCGGTGCCGGCTGCCGGTCCGACAGGGCGGTGACCACATCGGCACGGGCCGCCAGCCGGGCCGGGACGACGCTGGCCAGCACGGCCGACAGCGTGCCGAGCACGATCGCCGGGCCGACCGCGATCCAGCCGATGTCGAACGGTCCCGCAGTCAGTCCCCAGAGCCGCTCGACCAGGCTGAGCCCGGCCCAGGTGAGCGGGATCGACAGGGCCGCACCGAGCACCGAGGCGGTCAGCCCGAGGATCAGCCCCTGGGCCAGCACGGTCCGGCGGATGTGCTGCGGCGTGCCACCGGCGACCGCGAGCAGGGCCAGGGTGCGTCGTTGACGGCGTACGCCGACAGCGAAGGCCGGTCCGGCGAGCAGCACGATCTCGATCAGCAGGCAGGTGATCAGCAGCGTGATCAAGGAGACGTCGGTGCCCGACAGCGAGTTGTTCCAGTCCCACCCCGTGGCGGTGCGGTCGGTCACGGTGAAGCCGTTGTGCTCCAGGCGGTCGAGGGTGGCGGTGTCGAGGGGAGCGTCGTCGGCGCTGCCGACCAGGAAGGTCCAGGAGACCGGCGAGGAGGCGGTGCCCGAGGAGGCAGGAAGCGAGGTCGCCGTGGTGACGACCGCGGCGTCGTTCTGCACCGTCCGGTCGTAGAAGGAGCGCGCGACGCCGACCACGTGCAGCTGCTGTCCGCCGCTGCTCAGCATGGTGCCCACGGCGGCGCCGTCGTGTGCCAGGTGCGGGCTGACCGCGATTTCGCCGGCAGTTCGTGGCAGTCGGCCGCTGACGACCTGCACCAGCCCGGCAGCCAGGGGTGAGCCGAGATCGGTCTGGAGGACGTCCACGGACCAGCCGTTGGCGCCGGGGGCCGCAAGCCAGTGGGCGGACCAGTCGGCGGGGACGGCGGGGAGGTCGGTCGCCGCCGTGAGGCGTTGGCGGGCCTGGGTGGCGGTGAGGGAGTCGATCTGCCTCGGGTCCGTCGTGATGCCCGCCTCGTCGCCGGAGAACGTCACCAGCGCGCGGGCACTGCCGTACGTCGACGAGCGCGCCTCGACGCCGGTGATCTCCGAGGTCTCGATCACCGTGACGGCGCTGACGCTGGCCAGGATCGGCAGCCCGATCAGGGCGAGCACCAGCAGGGAGCGGCCCTTGTATCTGACGATCTCGCGCCAGGCCAGCCGCAGCGCGGGCCTCACGCGCCACCGCCCGCGATGTCGACGATCTTGCCGTCGCGGACCATCACGATCCGGTCCGCCCAGGCCGCGTGCCGCGAGTCGTGGGTGACCAGCACCCCGCCGGCCCCGGCATCGATCCGCTCGCGCAGCACCTTGAGCACCTCCTCGCCGGTACGGGAGTCCAGGGCGCCGGTCGGCTCGTCGGCCAGCAGCAGCCGACGCGGGCCGGCCAGGGCCCTGGCGATCGCGATCCGTTGGCGCTGACCGCCGGAGAGCTGGTCGGGGAAGCGCCGGTCGGCGTCGGGGAGTCCGACCTCGACCAGGGCGTCGCGGCCGATCTTGTTCGCAGCCGACGTCGCGATGCCGTCGAGCTCGAGCGGCAGGGTGATGTTCTCCAGTGCTGTCAGGGTGGGGATCAGGTTGAGCTCCTGGAAGACGTAGCCGACCGAGCGGCGACGGATCTGGGCCAGGGTCGCGGCCGACGCGCCCCGCAGCGAGCGGCCCTCGACCAGGACGTCGCCGCCGTCGAAGCGCTCCAGGCCGCCGGCGATCTGGAGCAGCGTGGACTTCCCGGCGCCCGAGGGACCCATGATCGCGACGAGCTCCCCGGCGGCAACCTCCAGGGAGACGTTGTCCAGAGCGAGGAAGGAGGATTCCCCGTCGCGGTAGGAGCGTGAGACGTGGCTGAGGGTCAGCACGGGCTGGGCGGTCATCGGGCGATCTCCTGGGACGAGGTACGGACGGTGTGCTCGGCGGGCTGGGCCATCAGACGGCCCTCGATGTGGTCGAGCCAGCGCACGAGCGCTTCGGCGTCGAAGATGCGGCGTTCCAGGACGAGCTCGGCGGCCAGCGAGTCGGTGCCCGATCGTTTCGCCCGGGTCAGCTCCTGGAGGTGGGCGAGGGCGGCGGTGCGCTGACGCTGGACCAGAGTGGCCGCCTCGACACCGGGCACCGTCACCGCCAGGGCGAGCTTGATGGTCAGCTCGTCGCGGGGGTCGGCGACGGTCGGAGTGGCCGAGGCCCACCAGTGCGAGACCTCTGCCTGCCCGTCCTCGGTGAGGGCGTAGGGGATCGTCTTGGTGTCCTCGACCTCGCCGTGGTCGCCGTGGACATGGCTGACCAGACCGTCGCGCTCGAGTCGCTGGAGGGTGGAGTAGACCTGCCCGATGTTGAGCGGCCAGGTGTCGCCGGTCCGGCGTTCGAACTCCGCGCGGAGTTGAGCGCCGTACATCGGCTGCTCGGAGAGGAGGGCCAGAAGCCCGTTGCGCACGCTCACATACTCAGTATGCATACCGAGTATGCAGGGGGTCAACGACTGGTCTAGGCGAGTCGTGAGCCCGATCACGCGGGCGAGGAGTGGGATTTTCCACACACCAGATTCACGAAGGGTGGTTACTTGTCAGTAACAACCTGATTAAGGTGACCCCCATGGCTGAGAAGGATCGTCCCTGGGTGATGCGCACGTACGCCGGTCACTCCACGGCGCAGGCGTCGAACGAGCTCTATCGGACCAACCTGGCGAAGGGTCAGACCGGCCTCTCGGTCGCCTTCGACCTGCCGACGCAGACCGGCTATGACCCCGACTCGCCGCTGGCCAAGGGCGAGGTCGGCAAGGTCGGCGTACCGATCCAGCACCTGGGGGAGATGCGCAAGCTCTTCGACCAGATCCCGCTGGTGGAGATGAACACCTCGATGACGATCAACGCCACCGCGATGTGGCTGTTGGCGATGTACCAGGTCGTCGCCGAGGAGCAGAACCCTGATCTCGACCCGACCGAGGTGGCCGCACAGCTGGCCGGCACCACCCAGAACGACATCATCAAGGAGTACCTCTCGCGAGGTACCTACGTCTTCGGCCCGGACCAGTCGTTGCGTCTGATCAGCGACATGATCGCCTACACGGTCCACCAGATCCCGAAGTGGAACCCGATCAACATCTGCAGCTATCACCTGCAGGAGGCCGGCGCGACGCCCGTGCAGGAGATCGCCTACGCGATGTGCACCGCGATCGCCGTACTCGATCGGGTGAAGGCCTCGGGCCAGGTCTCCGACGAGGACTTCGGCAAGGTCGTCGGGCGGATCTCGTTCTTCGTCAACGCCGGGGTGCGCTTCGTGGAGGAGATGTGCAAGATGCGCGCCTTCGTCGAGCTCTGGGACGAGCTCACCCGTGAGCGGTACGGCGTCACGGACCCGAAGATGCGCCGCTTCCGTTACGGGGTGCAGGTCAACAGCCTCGGCCTGACCGAGCCGCAGCCGGAGAACAACGTGCAGCGGATCGTGCTGGAGATGCTCGCGGTCACGCTGTCGAAGAACGCTCGCGCACGAGCCGTGCAGCTGCCCGCCTGGAACGAGGCACTCGGACTGCCGCGGCCGTGGGACCAGCAGTGGTCGCTGCGCCTGCAGCAGGTGCTCGCCTATGAGTCCGACCTGCTCGAGTACGGCGACATCTTCGACGGCTCCCCGGTGATCGAGGCCAAGGTCCGCGAGCTGGTCGACGGAGCCAAGGCCGAGATCGACAGGGTCCAGGAGATGGGCGGCGCGATCGCGGCCGTCGACTCGGGCTACATGAAGTCCGAGCTGGTCTCCTCCCACGCGCTGCGTCGGGCGCGGATCGAGTCCGGCGACGAGGTCGTCGTCGGGATCAACCGGTTCACCACCACCGAGCCGTCCCCGCTGACGGCCAACCTGGACGACGCGATCATGACGGCTGACCCGCACGCCGAGCAGGCGGCGATCGCCTCCCTCGACGCGTGGAAGGCCTCGCGTGACCAGGCGGCGGTCGACGCGGCGCTGGCGGCGCTGGCCGCGGCGGCGAAGACCGACGAGAACCTGATGCCGTTCACGCTCGCGGCCGCCCGCGCCGGCGCCACCACGGGGGAGTGGGCCGGCACCCTGCGCGAGGTGTTCGGTGAGTTCCGTGCGCCCACCGGGGTGGCCGGGGCCGTCGGTGTCGCCGAGGCGGGCGAGGAGCTGACCGCCGTACGTCGGCGCGTGGCCGAGACCGGCGAGGAGCTGGGCCACAAGCTCCGGATCCTGGTCGGCAAGCCCGGTCTGGACGGGCACTCGAACGGTGCCGAGCAGATCGCCGTGCGGGCCCGTGATGCCGGCTTCGAGGTGATCTACCAGGGCATCCGGCTGACGCCGGCGCAGATCGTGGCTGCCGCCGTCGCCGAGGACGTGCAGCTGGTCGGTCTGTCGATCCTGTCGGGGTCGCACATGGAGCTGGTGCCCGATGTGCTGGCCGCGATGGCGGAGGCGGGCATCGACGACGTACCGGTCGTGGTCGGGGGGATCATCCCGGAGTCGGACGCTGCCAAGCTCAAGGAGCTCGGGGTGGCGGCGGTCTACACACCGAAGGACTTCGGCCTGACCGAGATCATGGGCGGATTCGTCGATGTGATCCGCTCGGCGAATGGTCTCGCCTGACTCTTCCGCGATCAGGTAAGGCTGTGCTAACTTGACGATGTGGGGAAGAAGGTTCGCAAGCTGCCGAAGACCGAGTGCTGCGTTTCGAAGAAGCGCTGCGAGCGGTGTCCGCTGCGGATGCTGAAAGAGGGAACTCTGCCCGCGGGGTATACGGTCAAGAAGCGCAAGCTCGTCCGAGAGGACGGCGGCAAAGTGACCAAGAAGCGGCTGAAGAAGGCCGCCTGACACCCTGAGGAGACCCGGTGGCAGCCGAGCGTTTCGCACGACAGCTCAACGTCCAGATCACCAACGAACTGGCCTCCCACAATCAGTACCTCGCTTGCGCTGTGTACTACGACGCGCTCACCCTCCCGCAGATGGCGGCCTTCTTCTATCAGCAGGCCGCTGAGGAGCGCGAGCACGCGCTGATGATGGTGCAGTACCTGCTCGACACCGACCACCCGGTCGAGATCGGCTCCACCGGTGCCACCATCTCGACGTTCGAGGACGTCGTGGCCCCGGTGGCACTCGCCCTGGAGCAGGAGAAGCGGGTGACCGAGCAGATCAACGAGCTGTATCGGATCGCGCGCGAGGAGGTCGACTTCGCCTCCGAGCAGTTCATGGGCTGGTTCATCAAGGAGCAGGTCGAGGAGGTCTCCTCGATGTCCGACCTGCTGGCCGTGGTGACCCGGAACAAGAACGACGTCGAGCAGATCGAGGAGTACGTCGCTCGCGAGGCGGGCGCCGAGGGCGTCGACCCGACGGCCCCCAAGGTCGCCGGCGCCTGAGTCAGCGGCGCTGCTCGCGCCTGCGATAGAGCACCACAGCCAGCGCGATCCCGACGATCAGGCCGAGCAGGGCACCGACCCAGCCGGCTGAGTCGGAGATCGCGCTGGCTGCCATTTCGCCCACGATGCTCAGCGCCATCGCGAGCACGACGAGGCCTGCGCGGATCGCCATCTCGCCGAAGAGGACCTGGGCGAAGGTCTCCTGGGATCGTGGCTGCTGCTGGGGGAGAGGCGTCTGCGCGGCCGGCTCGGCCTTCAGGGGCGTCGCGTCGGAGGATCCGAGCGGGATCGCGGTGAGGACCGCTGCGGGGTTGAGTGGGCCGTAGATGTGCGGGAACGTGTCGTCGCCGACCTGGTCCTCGCGCCACGGTGAGGTGAGCCTGTCGGAGTCGATTACCAGGAGCACCAAGGGCTCGCGCACCTCGCCGTAGTACCGCTCGCGCACCCCCTCCCACTGATCACTGCGCGAGGCGTGCAGGAAGCCCTCCTCCTGCAGCGTTCGACCGACGGTCGAGGTGGTGTAGAAACCGGAGCGCCGCGCCGCCTCCCAGTCGGAGACGGTGGCGATATGGAAGAGCTGCACCGCTCGATCCTAGAAGAGTCAAGCTCACGCCGCGGGCAGGCGGCTCGCCAGGGTGTCGATCGCGGACGCGACACCCTGCATGGCGGTGCCGAGGTCGTCGAGACGGCGGTCGATGCCGTCGAGCCTGCGATCGATGCCGTCCAGGCGGCGGTCGACGCCGTCGAGGCGCTGGTCGATGCCGTCGAGGCGCTGGTCGATGCCGTCGAGGCGCTGGTCGATGCCGTCGAGGCGGCGGTCCATGCCGTCGAGGCGGCGGTCCATGCCGTCGAGGCGCTGATCGATACCGTCGAGGCGCTGATCGATACCGTCGAGGCGGACCTCGATCTTGTCGAACCGGCGGCTGTGGTCGGTCAGGATGTCGTAGAGGGCGTCCCGGTCGTTCTCCAGTCGCGACACCCGGCGCGTCAGAGAGGGATTCGTGGTCATGGCGGGCACGCTACGTCGCGGACCGCAAGCCCGCCAGCGGCTCGGCGCCGCCCTGTGGATAACTCGCAGCGCCCAGCGGCGGAGGTGCAACATCGGACGCGAGATCGAGGCGCCTCAGAAGAGGCGGTCCTCGGCGTTGTCCAGGCCGCGCAGGGCGTCGTAGTCGACCAGGG
Source organism: Nocardioides sp. (assembly GCF_030150155.1). Classification (GTDB taxonomy): domain Bacteria; phylum Actinomycetota; class Actinomycetes; order Propionibacteriales; family Nocardioidaceae; genus Nocardioides. Next base: position 11,296 of record NZ_JASLGR010000045.1, read on the forward strand.
CGCACGAGATGCCGCGGTCCTCGGCGAGGACGCGTGCCTGGGGCTTGATCTCCTGGGCGGCGAAGATGCCGCGGACGGGGCCCTTGATGGTGAGCAGGGGGTCGCGGTTGAGCAGCTCGAGGTAGCGGGTGAGCTGCTCGACGCCGTCGATCTCGCCGCGGCGCTTGATCTCCACGGCGACCGAGATGCCCGTCGCGTCGCGGCACATCAGGTCGACGGGGCCGATCGCGGTCATGAACTCGCGTCGGACCAGCGTCAGACCCGTGGCGATCGTCTCGGGGTGCTCGGCGAGGAGCTCCTGGAGGTGCTTCTCCACGCCGTCCTTCTGCAGGCCCGGGTCGATGCCGAGCTCATGGGAGGAGTCGTGGTGGATCTCGTCGATCAGGATCCGGAGCTGGTCGGGGGTGGCGCCCTTGGAGGCCTTCGCCTCGACGGTCCACTCGGTCCGGCCGTCGTCGGCGACGCCCTCGGTGAAGTAGCACGGCGGTGACATCCAGTTGAGCGGCTTGTAGGAGCCGCCGTCGGAGTGGATCAGGACCGAACCGTCGGCTTTCAGCATCAGCACACGGGTCGCCATCGGGAGGTGAGCCGTGAGCCGTCCTGCGTAATCCACCTGGCACGTCGCCACCACAAGTCGCACGTCGACCAACCCTAGGGCAGGCCCGGGAAAACTTGTCCACGAAAATGTTACTGACGGGTAGCCAAGCCCCATTCTGCGAGGCAGAATGACGGCCCATGAGCGCTCGGACACCCGAAGAGATCGTCGAAACCCTCGTCTATCCGTATCTCAACCACGCCGTACGCATGCTGGAGAGCGGCTACGCCACCGCCGCCGACATCGACAACGGGATGCGGTTCGGCTGCGGCTACCCGCAGGGCCCGCTGGCGGCCCTCGATGCGATCGGCCCCGCCGTCGTCCGTGACGCCCTGGCGGTGCGTTTCGCGGCCTCCGGTGACCGGCTGCACGAGCCCGCCGACCTGCTGGTGAGCGTGGCGGGCACCGGAGGCACCTTCGTCGCCGCCGAGGACGCCGACGCCGCCCCGCCGCAGATCCGGCGTCCGATCGCCAGTGTGGGCGTGGTCGGCACCGGCACGATGGCCTCGGGGATCGTCCAGGTCTTCGCCCAGGCCGGCTACGACGTCACGTTCGTCGGCCGCAGCGCCGAGAAGCTCGCCGGGGTGGAGGCCTACATCGCCAAGAACCTCGACCGGGCGATCGAGCGCGGCAAGGCCACCCAGGACGACAAGTCGGCCCTCTTCGAGCGGCTGACCGGCTCCACCGAGCGCGAGGCTCTGGGCGGCGTCGACCTCGTCGTCGAGGCGATCGCCGAAGACCTCGACCTCAAGCTCCAGCTCTTCGCCGACCTCGACCGGATCGCGAAGCCTGGAGCGATCCTGGCCACGACGACGTCGAGCCTGCCGATCACCCAGCTCGCCCAGGCCACCTCGCGCCCGGCCGACGTGATCGGGATGCACTTCTTCAACCCGGCACCGGTGATGAAGCTGGTCGAGATCGTCACCACCGAGGCCACCGCGCCCGAGGTCGACGAGACGGTCAGGGCCCTGACCGCGCAGATCGGCAAGGTCGGCGTCTCCTGCTCCGACCGCTCCGGCTTCATCGTCAACTGCCTGCTCTTCCCCTACCTCAACGACGCGATCAAGCTCTCCGAGGCCGGCACCGGCCTGAGCGCGATCGACGAGGCGATCAAGGCCGGCATCGCCTTCCCGATGGGGCCCTTCGAGCTTCTCGACGTGGTCGGCAACGACGTCTCGCTGGCGATCCAGGAGGAGCTGCTGGCCGAGTTCAAGGAGCCCGGCCTGGCGCCGGCGGCGACGCTGGTGGCCAAGGTCGAGGCCGGCGAGCTCGGACGCAAGACCAAGAAGGGGTTCCACGACTACGCCTCGTAGGATTGACCGGTGCACCTTCACACCACGGCTCTCGGCACCTCCGGGAGCCGTGTGGTCTTTCTCCACGGTCTCTTCGGACAGGGGCGCAACTGGCACACCCTGGGCAAGGCGCTGGCCGAGCGGCACCGGGTGACGCTGGTTGACCTGCCCAACCACGGCCGCTCGGAGTGGACCGAGCGGATCGACTACGCCGAGATGGCCGATGCGGTGGCGGCGCTGCTGGAGCAGGGCGACCCGGTCACGCTGGTCGGCCACTCGATGGGCGGCAAGGTCGCCATGATGGTGGCGCTGCGCCACCCCGAGCTGGTCGAGAGCCTCGTGGTCGCCGACATGTCGCCGGTGCGCTACGGCGCCGAGGACGAGTCGACCACCGGGGGAGTGCTGAGCTACGCCGCGATGCTGCGCGACCTGGACCTCAGCCATGCTCCGCGCCGCGAGGACGTCGACGCGCTGGTGGCGACCACGGTGCCGAGTGCCACCGTGCGCGGCTTCCTGCTCCAGAACCTGCGCCACCGCGACGGCGGCTGGGTGTGGGCCGCCAACATCGACCTGCTGGCCCGTGACGGCGCCGTCCTCGCGGACTGGCCCGAGGCCGAGCTGGCCGGCACGCCGCCGTACGACGGCCCGGTGCTGTGGATCGCCGGGGGTGAGTCGAGCTACGTCCGCCCTGAGTACGACGACGCGATGCGCCGCTGGTTCCCGCGCTACCGCAAGGTGACGATGAAGGGCGTCGGGCACTGGGTCCACTCCGAGCGCCCGGAGCTCTTCCGGCAGATCCTCGAGCAGTTCCTCGGCGACGCCTGAGCCCGAGGCTCAGCCGACGCGGCGCGGGCGGCTCGCCGCCAGGGTGAGGAGGCCGAGGGGCAGGCACAGCGGCCGATAGGCCCAGGTGTCGAGCCGGGTGAAGCGTGCGCCCGGCTGGGGCATCCCCCGGAACCGGTCGCGACGCTGCCGGCGACCGCCTCGGCGAGGCTGCGCTGGTCGGCGGCGGGCTACGACGAGCCGGTGGCCCAGGCCGGGTGCAGGGCGCCGATGGCGCCCAGACCGAGCGCCGCCGCAGCACCCGCCGGGCGGGCTACGGTCAGCTCTGATCCTGTTGTCGGATGAAGACCTCGCGGGTGATCAGCAGCACCGCGGCAGCGGTGGGGATCGCCAGCAGGGCGCCGACGACGCCGAGCAGCGAGGCACCGATCAGGGCCGCGATCACGGTCACCGAGCCGGGGATGTCGACCGAGCGTGACATCACCCGCGGGTAGATCACGTAGTTCTCGACCTGCTGGTAGACGATGTAGAAGATGATGCACGCGATGCCGACCTTGGGATCGGTGGCGAAGGCGATCGCCGAGACGATCACGGCGCCGATGGTCGCACCGATCATCGGGATCACGTCGAGCAGGAAGACCACGAATGCCAGCGCGATGGCGTAGTCGCCCATCCCGACGATCATCAGGAAGATCGCGGTCGAGACGCCGGCGCACAGGGCGACGATGAATGCGCCCGAGACGTAGCCGCCGACGCCCTTGATCACCTGGTCGCCGATCTTGCTGACCCGGTCGCGGCGCGAGGCGGGCGCGAGCCGGTAGGCGGCGGACTTGGTGGTCTCCAGGCCGGCGAGGAAGTAGAGGGTCAGGACGAAGATCACGAAGGCGTTGAAGAACGCCCCGAGCACTGCCAGGCCGACGCCGACGGCTCCGCCGAAGATGTTGGAGACGAAGTCGGGCTTGGTGACGTACTCCTTGATCTTCTCGATGATGTGGTACTGGTTATCGAGGTCCTGGACGTGCCGGTTGGTCTGGAGCTGGTCGAGCCAGGCCGGCGCATTGTTGGTGATGCTGCGTACCTGATCGGAGATGACCGGCACGAAGGCGACGAAGAAGAGGACCAGGGCCAGCAGCACACACGTGATCACCACGGTGACCGCCCAGGGGCGCTTCAGCCCGCGGCGCTCGAAGAAGTTGACCGAGGGGTTCAGCCCGGCGGCGATGAAGAACGCCACCAGGATCTGGACCAGGACGCCGGAGATCGAGGTGAAGACGTTCCCGATCGCCAGCGCGGTGAGGAGTCCGAGACCAAGCAGCAGGCCGTAGAGGTACGGCGCCTTGCGATCGAACCGCGGACCGGGGGTGCCCAGGTCCACGCCCTCAGGGAGATCGGGGAACTCGCCCTCGGACTCGTCGATCAGTCGTGCGTTGGTCTCGGACCCGTTGCTCACTCGTCGGCTGCCTTCGCTGCGTCGTCGTTCTCGGTCGGCTCGTCGGACGTCGTCTCCTCCGCAGCCGAGTCAGCGGCGGCAGCCGGAGCGGCGGTCTCGGCAGGCTCCTCGTCGCGGGTGAAGCCAGCGACGATATCGCCCAGCGATGCCAGCTGGGCGGAGATGGCGTCGCGCCGCTTCTTCATCCGCTCGACCTCGGCCTTGACCGCGGCCAGGGAGCGCTCGGCGTCGGCGGTGCCGGCCAGGGTGATCGACTCGGCCTGGTTGCGCGCCGAGGTGATCAGCTGTTCGGCCTCGCGCTTGGCGCGGGCCAGGAGCGATTCGGCGTCGCGCTGGGCCTGCTGGCGCAACTCGGTGACCTGGGTGTTGGCGCTCCGGGCGCGGTCCTCGGCTGCCGCGGCCCGTGCCTCGGCGTCTTCGACCAGCGATCGGGTCTCGGCCAGCTTGGACGCGTGGAAGTCGGTGGCCTCGCGGGCCAGACGCTCCTTCTCCACGGCGAGCATCCGGCGCGACTCCTGGACCTCGCGGTCGGCGCCGGCGCGGGCCTGCTCCACCTCGCGCTGGGCCTGCGTGCGCTGCTCGGTGACCTCCTGCTCGGCGGCCAGGCGGAGCTGGTCGGCGTCGCGCTTGGCGGCCGCCAGGACGTCCTCGGCGTGAGCCTGGGCGAGGGTGCGCTCGTGCTCGGCGTCGTTGATCAGCCGGGTGCGGTGGTCCTCGAGTTCCTTGAGCTGCTCGGCGCGCAGGGTGTCCATCTCCTGGCTGGCCTCCAGGCGCAGGCTCGTGGCCTCGCGGCTGGCCTGCTCGCGGATGTCGAAGGCGTCGCGCTCGGCGCTGGCGCGGATCTCGGCTGCCTCCTCCTCGGCGAGCCGCAGCATCGCCGAGGCACGGCCACCGAGGCCGGCGTACGACGGCATCTGCACCTCGGTGAGCTGCTCGTTGGCCGTCTCGAGGCGCTCCTCGAGCTCGGCTGCCTTCATCTTGGCGGCGTTGAGCTCGGCCGCGAGGCCGGAGAGCTGGGCGTTGTGCTGGGCGAGGACGGCGTCGACGGCGTCCTTGTCGTATCCGCCGCGGCGGGCCAGCGGCAGGGTGGCCGAGGGGCTGCTCACACCGCGGGAAGGTGCCGGCGGGGCTCCAGCCGGCTGACCGTTGTCGAAGATCGACAGGCCCTGATCACTCATGAGACATCCAGGTTCTGAAGACGGGTATGCGGGTCCGGGCGAACCGCGACATCCATCTTGTCAGACCCTCAAGGCCTCGGACGGGTGATCGGCGGGCGATTCGGCCGATGGTCAGAAGACAGGTGGGACGACAGCTGGAAACGACAACTGGAACGACAACGGCCGGCAGGACGCCCCCACGCGCCCTGCCGGCCGGTCCGACCTCGGTCTCGACCGGGTCAGATCCCGCGGAACCTGTTGATCGCGTCGAGGTGCTCGGCGCGGAACTCCTTGTTGCGCACGCCCAGCCCCTCGCTCGGGGAGAGCGCCAGCACGGCGACCTTGCCCTGGTGCAGGTTGTGGTGGACGTCCAGCGCGGCCTGGCCGACCTCGGCCATCGGGTAGACCTTGGACACGGTCGGGTGGATCTTGCCCTTGGCGATCAGGCGGTTGGCCTCCCACGACTCGCGGTAGTTGGCGAAGTGCGAGCCGATGATCCGCTTGAGGTTCATCCAGAAGTAGCGGTTGTCGTACTCGTGCTTGTAGCCCGAGGTCGAGGCGCAGGTGACGATGGTGCCGCCCTTGCGGGTGACGTAGACGCTGGCGCCGAAGGTCTCGCGACCGGGGTGCTCGAAGACGATGTCGATGTCCTCGCCGCCGGTGAGCTCACGGATCTTGGCGCCGAAGCGCTTCCACTCCCGCGGGTTCTGCTCGGTGTTCTCGGCGTTCCAGAACTGGTAGCCCTCCTCGGCGCGGTTGATGATCAGCTCCGCACCCATCGAGCGGACGATCTCGGCCTTCTCGTTGCTGGACACGACACAGACCGGGGTGGCGCCGCCGTTGACGGCGTACTGCGTCGCGAAGCCGCCGATGCCGCCCGAGGCGCCCCAGATCAGGACGTTGTCGCCCTGCTTCATGTTGCCGCCGTTCTTGGAGACCAGCTGGCGGTACGCCGTGGAGTTGACCAGCCCCGGGGAGGCGGCCTCCTCCCAGGTGAGGTGGCCCGGCTTCGGCATCAGCTGGTTCGCCTTGACGATGGCGAGCTCGGCGAGGCCGCCGAAGTTGGTCTCGAAGCCCCAGATCCGCTGCTCGGGGTCCATCATCGTGTCGTCGTGGCCGTCGGGGCTCTCCAGCTCGACCGACAGGCAGTGCGCCACCACCTCGGCGCCGGGCTTCCACTTGGACACGCCCGGGCCGGTGCGCAGCACGACGCCGGAGAGGTCCGAGCCGAGCACGTGGTAGGGCAGGTCGTGGCGCTTGGCCAGGTCGTTGAGACGTCCGTAGCGCTCCAGGAAGCCGAACGTGGAGACCGGCTCGAAGATCGAGGACCACACCGTGTTGTAGTTGATCGAGGAGGCCATCACTGCCACCAGTGCCTCGCCGGGACCGAGCTCGGGCAGGGCGACAGGCTCGACGTGGAGGGACTTGCGCGGGTCCTTCTCCTTCGAGGGGACACCCTCGAACATCGTCTCCTCGTCCTTGTGCAGCGTGACGGCGGTGTAGTGGTCAGGGATCTCGATCGCCGCGAAGTCTCCGCTGGCGGCGTCTCCGGAGAGGATCGCGTCAAGGATTTTCTGCATGCCAGAAGACGTTACTGGTCAGTAACTACGTTGGCTAGACCCTGGTGACGTGGATCACGATGGCGCCGCCCTGGAGGCTCAGCCCTCCGTGTCGGACGCAGCGCCTGATCGACCCGACGAAGGGCTTCCAGGGCGCCCCTTCCTCCGCACGTACGACGGCCCCCGCATCCGATCACCGGATGCGGGGGCCGCTACGTGCGGGTGGGGTCAGTGGGCGCTGGTCGCGGCCGGCTCGACGAGCTCGACCAGCACGCCGCCGGCGTCCTTGGGGTGCACGAAGTTGATCCGCGAGTCCGAGGTGCCGCGCCGGGGCGCGTCGTACAGCAGGCGAACGCCACGCTCGCGCAGGATCGCGCTGACCTGGTCGACGTCGACGACGCGGTAGGCCAGCTGCTGGATGCCCTGGCCGTTCTTGTCCAGGAACTTCGCGATCGTGGACTCCGGGGTCAGTGGGGCGAGCAGCTGGATCTTGGAGTCGGTCTCGCCGACGGCGAGCATCGCCTCGGCGACACCCTGCTCCTCGTTGATCTCGCGGTGGATTTCACGCAGGCCGAACGTCGAGGCGTAGAATTCAATGGCCTCGTCGAGGTTGGGGACGGCGATCCCGACATGGTCGATCGCAGTGAACAGGTGCTCAGGAATCTCAAGCGACATAGATCCCATCGTGGCATAACCCTGGACCTCGTTGTTACCGGCGAGTAGGTTTCGCCCTATGACGAATGTGATTGTGGCCGGGGCGCGGACCCCGATCGGACGCCTTCTCGGAAGCTTCAAGGGTCTCTCTGCTGCCGACCTCGGCGCTGTGGCCATCGCCGGTGCCCTGGAGAAGGCCGGCGTCGCCCCCGAGCAGGTCGACTACCTCATCGCAGGCCAGGTGCTCCAGGCCGGAGCCGGGCAGAACCCGGCCCGCGCCGCCGGGCTGAAGGCGGGCCTGCCCCAGGGTGTCCCGTCCATCACGATCAACAAGGTCTGCCTGTCGGGGATCAACGCGATCCAGCAGGCCTCGGTGCTGATCTCGGCCGGTGAGGCCGAGATCGTCGTCGCCGGCGGCATGGAGTCGATGACCCAGGCCCCGCACTTCCTGCCGAAGTCGCGCGAGGGCTTCAAGTACGGCGACACCACGCTGGTCGACCACATGGCCTACGACGCGCTCTACGACCAGGCCACCACCCAGGCGATGGGGGCACTCACCGAGGCCGTCAACGCCGACCGCGACACCCCGCTGAGCCGCGAGGAGCAGGACGAGTTCTCCGCCCGCTCCCACCAGCGCGCCGCCGCCGCTCAGAAGAACGGCGTCTTCGACGACGAGATCGTCGCGGTGACCATCCCGCAGCGTCGCGGCGAGCCGATCGTCGTCACCTCCGACGAGGGCGTCCGGGCCGACACCAGCGCCGAGTCGCTGGCCAAGCTCCCGCCGGCCTTCTCCAAGACCGGCACCATCACCGCGGGCTCGTCCTCGCAGATCTCCGACGGCGCCGCGTTCGTCGTCGTGATGAGCAAGGAGAAGGCCGAGTCCCTCGGTCTGACCTGGCTGGCCGAGATCGTCTCCCACGGCCAGGTCGCGGGCCCCGACTCCTCGCTCCAGCTCCAGCCGGCCAACGCCACCGCCAAGGCGCTGGACAAGGCCGGTCTGGCCGTCGCCGACCTCGACCTGGTCGAGTTCAACGAGGCGTTCGCCGCCGTCGGCATCGAGTCGGCCAACGCGCTCGGCCTGGACCCGGAGAAGGTCAACGTCAACGGCGGCGCGATCGCCATCGGTCACCCGCTGGGTGCCTCCGGTGCTCGGATCACCCTGCACCTCGCCCTCGAGCTCAAGCGTCGCGGTGGTGGCGTCGGCGCCGCCGCCTTGTGCGGTGGCGGCGGTCAGGGCGACGCGCTCATCATCCGTGTCCCGTAAGACCGACTCGGTCGCAGATCTGGTGACGACCGCCCGCGGAGGCTCTCCGCGGGCGGTCGCTCGTCTCGTCTCCCTGGTCGAGGACTCCTCACCGCTGCTGCGCGAGGTGATGGCCGCCCTGGCCCCGCACACCGGCCACGCCCGGATCATCGGCATCACCGGCTCACCCGGCGTGGGCAAGTCGACCACCACCAACGCGCTGGTCACCGAGCTGCGGCGCCGCGGTCAGCGGGTCGGGGTGCTGGCCGTCGACCCGTCCTCGCCGTTCAGCGGCGGTGCCCTGCTCGGAGACCGGGTACGGATGGCCGACCACGCCACCGACGCCGGGGTCTTCATCAGGTCGATGGCCTCGCGCGGCCACCTCGGCGGACTGTCGTGGACCACCCCGCAGGCGGTCCGGGTGCTCGACGCCGCCGGCTTCGACACGGTCGTGATCGAGACCGTCGGGGTCGGTCAGTCCGAGGTCGAGATCGCTGCCCTGGCCGACACCACCCTGGTGCTGCTCGCCCCCGGGATGGGCGACGGGATCCAGGCGGCCAAGGCCGGGATCCTGGAGATCGGCGACCTCTTCGTGGTCAACAAGGCCGACCGTGACGGCGCCGCCCACGTCGCCCGCGACCTGCGGGCGATGGTCTCGCTGGGCCAGCGCGAGGCCGGTGCCTGGGAGCCCGAGATCGTCAAGACCGTGGCCTCGGTCGGCACCGGTCTCGACGAGCTGGCCGACGCCCTGGACCGGCATCAGGCCTGGCTCGCGGCGAGCGGACAGCTCGCTGGACGGCGTACGCGACGAGCACGCGAGGAGATCCAGGCGATCGCACTGGAGTCGGTCCGCGCGCGGTGGGGCGAGGTCGGCGACCGCGGTCGGCTCGAGGAACTGGCGGCCGCGGTGGCCGCCGGTGCGACCGACCCGTACTCCGCCGCTGACGCCCTCGTCGGGTCCACCTAGAATTCGGGCTATGTCGCAGCAGCCCTTCTCCCGTCAGCCCGCCGTCGCGGGTGCCGTCGACCTCTCCGGCCTGCAGCAGCCCGCCGCGGGCCAGGCCGCGCCGGCCGGTGCCGCCGGAGCGCCCAGCGGCGCCTACACGGTCCAGGTCACCGAGGCGACCTTCCAGTCCGTGATCGAGGCCTCCATGACCGCGCCGGTCGTGCTCGTCTTCGTCTCCGGCTCCCGGATGCCGTCGAGCCTGGACTACGGCCGCGACGTGGCCGAGGTGATCGAGGGGTACGACGGCCGGTTCCTCGCCGCGATCGTCGACGCCGACGCCGCGCCCACCATCGCCAACGCCCTCCAGGTGCAGCAGATCCCGACCACGTTCGTGCTGCTCGACGGCCGTCCCGCGATGCAGCCGATCCCGGGCGTGGTCACCGCCGAGGAGCTCCAGGCGCTCTTCCAGCAGCTGGGCCAGCAGCTCACCATGCAGGGCATCGCCGGGCGCCACCAGCCGCGCCAGAGCGTGAGCGAGGACGGCGAGCCTGCCGCCGACCCGCGCTACGCCGCGGCCGAGCAGGCCCTGATCGACGGCGACATCGACGCCGCCGTGGCCGAGTACCAGAAGCTGGTCGAGGGCAACCCGGCCGACACCGAGGCCGCCCGCGGCCTGGCGATGGCCAAGGTCCTGCAGCGCACCCGCGGCGTCGACCTCGGCACCGCCCGCGCCGCCGCCGCGGCCTCGCCTGACGACGTCGACGCCCAGATCATGGTCGCTGACCTCGACCTGCTTGGCGGCCACGTCGAAGACGCCTTCGCCCGTCTGGTCGGTCTGGTCTCACGGACCGCCGGGGACGAGCGGAACAAGGCCCGCGAGCACCTGATCGCGCTCTTCGAGGCCGTCGGCAACGAGGACCCGCGGGTGCTCAATGGGCGCCGGGCGCTCGCCTCGGCGCTCTTCTGAGCCACGACTCCGCCCGACCGCGGGGTCGGCTCAGCCGACCTCGCGGCCTGACTCCGTGTACGGCGCCCCCGCGCCGCCACTACGGCGCAGCGCTGCCCGGATGCGGCGTGCGGTGAAGTCGGCGCAGCGCTCCTCGACCTGGTCGAGGGTGCAGAACTCCGCCGTGGCGATCTCGCGGGCCTGCGGGACCACCTGCTCGACCAGGGTCGCGGGGTGCTCGCCGCCGTCGAAGACCAGACACAAGGCGTCGTCCCAGCCGCTCCACGGCGGCAGCCAGTCGGTGAGCAGCAGCTCCCCGGCCGGGATGGTCAAGGAGAGCTCCTCCTCGACCTCGCGGGCCACCGCGAGGGCGGGGGACTCGTTGACCTCGACCACGCCGCCGGGCAGGTCCCAGTCGGACTTGTAGGTCATCTGGCACAGCAGGATCCGGTCCGCGTCGGTGGTGTCGGACTGGCGGATCAGCATCTGGCCCACGGCGCGCTTGCGCGGCAGGAACGAGTTCAGCAGGGTGCGGAAGCCCTCGGGGTCCTGCGTGGGCAGGTCGGTGGCGACCCGGGCGTAGACGATCCGGTCCGCCGGCGCACCGTCGACGGTGATGCCGCGGGTGAGGCCCTCGCGGTGCATCCCGGAGAAGGTCGCCATCCGCTGGCCGCGCTCGTCGTCGGGGGCGACCAGCGCCTCCACCCGGTGATGGTCGGTGAGGGCCTGGGCCACCGCGCGGCGGATCACGTCGACGTTCTCGTCGGCCTCCCAGGACAGCCGGGCGACGCCCTCGGCCACAGTGCGGGTGACGGGGGTGGACGGAGCGCTCACGGCTCCAGCCTACGCAGCCACACTGTGGAGAGCGGGGGCAGGTGAAGGATCGCGTCGTCGGCGACCACGGCGCCCGCCTCGGGGCCCCGCCCGGAGCCGACGTACGCCGTCGCGTCGGTGGTCAGCACCACCTCCCAGTCACCGGCGTCGAGGCCGAAGCCCCGCTCGACCGGGGCGTCGGAGAAGTTCGTCAGGCAGGCCAGCGCCGGCCCGGAACCGTCGCGGACGAAGGCGAAGGTGTCGTGGTCGGCGTCGTCGGCATCGATCCAGGCGAAGCCGGCCGGCTCGTTGTCCCGGCTCCACAGCGCCGGGGTCTCGCGGTAGAGCCGGTTGAGCTCGCGCACCATCGCCTGCAGCCCGGCGTGGCTGGGGTCACCGGAGCGGTCCAGCAGCCACCAGTTCACCTCGCCGGCCTCGGCCCACTCGGCGATCTGGCCGATCTCGCCGCCCATGAAGAGCAGCTGCTTGCCCGGCTGGGCCCACTGGAAGGCCAGATAGGCGCGCAGGGTGGCGAACTGGTCGACCCGGGAGCCGGGCATCTTGCCCAGCAGCGACCCCTTGCCGTGCACCACCTCGTCGTGGGAGAGCGGCAGCACGAAGTTCTCCGCCCAGGCGTAGCTGGTCGGGTGCACCAGGTCGTGGTGGTGCCAGTGCCGGTGGACCGGCTCGCGCCCGACGTAGGTGAGGGTGTCGTGCATCCAGCCCATGTTCCACTTGAAGCCGAAGCCGAGGCCGTCGCTCGACGTCGGCCGGGTGACGCCGGGCCAGGCGCTGGACTCCTCGGCGATCATCACGATCCCGGGGACGCGACCGTAGACGATCTCGTTGAGCTCCTGGAGGAAGGCGACCGCCTCCAGGTGCTCGTTGCCGCCGTGCACGTTGGGCTCCCACTGGCCGGGGCCGCGGGCGTAGTCCAGGTAGAGCATCGAGGCGACGCCGTCCACGCGGAGGGCGTCGGCGTGGAACTCCTCGGCCCAGTAGAGCGCGTTGGAGATCAGGAAGTCGCGGACCTCGCCGCGACCGAAGTCGAAGATGTGGGAGCCCCACTCGGGGTGGAAGCCGCGCTTCGGGTCGGGGTGCTCGTAGAGCGGGGTGCCGTCGAAGCGTTCCAGCGCCCACTCGTCGGTGGCGAAGTGGCCCGGCACCCAGTCCAGGATCACGCCGACCCCGGCCTGGTGCAGCCGGTCGATCAGGAAGCGCAGCTCGTCGGGGCAGCCGAACCGGGAGTCGGGGGCGTAGTAGCCGGTGACGTGGTAGCCCCACGAGCCGCCGTACGGGTGCTGCATCACCGGCATCAGCTCGACGTGGGTGAACCCCATCGAGGAGACGTAGTCGGTGAGCTGGTCGGCCAGGTCGCGGTAGCTCAGGCCCCGTCGCCAGGAGCCGAGGTGGACCTCGTACGTCGACATCGGGGCGTTCACGGCCAGCACGTCGCCCCGGTGCGCCATCCAGTCGCCGTCGCTCCAGGCGTACGACGACTCCTCGACGATCGAGGCGGTCGCGGGAGCGACCTCGGCGGCGCGGGCGAGCGGGTCGGCACGGTCGGTCCAGCGCCCGTCGGCGCCTTGGATGGCGAACTTGTAGCGCTCACCGGGACCGAGGTCGGCCACGGAGTGGTGCCAGACTCCGTCGGCGTCGCAGGTCAGCTCGTCCTCGGCGCCGTCCCAGCCGTTGAAGTCGCCCTTGAGCTGGACGCGTCGGGCGTGCGGTGCGCAGACCGCGAACCGGGTGCCGAGCAGGGTGCCGTCGGCGTCGCGCTGGACGTGGGCGCCCTGACGCTGCCAGAGGTCGACCGCACTCACGCGATCACCCGCAGCAGGTGGGCGACCTGGCCGGTGGCCGGGTCCAGCCTGACGTAGTTGTCGGCACCCCAGACCCACTCCGCGCCGGAGAGCTCGTCGTGAACCTCGAACCGGGCGGGCAGGCCGAGGGCGGCGAGGTCGAGGTGGACCACCGACTCCACGGCGGCGTGGGGATCCAGGGCGATCACCGCGATCAGGGTCTCGCCGTCGGGGCCGGGGGTCTGCTTGGTGAAGGCGATCAGGCCCTCGCCATCGACAGGGACGATCCGCAGGTTGCGCAGCAGGCCGAGGGCCGGGTGGAGCCGTCGCAGCTCGTTGAGCCGGGTGAGGTAGGGCGCCAGCGTGGTGCCGGCCGCCTCGGCCGCGGCCCAGTCGCGCTCGACGATCTGGTACTTCTCGGAGTCGAGGTACTCCTCGCTGCCGGGGCGCACCGGCCGGTTCTCGCACAGCTCGAAGCCGCTGTAGACGCCCCAGGTGGGGCTGGCCAGGGCGGCCAGCGTCGCCCTGATCCGGAAGGCCGCCGGGCCGCCGTCCTGGAGGTAGGCGTGCAGGATGTCGGGGGTGACCGGGAACAGGTTGGGCCGCATCAGGTGGTCGGACTCGCTGGCCAGCTCGGTGAGGTAGTCCTCGAGCTCGCCGCGGGCGTTGCGCCAGGTGAAGTAGGTGTAGGACTGGTGGAAGCCGACCTCGCCCAGGGCGTGCATCATCGCGGGCCGGGTGAACGCCTCGGCGAGGAAGAGCACGTCGGGGTCGGTGGCCCGGATCTCGGCCAGCAGCCAGGCCCAGAAGTCGACCGGCTTGGTGTGCGGGTTGTCGACCCTGAAGATCCGCACGCCGCGGTCCATCCAGAACCTGACGATCCGCAGCACCTCGGCGCGGATCCCGGCCGGGTCGTTGTCGAAGTTGACCGGGTAGATGTCCTGGTACTTCTTGGGCGGGTTCTCCGCGTAGGCGATGGTGCCGTCGGCGCGGGTGGTGAACCACTCCGGGTTGGTGCCCACCCACGGGTGGTCCGGCGCCGCCTGGAGCGCGAGGTCGAGGGCGACCTCCAGACCGAGGTCGCCGGCGCGGGCGACGAAGGCGTCGAAGTCGCTCAGGGTGCCGAGCGCGGGCTCGACGGCGTCGTGGCCGCCGTGGCGTGAGCCGATCGCCCACGGGCTGCCGACCCAGGTCGCCGGGATCGGGCTGCCCTCGGGCAGCACCTGGTTGTTCGGGCCCTTGCGGTTGACCTCGCCGATCGGGTGGATCGGGGGCAGGTAGACCACGTCGAAGCCCATCGCCGCGATCGCGTCCAGGCGTTCGGTGGCTCCGACCAGGCCACCTTCGGAGCGGGGGAAGAACTCGTACCAGGAGCCGGTCAGAGCCCGTCGCCGGTCGGCGTACGCGGGGAAGGGGCCGGCCACGGTGAGCAGCTCGCGCAGCGGGTGGCTCTGCGCGGCGAGGGCCAGGGAGTCCAGCAGGGTGTCGGCCAGGTCGGGCACGAAGCCGGCCGCGGTGACGCGCTCGAGCAGCAGCCGACCCTCGGTGTGCATCAGGTCGACGTCGACGCCGGCGTCGATCTTGATCGGGGCGTCGTGCAGCCAGGTGGCCAGCGGGTCGGACCAGGCCTGCACCTCGAAGGACCAGGCGCCGGTCACGTCGGGGGTGAACCAGCCCTCGTAGCGGTCGGTGCCCGGCGCGATCTCGCGCATCCTGACCGGAGCGCCACGGGTGCCGTCGGGAGCGATCGGCACCACCTCGGCACCGAACCTGTCGTGGCCCTCGCGGAAGACCGTGGCCCGGACCGGGAACGGCTCACCCACCGTCGCCTTGGGGGACCCGTCAGCGAGGACCGGGTGGACGTCGAGGAGGGGGATGCGTCCGACCATGGACCCAACCTACCGATCAAGCGCCTTGGATCACGACCACGGTGCGCGGGCCGAGAGTGATCTGCTGGCCGGCGACCAGCGGCGTCCCGGTCGGCAGCGCGGCGTCGGTGGACAGCGCCACCGCCCCGGAGCGGACCCACTGCTGCACCGGCAGGGTGACCTCCAGCGGGGTGTCGCCGGCGTTGAACCAGAGCACGAAGGAGTCGTCGAGGATCTGGTGCCCATAGCGGTCCGGCGAGCGCAGCGGCCCCCCGGAGACGAAGAGCCCGACCGAGCGGCGCGAGGTGTCGTTCCAGTCCTCGGCGGCCATCTCGGAGCCGTCGGCGTCGAGCCAGGCCAGGTCCTTGGGGCCGCCGACGATGGTGGGGGAGCCCTCGAACCAGTGTCGCTGGCGCAGCGCCGGGTGGTTGCGGCGCAACTTGATCGCGGCGCGGGCGACCTCGTAGACGTCCTGCCAGGCGTGTTCGGGGGTCCAGTCCAGCCAGGAGATCTCGTTGTCCTGGCAGTAGGCGTTGTTGTTGCCCTGCTGGGTGCGACCGCGCTCGTCGCCGGCGGTGATCATCGGGACGCCGTTGGACAGCAGCAGCATCGCGATCATGTTGGCCGCGTCGCGGCGGCGCAGCGCGTCGATGGCGGCGTCATCGGTCTCGCCCTCGACGCCGTGGTTCCACGACCGGTTGTTGTCCGAGCCGTCGGTGTTGTTCTCGCCGTTGGCCTCGTTGTGCTTGGTCTCGTAGGTGACCAGGTCACGCAGGGTGAAGCCATCGTGGGCGGTGATGAAGTTGACCGAGTTGTACGCCGAGCGGCCGTCGTCGGCGTACAGGTCGCTGGAGCCGGCCAGCCGGGTGGCGACGTCCCGCACACCGGCGGTGTGGCCGCGCCAGAAGTCGCGGATGGTGTCGCGGAACTGGTCGTTCCACTCCACCCAGGGCGGGGGCATCCGGCCGACCAGGTAGCCGTCCTGGGAGGTGTCCCAGGGCTCGGCGATCAGCTTCACGTGGCGCAGGATCGGGTCCTGGCCGATCGCGATCAGCAGTGCGCAGTGGAAGTCGATCTCGGTGCCAGTCCGGGTCAGGGCGCTGGCCAGGTCGAACCGGAAGCCGTCGACGTGCATCTCGGTGACCCAGTAGCGCAGCGAGTCCAGGATCAGCCGGAGTGCGAGGTCGTCCCAGGTGTTCACCGTGTTGCCGCAGCCTGTGACGTCCCAGTACGTGTCGTCGTACTGGCCCTCGTGCTCGGGGACGCGCTTGTAGAAGCCGCGGTCGTCGAGGCCGCGGAAGGAGAGTGTCGGGCCCTTCGGACCGGCCTCGGCGGTGTGGTTGTAGACCACGTCGAGGATCACCTCGATCCGGGCCTTGTGCAGCTCCTTGACCATCGCCTTGAACTCGCGGACCTGCTCGCCGGTCGAGCCCGAGGAGGAGTACGTCGCGTCCGGCGCGAAGTAGGAGGCGGTGTTGTATCCCCAGTAGTTGGTCGTGCCCCGGTCGAGCAGGGCGGGTTCGGAGAAGAACTGGTGGATCGGCATCAGCTCCACGGCCGTGACGCCGAGGTTCTTCAGGTAGCTGATCACCGGCTTCGAGGCGAGGCCTGCGTACGTGCCGCGCATGTTCTCGGGCACCTCGGGGTGGAGCCGGGTGAACCCTTTGACGTGCAGCTCGTAGACCACGGTGTCGCGCCAGCGGCGCTGGATCGGGGTCTCGCCCTCCCAGTCGAAGGAGGTGTCGACCACGACCGAGCGGGCGGTGACCGGGGCCGAGTCGGAGGTGTCCATCTCCTCGGGCGCGTCCCAGCGGTAGCCGTAGAGCTCCTGGGTGTTGCGGATCGTCCCCGATGTGGCCAGCCCGTAGGGGTCGAGCAGCAGCTTGTTCACGTTGAACCGCAGTCCCTGGTCGGGCAGCCACGGACCGTCGGCGCGGTAGCCGTAGCGGGTGCCTGGGTCGAGATCGGGGATGGCGCCGTGCCAGATGCCCAGGGACTGCTCGGTGAGCTGGTAGCGGGTCTCGGTCTCGGTGCCGTCGGGGTGGAGGGTGAAGACGCAGACCCACATCGCGGTGGCACGCGGCGCGTAGACCGCGAAGTTGGTCGACTCCTCGGCCCAGGTCGCTCCCAGCGGCCAGTTCCGGCCACGCCACACCGGGCGCGTCTCGCCCATGCCTCGCCACAGTTCCACGACGCCATTGTGCAGGCCCACGGTGTGGTGGCGCTGAGCGCTCTATTCCACCGACTGGCTACGGGGCGCGCGCGCTGGTGACGTGCCCGATAGGGTCGGCGCCATGGAGACGTGGAGAAGGGTCCGCACGGTCGGAGGGCAGGTGCTGTTCGCACTGTGCTCGTTGGCCGCGCTGTTCCTGGCCCTCGGCGTTCTCTTGGTGGTGTTTCAGGCCGACGAGAAGAACGCACTCGTGACGTTCGTGCTCAACGTCGCCGACGTCGTCGATCTCGGGATCTTCGATCGAGCCCACGGCATCAAGGAGTGGACCTCGGAGAATGCGCAGACGAAGAACGCGCTCTTCAACTGGGGTCTGGGGGCACTCGCCTGGATCATCCTCGGGCGCGTGGTGGACTACTTCGTCAGGCCCACCGTGACACGTAAGTGACCCGTGAGTAACATCGCCATTCAACATCGATCATCCACAGGAGGGGCCGTCCAGGCCGCACCACACTATGAACATTGTTGTCCTCGTGAAGTACGTCCCCGACGCGACGGCAGACCGCCGGTTCGAGTCGGACAACACCGTTGACCGCGTCGGCGTCGACGGCCTGCTGTCGGAGCTCGACGAGTACGCCGTCGAGCAGGCCCTCCAGATCAAGGAGAAGCGCGACGGCGAAGAGGTCGAGGTCACGGCGCTGACCGTCGGCCCGGCCGAGGCCGAGGCCGCCGTCCGCAAGGCCCTCCAGATGGGTGCCGACAAGGCCGTCCACGTCGTCGACGACGCGATCGCCGGCTCGGACGCCCTGGCCACCTCGCTGGTGCTCGCCAAGGCGATCGAGAAGCTGGGCAAGGTCGACCTCGTCGTCGCCGGTCTGGCCTCGACCGACGCCGGTCTCTCCGTCGTCCCGCCGATGCTCGCCGAGCGGCTCGGTCTGCCCCAGGTCACCCTCGCCTCCGTGGTCGAGACCCAGGGCGACCAGGTCCGGATCAAGCGCGACACCGACGCCGCCACCGAGGTCATCGGCGGCGCGATGCCGCTGGTGCTGTCGGTCACCGACCAGTCCGGTGAGGCGCGCTACCCGTCGTTCAAGGGCATCATGGCGGCCAAGAAGAAGCCGCTGGAGTCCTGGAGCCTGGCCGACCTCGGTGTCGACGCCGGCTCGGTGGGCCTCGGCGCTGCCTACACCGCCGTCGAGACCGTGACGGCACGTCCGCCGCGCACCGCCGGCGAGATCGTCAAGGACGAGGACGGCTCGGGCGCCAAGGCGCTGGCCGAGTTCCTCGCGTCCAAGAAGTTCATCTGAGAAGGCGGGGGTACACACCATGTCTGAAGTTCTCGTTCTTGTTGACTACCAGGGCGGCGCCGTCAAGAAGCCGACCCTGGAGCTGCTCACCATCGCCCGCCGCATCGGCGAGCCGTCGGCCGTCTTCATCGGCGCGCCGGCCGAGGCCGCCGCCGTGGCCGACGTGGTCAAGGGCTACGGCGCGACGAAGGTCTACGCCGTCGACGACGCCCAGATCAAGGGCTACCTGGTCGCTCCGAAGGCGGAGGCCCTGGCCCAGATCGCGGCCACCGCCGCCCCGGCCGCGATCCTGCTGCCGTCCAACGCCGAGACGAAGGAGATCGCCGCGCGTCTGGCGATCAAGCTCGACTCCGGTGTCATCCTCGACGCCGTCGACGTCCAGGCTGCCGGTGGCGCGATCGTCGCCACCCAGTCGGTCTTCGCCGGCAACTTCACCGTCGAGGGCAAGGTCACCCGGGGCACGCCGATCATCACGGTCAAGCCCAACGCCGCCGCCCCCGAGGAGTCGGCTGCTGCAGGCGAGGTCGTGGCCACCGCCGTGACCATCTCCGACGCTGCCAAGACGGCCCAGATCGTCGCCACCCAGCCGCGTCAGGCCTCGGGTCGTCCCGAGCTGACCGAGGCCGCGATCATCGTCTCCGGTGGCCGTGGCACCGGCGGCGACTTCTCCGCCGTCGAGGACCTGGCCGACCAGCTCGGTGCCGCGGTCGGCGCCTCGCGTGCCGCCGTCGACTCGGGCTGGAAGCCGCACACCTTCCAGGTGGGCCAGACCGGCAAGACGGTCTCGCCGCAGCTCTACATCGCCAACGGCATCTCCGGTGCGATCCAGCACCGCGCCGGCATGCAGACCTCCAAGACGATCGTGGCCGTCAACAAGGACGAAGAGGCCCCGATCTTCGAGCTGGTCGACTTCGGCGTCGTCGGCGACCTGCACACCGTGCTCCCGGCGCTGACCGCCGAGATCAAGGCGCGCAAGGGCTGAGCCCCACCCCACAGCGACTCCTGCCTGTGAACTCAGGCGAAAATAACCTGTGAAGTGCCCCCGACTCACCAAAGTCGGGGGCACTGTGGTCTTTACTTTGACTAGCAGTGTCAGATATGTGACGGTGAACACCCCCTCTCGGGGGAGCTGGTGACGAGATGAGTGCGGGGGAGATCAGGGTGCGACGGTGGAAGGCTTTGGTGGCGACGGGCGTAGCCCTCGCCACGGTGGGAGGCGTCGGCCTCAACGTTCTGGACATCGCCGGCCCCTCGCCGGTGGCGCAGGCCGCAGCGGCCGTTGACGCCAACGGGTGTCCGACGACCACCACGACGACCACGACGCCGACGGCCACGGCGACCGCCACGGTGACGACGGCGACCTCGACCGCGACGACCACCACCACGGCGTACGCGACGAAGACGGCCACGACGACGGCGCCGAACTGCCCGTACGTCGGCTGGCTGCCCGGGTGGCGGCCCAAGCTCGGTCCGGTCTTCAACGACCCGCTCGGTTCGTCCTCGGACGCCCAGGCGATCGTGCGCCGGGTCTACCAGGCGATCATGCACGCCAAGCGTGGCTCGCAGATCCGGATCGCGGTCTACTCCTTCGACCGCTCCGAGATCGCCTACGCGCTGCGCAAGGCCAAGCAGCGCGGCGTCAGCGTCCAGGTGATCGTCGCTCAGAAGGTCATGTCCAGCGTGGCCCGCAAGCTCCAGTCGACGCTGGGCAAGAACCCGCGCAAGGCCAACTTCCTGATCAGCTGCCCCGGCCGCTGCCGCAACGGCGGCAAGACCGCCGGCAACGAGCACGACAAGGTGTTCGCGTTCAGCCGCTCCGGTGGCGCGCAGTACCTGGTCATCACCGGCTCGGGCAACCTGACCTCCAAGGCCGTCTACCGGCAGTGGAACGACTCCTACGCCGTGGCCAACGACAAGCAGCTCTACGACACCTGGCTGAAGATGTTCAACCAGATGAAGTTCAAGAAGCAGACCGGCGCCCGGGTGCTGACCTACACCACCACCAGCGGTGCCTACAGCTACTGGTTCCAGCGCAAGGCCGCGGCCGCCTCGGACCAGCTCGCCACGCTGTCCACCACGACGCTGCAGCGGTACAACGCCAAGACCGACCGCCCGGCCAAGCAGATCTCCAAGATCAGCTGCAAGGCTCCCAAGGGGTACGGCGCCAACGGACGCACCACCATCCGACTGGCCATGTACGCGATGTTCGGCGCCCGAGGCAGGGCGCTGACCAAGATGCTGGTGGCCAAGAAGAAGCAGGGCTGCGACGTCAAGGTCATCATGAGCGTCCCCGGCTCGCAGTGGCCCACGCTGACCAAGGCCGGCATCCCGACCCGCAGCGCCGACTGGGAGTTCACCTACCGTGACCCGCTGCTCGAGGACGGCATCGGCGGCTACGGCCCGCGGTTCTACTCGCACCTGAAGTACATGGCCGTCAGCGGCACGTACAACGGCCAGCCGGCCAACCTCGTCGTCACCGGTTCGGAGAACTGGGACGGGCTGTCCAAGGCCAACGAGGAGGTCGTCCTCCAGATCAACAGCGCGAACGTCTACAAGCGTTACGCGAACCACTTCAACAAGCTCTTCACCACCAAGGCCACCCACCGGATGGGCGTCAAGCCCCTCGGGGGGCCGGGCTCGGTGCGCTGAGGCTCAGCGGGTGGAACGGGGCGGTAGGGGCAACCCTGCCGCCCCGTAAACTTTCCCCCATGACGACCCTGGACCCCGCCGTCGTGAGCGCAGTGCGCGAGGCCGCGACCCGTGCCCGGACCGCCAGCTACGACCTGGCCCTGGCCACCCGTGCGGTCAAGGACGCCGCCCTGACCGCGATGGCCGAGGCGCTGGTGGCACGCGCGGGCGAGGTGCTGGCCGCCAACGCCGCCGACGTGGAGCGGGCCCTGGTCGGTGGCACGCCGGAGAACATCGTCGACCGGCTGCGGCTAACGCCCGACCGGCTGGAGGCGATGGCCCAGGGGCTGCGCGACGTGGCGGGACTGCCTGACCCGGTCGGCGAGGTCGTGCGCGGCTCGGCGCTGGCCAACGGCCTGGAGTTGCGCCAGATCCGGGTGCCGTTCGGCGTCGTCGGGATGATCTACGAGGCCCGCCCTAACGTCACCGCCGACGCGGCCGGCATCTGCCTCAAGTCGGGCAACGCGGTGCTGCTGCGCGGGTCGGGCTCGGCGGCGGAGTCCAACGCCGCGATCGTGGCGGTGCTGCGTGACGTGGCCGCCGCCCAGGGCCTGCCCGCCGACGTCGTACAGCTGCTGCCGGCGCACACCCACGACTCCGTCGGCGCCCTGATGCAGGCCCGCGGACTGGTCGACGTGCTGATCCCGCGGGGCGGGGCCGGGCTGATCAAGGCCGTCGTGGAGGGCTCCACCGTTCCCGTGATCGAGACCGGAGTGGGCAACGTGCACGTGTACGTCGACCGCGCGGCCGACCAGGACAAGGCGCTCGCGATCGTGCTCAACTCCAAGACCCACCGCACCAGCGTGTGCAACAGCGCCGAGTCGTTGCTGGTGCACGCCGACATCGCCGCCGAGTTCGTGCCCCGGGTGGTCAAGGCGCTGCAGAGCGAGGGCGTCACGCTGCACGGCGACACCGCCTTCGAGGCGTACGACGGCGTGGTGGCCGCGACCGACGAGGACTGGGCCACGGAGTACCTCTCCCTCGACATGGCCGCCGCCGTGGTGCCCGACCTGGACGCCGCGATCGCCCACATCCGGCGCTGGTCCAGCGGTCACACCGAGGCGATCGTGACCGAGGACCTGGCCGCGGCCCGTCGTTTCAGTGCCGCGGTCGACTCCGCTGCGGTGATGGTGAACGCCTCCACCCGCTTCACCGACGGCGGCGAGTTCGGCTTCGGCGCAGAGATCGGGATCAGCACCCAGAAGCTGCACGCCCGCGGTCCGATGGGCCTTCCCGAGATGACCTCGACCAAGTTCATCGTCACCGGGGACGGCCATGTGCGATGAGCGGGAGGGGTCACGGTAGGGTGAGCCCATGCTGAGCACGCTTGTCACCCTTGCCGCCGCTGCTGAGGCCGAGCACCACGAGTCCGTGAACCACTGGATCATCGGTGGCATCGCCATCGCCATCCTGCTGGGCATGCTGCTGGTCCTGATGGCCTTCGCCCGCGGGCGCGAGCACTCCTGATCCACGATCCGCTCGTGACGGCGCGTCGCAGGGTCGGGGTGATGGGTGGGACCTTCGATCCCATCCACAACGGTCACCTCGTCGCGGCCAGCGAGGTCCAGGGGGTCTTCGGGCTCGACGAGGTCGTCTTCGTCCCTACGGGTGCGCCCTGGCAGAAGTCCGACCGCGAGGTCTCTCCGGCCGAGCATCGCTACCTGATGACCGTCGTCGCGACGGCCGCCAACCCGCGGTTCACCGTCAGCCGGGTCGACATCGACCGGCAGGGGCCGACGTACACCTATGACACGCTGCACGACCTCACGGCGGCGATGCCGGATGCGGATCTGGTCTTCATCACCGGCATCGACGCATTGGCCGAGATCTTCACCTGGCGCAACGCCGACCAGCTGTTCGAGCTCGCCGAGTTCGTCGGCTGCACCCGGCCGGGCTACGAGATCGACGAGTCGGTGCTGGCCCGGGTGCCCTCGGACCGGGTGACGCTCCTGGAGATCCCCGCCCTGGCGATCTCCTCGACCGACTGCCGTGACCGGCACCGCAGCGGCCAGCCGATCTGGTACCTCGTGCCCGACGGCGTTGTTCAATACATCGGGAAGCACGAGCTCTATGCGCTCGATGCTCCCGCTGATCATTCCCACACCCCCTGAAAGCTCTCCATGACTGCCACTGACTACGCCCGCGACCTCGCTGTGGTTGCGGCTCGTGCCGCCTCGGCCAAGCTCGCCCAGAACATCGTCGCGTTCGACGTGAGTGAGCAGCTCGCCATCACCGATGTCTTCCTGCTCTGCTCGGGCGCCAACGACCGGCAGGTCAAGGCGATCGTCGACGAGATCGAGGACAAGGTCCGCGAGTTCGGCGCCAAGCCGATCCGCCGTGAGGGTGAGCGCGACGCCCGCTGGGTGCTGCTCGACTTCGGTGACGCCGTGATCCACGTGCAGCACGAGGAGGAGCGCCAGTTCTACGCCCTGGAGCGGCTCTGGCGCGACTGCCCGGCCGTCGACCTGGGCGACCTCGAGGCCGAGGCCGCTGCTGCCGCCGGGGCCACCGACACGCCTGCCGCGGGGCAGTGACCCGACTGGTCCTGGTGCGCCACGGGCGTACCGAGTGGAACCGCCTGGGGCGGATCCAGGGCCAGACCGACGTCGACCTCGATGAGGTCGGCGTGGCCCAGGCTGCGGCGGTGGCGCCGTACATCGCGGGCTTCGAGCCGGTCGCGATCTGGTCCTCGGACCTGAGCCGCGCCTCGGCCACGGCCGCCCGCATCGCCGTCGAGTGCGGCCTGCTGGTGCGCCACGACGAACGCCTGCGCGAGCGCGGGTTCGGTGAGATCGAGGGGCTCTCGCACCGTGAGTTCGCCGAGCGCTCGCCCGGCCAGTACGACGCCTTCCGCGCCGGTGACTTCGACCTGATCGACTCCGCGGAGAACTCCGAGGTCGTCGCGGCCCGGCTGCACGCCAGCGCCCGCGACCTCGGCGCCGAGCTGGAGGCGGGGGAGACCGCCGTGATCGTCTCCCACGGTGCGGCCCTCAAGCTGCTCGTCGGCGCCCTGATCGGGCTCAGCCCGGCCGCGTCGGTCTCGACCCTGGTCGGGATGGACAACTGCGCCTGGGCCGAGGTCGAGCTGCGTGGCGACGCCGGCCGGCTGGTGGCCTACAACCGGGGCGCACCCGCGGTCGCGGAGCTGTCGGTCTGATCCCGGTGGCCCCGATTTCTTGTTCTGCGGGGTCATTCGCTACTGTTCTTCTCGTTGCCGGGGAGTGATCAGCCTCGGACAACGCCAATCGGGGGTGTGGCGCAGCTGGTAGCGCACCTGCATGGCATGCAGGGGGTCAGGGGTTCGAGTCCCCTCACCTCCACCCGAAGTGCAAGGCTCACAGGCCGGCCCGTCAGGGCCCGCGTGTGGGCCTTGTTTCTATTTCACCGCGATTCTCAGTGCGATGTGGCGCGCGGCGGTGCGCTGTGAGGATCCGTGCTCGTGTTGTGATCCGGCTGTGAGGCTCCCGTGAGGTGGCGTTCCTAGCATCGGGCGCATCGAGGGGCGAGCAGGTGCGCCCAGGGAAGGGATCAGGGTGACGGACGTGAGGCAAAGGCGTGTCAGGGCGACCCTGCTGGCGGTGGGAGAGATCGCTCCGTGGTGACGTCGGCTCCTCCTGCTGCCTCCCCGCTGCCTGCTGAGCCGGGCGCCGAGCGTCCCGGTCCTGCCGACGGCACTGGGCGCCCTGGCCGGATCGTGGGCCTGGACGTGCTGCGAGCCGTGGGTGTCACGGCCGTGATCGGCTACCACCTCGGCGTGCCCGGTCTGGCCGGCGGGTTCCTCGGCGTCACTCTCTTCTTCGTCGTCTCCGGGTTCCTGATCACCCACCTGCTGCTGCGCGAACGCGCGCTGACCGGGCGTGTGGACCTCCTCGCGTTCTGGCGGCGCCGGGCGCGGAGGCTGTTCCCGGCGGCGTACGTCGTCATCGCCGCGTGCCTGGTCTGGGCGACGCTGACCCACCGGGAGCTGCTGCCCCGGCTGCGGCCTGACGCGCTGGCGGCGCTGGTCTACGGGAACAACTGGTGGATGGTCGTCCGGCACACGTCCTACTTCGACTCCTTCGGTCTGCCCTCACCGCTGACGCACTTCTGGAGCCTGGCCGTGGAGGAGCAGTTCTACCTGCTCTGGCCGGTGGTGCTCGTCGGGCTCCTAGTCGTCGTGGGGCGCAACGCGCGCAGTGTGCTGGTCGTCGGCCTGCTCGGCCTCGCCTCGCTGCTGGCCGTGGTCGTCGGCTACCTGGCAGGGGTGAGCCTCAACCGGCTCTACCTGGGCACCGACACGCGTGCGGGGGAGCTGTTGGCGGGCGCCACGCTCGCGCTGGCGCTGCACCTGGCCCCGGCGGCGCTCACGGCGCTGGTCGAGCGGATCGTGCCCGAGCGCGTACGCCGGCTCGGTCTGCGCGGGCTGTTCCTGGCGTCCCTGGTGGTGTTCGTGGTGCTGGTGGTGACGTTGCGCGAGACCGCCGCCCCGACCTACCTGGGCGGTCTGGCCCTGGCCACCGTGGCCTCGGTCGGCCTGGTCGCCTCGGTGGGGGCCGTCGCGGTAGTGGCCCGCCTCGACCGGGGGCTGGTGGGGGCGGTCGGACGCCGCTCCTACGTGCTCTACCTGTGGCACTTCCCGGTCCTGGTCGCGCTCTCCTCGGCGACCGACTACGGCAGGTTCTCCTGGACCCGGGTCGTCGCCGTCGTCGCCGTGACGGCACTGCTGGCCGAGCTCACCCACCGGTGCATCGAGAACCCGGTCCGCCGCGCGGGTCTGCGCGGCTCGCTGCGGCGCCTGGGCGGGCGCATCGGCTCCCTGGCCCCCGCGCCGCGGATGGGTGCCGTCTTCGGGATGGTCGCCCCGGTCGCCGTGATCGCGCTCGCGCTCAGCGGTCGGGTGGACCCCGCCCCGGTCGACCACGGTCCGACCACGATCCAGGTCGGCCCCGGCTCGGCACTGACCGGCCACGAGACGAGGCCGCACAGGTCGCCGAGCCCGGGTGCCTCGGGTGCCCCGCATACTCCGCATGTGCCGCACGGGAGTTCGAGCGGCGGTCCCAGTCCTCATCTCAGCCCCAGCCACAGTGCCAGTCTCAGCCCCGGTGCAGACCCCAGCCGTGGTACGGAGCCGAGTGACGGCACGACGCCGAGTGGATCTCCGAGCGGCGTCCCGAGTGGGAGTCCGAGCGGCGTCCCGAGCGGTGGCCCGAGCGGGGCCGCCACCCCCGGACCGCTCAGCCGCCCGATGGCCGGCGCCCGGACGGTCGTGGTCGGCGACTCGCTGATGATCGACATCGCCCCCTCCCTGGAGCGGGCTCTGCCCGGCATCTCGATCGACGCCCAGATCGGCCGCCAGCCGCGCACCGGCCTGCAGATCGCGGGCGGCTACCCGCAGTTCAACCGACCGGGCGGCACCTACATCCTCGGGATCGGCACCAACGGCGCGATCGACGCCTCGGCGCTCTCCGCGTTCTGCCGTACGCACGCTGAGGCCCGGATCGTGCTGATCACTCCGCGGGTGGCGCGCAGTTGGGAGTCGACCAGCGTGGCGGCGATCCGGCAGGCGGCCGCGCGCTACCCGAACGTCCAGGTCGTCGACTTCCACCGGATGGCGGCCGGCCATGACGACTGGTTCGGCCCCGACGGTGTCCACCTCACCCCGGCCGGGGTGCGCGCGATGTCCTCGGCGATCGTGCGGACCGGGCGTTCGTGAGGCGGCCCGCCGTGACCGCATCGGATCGGCTCAGGCCTCCAAGGCGGTGTCGAACTCCTCGTTGACCAGGGCCATGTTCACCATCGCACCGGTGAGGACCGCTGCGCCGATCGCGATCGGGACGCTCCCTCCGGGGTTGGTGACGTTGCCGGTGGCCCAGATCCGCGGATGACTGGTCTGACCGGTCGGGTCGACGGCGAGGAAGCTGCCCATCGGGTTCTCGGTGCGGTCCAGGTCGAGCCCGGCCAGGAAGGCGTCGTGCGGCCGGGAGTGCGGCGCGGTGAAGAGGGCGTCGTACGCGATCTGGCGACCGTCCTCCAGGCGTACGCCGCTCAGCCGGCCGTCATCGGCCAGGATCTCGGCGACCGGGGTGGTAACGATCTCGATCCCGCGCGAGCGCAGCCGTGCCTCCTCCTCGGACGACAGGGTGCCGTAGCCCGCGGAGAGGAACGTCAGCCGGTCGCTCCATTGCCGGACCAGCTGCACCTGATGCAGCGAGTTCGGGCCGGTGGCGAGCACTGCCAGGCGTTGGTCGCGCACCTCCCAGCCGTGGCAGTACGGGCAGTGCACCACGCCGCGGCCCCACTGCTCGGCCAGGCCGGGGAGGTCGGGCAGCACGTCGCTCAGGCCGCTGGCGACGATCACGGCGCGTGTCCTGAGCGCGGTGCCGTCGGTCAGGGTGACGCTGAGGCCGGACGTTCCGGCGTCGGTGACGGCGGCCACCTCGGCCGAGGTGAGGGTGACGTCGTACTGGCGGCACTCCTCGCGTCCGATCCGGATCAGCTCGGCGGGGTCGAGCCCGTCGTGGCCGAGCACGCCGTGCATGTGGGCGGCGAACCGGTTGCGCGGCAGACCGGTGTCCAGCACCAGCACCCGGCGCCGGGCCCGGCCCAGGGTCAGTGCTGCGGAGAGGCCGGCGGCTGCGCCACCGATGACGATCACGTCGGGTTGTTCGCTCATGTCACCAGTGCACTGGCATGATGGCGAAACAGCAAAGATTCTTGCGGAATTGGCAAGGCAGTCCTCAAGGCGGTCCTGATGGTCGACGAGTTGAAGCAGGTCGCGGCACGGCTGCGGGCGTTCCGGCACTCGCGCGGGTGGACGTTGGACGAGCTCGCGGAGCGAGCCGGGATGTCGGCCAGCACGCTGTCACGCCTGGAGTCGGGCAAGCGCCAGGCCAGCCTGGAGCTGCTGATCCCGTTGACCCGCGAGCTCGGGATCGGCCTGGACGACCTGGTCGCGCCCGTGGTCGCCGATCCGCGCGTACGTCGTCCAGCGATCCACCGCGACGGGATCGTGATCGCTCCGTTGGCGCCGGAAGGCTCTGCGGTGGGGACCTACAAGGTGACCTACCCGCCCTCGGCGCAGTGCCCCGAGCAGCGCGTGCACGACGGCTTCGAGTGGCTCTACGTCCTGGCCGGCAAGCTCCGGCTCTCGCTCGGCGACCAGGTCTTCGTGCTCGGCGCGGGGGAGGCTGCCGAGTTCGACACCCGGGTCCCGCACAGCCTCTCCGCGGTCGGTCCGCGCCCTGCTCAGGTGCTCAGCATCTTCAACAGCGAGGGCGTCCGCCTGCACACCACCGGGGTGGAGGGGGCCCGAATGGCGTAGACGCCGGGTGGTTCGCTAGTGTTTTCCTTGTTGCCGACACGGAGACGGGTCGGTGAGACGCTGGGGGTGTGGCGCAGCTGGTAGCGCACCTGCATGGCATGCAGGGGGTCAGGGGTTCGAGTCCCCTCACCTCCACAGCGACGAACGGCGGTGCGATCTGAGGATCGCACCGCCGTTCGGCATTGGTGGCACCGCGTGACGGCTTCGGGGCGGGACCGAAGACCCTCTAGTCCACCGCCACGGAGTCTGCCGATTCCGCCCGACGGCCCCGGCGCTGACTGCCACACTGCCGCCACGAGGACGGTTCGCGCGTCCGCCGGGGAGAGGCAGGGTCGAGATGTTCGCGGTGACGCGTCGGCTGTGGGGGCGGGGACGTGCGTGGTCCACCGACCCCACCCACTTCGAGTTCGGGGAGATCGACCAGGCGCTGCGGCTGCGCACCGAGTCCCTGGTCACCGCCAGCAAGCAGCTGGCGGAGCGCTTCCCGGCCAAGGCCCTCGACCCTGACGTGGTCTTCCGGCTGGCCGCGGTCGACCTGTTCGTGGAGAAGGCCCAGCGGGTGCTGGGCAAGCGGGCCGCGCGGATGTCGATCGCCGGGACGATGGCGTCGGCTGCGGCGGTCCTCGCCGTCGGTGCGCTGAGCTACTACATCGCCGTGCACGCGGCCTCTCCGCCGCCGACGATCGGCCGCAACGAGCTGATCCTCCGGGTCGTCTCAGCGATCTCGCTGGGCGGTGTCGTGCTGGTCGCGGTCAAGTACTTCGTCGCCCTGGCGCGATCCTTCTTCCACGAGAGCGTCACGCTGCTTTCACGCCGCCACGCCCTGCGCTTCGGGCGGATGTACCTCTACCTCAACCCGACCGACGTGACCCTCGAGCACCTCAAGGACGCCTTCGACTGGAACCGAGGCGGGGAGTCGTCGTTCCTCGACATCCGGCCCGGGGAGATCGGCCAGACGCCGTACACCGCGATCGCCCAGGCGATCGGGGATGCGATGGGCGCTGCCTTCGCGAAGGGGTTCGAGAGCGCCACGTCCACGACGGCCGGCGCGGGCGGGGCCACGCCACCGGGTCAGTAGTCCACCTGCACGAAGGCGTGGTCGGAGTGGCTGCGCAGCAGCTGCACGTCCCGGCTCGGCTCGGTGAAGAAGACGTCGTCGATCCTGCGGTGGGAGGTCAGGGTGCCGGTCGTTCCGGGGTGCCCCTCCCACGCCGAGTGCAGCGGGGGCAGGGCGAGGCCGTGGAAGTTGGAGTCGCCGAGGGCGCAGACGGCGTCGCAGCGTCGCAGCAGCCGGGAGACGACGCGCTGGAGACGGCGTACCTCCTGCTGATGGCGACGGGCGTTGCGGGGCCGGTCGGCGCGGTAGACGTCGTTGCCCTGGGTGCCGGGGATGAGGTGGTAGCTCACGATCCCGAGGCGCTGGGCGGTGAGGTGGTCCTCGGCCTCGACCACGCTCACCCAGCGGGGCGGGAGCAGGTCGAGGATGCGGGAGCCGCGGTCGGCGTGACCGACGGTGCCGAGGCTGACCTGGCGGGTGGCCAGGACGGTGAACCGCGAGGCGCGCAGCCCCACGACGCAGTCGCCGGGACCCGAGGTCACCCAGGTGTACGCCCCGCTGCCGGTGCGCAGACGGGGCACGCCGGCCACGCCGACGCTGCCGGTGCGTGCCAGGCCGCGCAGGCGCATGATCCGCCACTCCTGGAGGCCGACGATGTCGGGGTCACCGGCGAGCACCGTCGCCAGACACTCGTCGGCCTGCTGCGGGCTCAGTGAGGACAGCACGTTCGCGGTGGTGATCCGGGTCCTCGGCATGGGACGACCTCCTTCGAGGCGGCGATCGGGGCAGGAGTCCATTGTGCGGTACGCCGACCTCGCGGCGGGGCCGCCGACGGGGGAGTTCCGGGGCGGATGGCAGGATCGAGGCATGACGAAGCCGACCTCGCGCACTGCCCAGATCGGCCGGGCACTGCCCCGGATCTGCGTCCTCGTCCTCGGCGTGCTCGGCCTCGCCTCGGGGCACATGTTCGCCGAGATCGCGGGGCTGGTGGTCGTGGGGGCGACCGTCGCCACGAACTGGAAGGCGTGGTGGACGTACGTCGTCACCGGCCAGCGCCCCTCCACGGCGACCCCGCCGCCGGCCGAGTTCGCCGAGCCGGGGACCTACCGCGTCCGGCTGGAGGCGGCGGGGGAGCGCCCGATCCAGGTGATCAAGGCGATCCGCGAGGTCAGCGGGGCCGACCTGTACGAGGCCAAGATCCTGGTCGAGGGGGTGCCCTCGATCATGGCCGACCAGGTCAGCGTGACCAGCGCCGACCGGGTCCGGGCACGCCTCGAGGCTGCCGGTGCGACGGTGTCGATGGAGGACGTCCCGGCGGCCGGCTGACCCGGGCCCTGCCGTTGGCTGGCAGGACCCGCAGTCGGCGTCAGGCCCGGCTGGTCACATCGCTGACCGTGCCGACCAGCACCTCCAGGATGTCCTCGAGGAAGACGGTCCCGGTGATGGTGCCGTCGGTGTCGACGACGCGGGCGACGTGGCTGCCGTGCAGCCGCATGGTGCGCATCGCGTCCTCGAGCTCGGCAGCCGGCGGCACCGAGACCAGGCGTCGGATCCGCTTGGCCGGGACCGGGAGGGTGGCGGCGCTCTGCTCCAGGTCCATCACGTCCTTGACGTGCAGGTAGCCGGCCGGAGCGCCATCGGCGTCGGCGACCAGGTAGCGCGAGTACCCGTAGCGCTGGGCCGCGGCGTGCACCTGCTCGGGGGTCACGTCGGCAGGCAGCAGCACCAGGTCGGCCAGCGGGATCTGCTCGTCGGCGACCGTCTTGGTGGTGAACTCGAACGTCCCGGCCAGGGTGCCCGAGGCGTCCGAGAGGGTCCCCTCACGCTGGGACTGCTCGATGATGCCGGCGACCTGGTCCAGGGTGAAGGTGCTGGTCGCCTCGTCCTTCGGCTCCACGCCGGCGGCCCTGACGGCGAGGTTCGCCGTCCAGTTCAGCGCGGCGATCACGGGGCGGAAGACCCGCGAGACCATCACCAGCGGGGGCGCCAGCACCAGAGCGGCCCGGTCGGGCACCGAGAAGGCGGTGTTCTTGGGCACCATCTCGCCGAAGACGACGTGCAGGAACGTCACCAGCACCAGGGTCAGGATGAACGCGGTGATGCTGATCCCCTCCGCGCTCAGCGGGGTCGAGGCCAGCGGATGCTCCAGCAGGTGGTGGATCGCGGGCTCGGAGACGTTGAGGATGATCAGGGAGCAGACCGTGATGCCGAGCTGGCTGGTGGCCAGCATCAAGGTGGCGTGCTCCATCGCGTAGAGCGTCGTCTTCGCAGCCTTGCTCCCGGCCGCGGCGCGCGGCTCGATCTGGGACCGGCGTGCGGAGATGACGGCGAACTCGGCGCCGACGAAGAAGGCGTTGCCCGCCAGCAGCACGACGAGCCAGATCAGGCCGGGAAGGTACTCACTCATGGCTGGTCCCCTCGGTGACGGTGGTGCTGGGCTCGCTGTGCTCGTCGCTGTCGGTGCGGTCGCCGGCGGTGCTCACGGCGGTGCCGGTCTGGCCGGACTCGCCGGCCTGCGGCAGGTAGCGCAGCCGGACCAGCCGGTGGCCGTCGATCCGCTCCACCCGCAGCGTCCCGGACTCCAGGGCGACCTCGTCGCCGAGCTCGGGGAGCCGCTCCAGACGATCGAGCACGAACCCGGCGATGGTGTCCCACTCCTCGGAGTCGGGCACCACGATCCCGGTCCGGTCGGCGAGCTCGTCGGCGCGCAGCGAGGCGTCGAAGACGACCGACTGCCCGCGACGGACGATCTCGGGCCGCGCCCTGTCGAACTCGTCGTCGAGCTCGCCTACGAGCTCCTCGACCAGATCCTCCAGGGTGACGATCCCGGCGGTGCCGCCGTACTCGTCGGTGACGACGGCGAGCTGGAGGCCCTGGGCCCGCAACGTGGCCAGCAGGGCGTCGGCGCCCATCGACTCCGGCACCCGGACCGGTGCGGTGAGGAGGTCGGTGACGGCACGGTCGCGGTGCTCGGGGGCCAGGGCCCAGGCCTGCTTGACGTGGACGACGCCGACGATGTCGTCGGGGCCGTCCTCGATCACCGGGAGCCGGGAGTGACCGCTGGCCAGGGACGCGGCGATCACGTCGGCCGCGGTCGCGTCGGCCGGCACGGTGGTCATCCGCACCCGCGGCGTCATCACGTCACCGGCGTCGAGGGCCGAGAAGCGCAGGCTGCGGTCGAGCAGGGTGGCGTCGTGGGCCTCCAGCAGGCCTGCCTCGGCCGAGTGCCGGACCAGGAAGGTCAGCTCCTCGGCGGAGCGGGCGCTGGACAGCTCCTCCTGGGGCTCGATCCCCATCGCGCGGATCACCTTGTTCGCGGTGCCGTTGAGCAGCGCCACGATCGGCTTGAAGGTGGCGCTGAAGGCGACCTGGGCGGGGATGACCAGCTTGGCGGTCTGGCGGGGGACCGCCAGCGCGAAGTTCTTCGGGGCGAGCTCGCCGATCACCATCGAGAAGATGGTGGCCAGCAGTACGCCGATCACGGCACCGGTCGCGGTGACGGCGCCGTCACTCAGACCGGCGTCGCTCAGCGGCGTGTGCAGCAGTGAGCTGATCGCCGGCTCGAACGTGTAGCCGGTCAGCAGCGTGGTGAGGGTGATGCCCAGCTGGGCTGCCGAGAGGTGCGTCGAGGTCGAGCGCAGTGCGCCGATGACGGGGCCGAGGCCCTTCTCGCCGCGGTCGCGGCGCCTCTCGAGCTCGTGCCGGTCGAGGTTGACCAGGGCGAACTCCGAGGCCACGAACAGCCCGGTGCCTGCGGTGAGCAGCAGGCCCAGGGCGAGCAGGATCCACTCGTTCACGGCTTCCACCTCCTGACCACGGCCGTGGCGCGCTGGGGATCAGGAGGGCGGGGACTTCGAGGGCGCGATCGGTCGCGCGAGGATCTCACGCCGGTACTAACGAGCGAGGGTGCCTCAATGTTCCGACACGGGTGAGGGCGTCCGGTCCCGTCGGACCGGACGCCCTCGTGCACTCAGGGAGCGCTGGTCACGGTGACGTCGGTGTCGGCGGCGTCACCGGTGCTGTAGACGTACGTCGCTGCCGCGGTGTCGCCCAGCTGTGCCCGCAGCCACAGCGCCGCCCACCGGGCACTGGTCTCGATGCTCGCGGCCTGGGTGCTGGTCTGGGTGTTCGTCTCGGCCTCGGCGCCACTGGGGTTCTGCATGTTCGTGATGCCGTAGTGGTTGGCCCCGGCGACCCTGACGATCTGCTTGTGGCCGTTGGCGATCTTGGCGTACGTCGACTCGGCCTGGGCCGGCTCGGCCTTGCCGTCGGACTGCCCCTGGACCAGCTGGATCGGGATCTGGTTGTCGATCGAGGGGTAGATGCCGAGGATGCCGTTGTTGGTGCCGTAGAACGAGCCGGCCTTCACCGCGGAGGGGAGCGTGAAGGAGAGCGTCGTACAGAAGGGGATCGAGCACTTCGACTCGGCGATGCTCAGCCCGGTCGCGCCGCCGAAGGAGTGGCCCAGCAGCACCATCGAGCCGGTGTCGATGTGGCTGGCCAGGGGAGAGGAGGCGTTGGTGTTCTCCGCTGCCATCCACGACAGCGTCTCGCCGATCTGGCTGGTTGAGGTGTAGTAGTCGAGGTCGAAGAAGTTGAGTCGCTTGTGGTTGGGCGTGACCACGATGAAGCCGTACGACGCCACCGTGCGGGCGTAGTCGCTGTAGTACTGCCGGTGCACCTTGCCGCCCTGGAGCAGCAGTGCGACGGGCAGGGTGCCGCTGACGTTGGTCGGGTAGTAGACGTTGGTGCCGTCGTTGGTGATCTTCGAGTCGTACGTCGACACGGCGGTCGGCGTGATCGGCGACCCGGTGGCGTCGGCGTGGGCCGAGCCCGGGGTGGCGAGACCGATCGAGGTGACGAGGGCCAGGGCCGACAGGGCCCGGGCCGAGGTGACGCGTAGTGACATGGCCGTCCTTCATCCGTGGGGGCGGCTCCGCACCGGGGTGCGGGGCCGTGGCGCGTGGATGCGCGCCGCCACGGAACGTAGGACGCCGACGGGCGATCTGAATAGATCGTATAGAATAGACGATCGTATCGTTATGCGATCGTGATCCTTGGGGTGCTGAGTGACACCCGGTATCAGAAGGTGCTCGATGTTGCGCTGGCCATGTCGCACACGTACGCCGTCTCCTGATCGATGCGGTCCCCTGCCGATCTGGGCGGTGGTGAACCCGGAAGTCGGCGGTGGTGAACCCGGAAGTCGGCGGTGGTGAACCCGGAAGTCGTTCAGGGGCGCAGGGCGTCCAGGGTGAGCCGGGCGTAGCGCTGCCACACCTCCGGGTCGGCGATGTTGAGCTTCATCAGGGAGCGGGCGCAGCCGCCCATCATCACCTGGATGTCGAAGCCGGTGATGTCGGTGCGGATCTGGCCGTGGTCGCGGGCGCGCTGCAGGAGTGAGTCGATCGCCGACTCGGCCTCGCGGTGGCGCTCGTCGTCGCGGTGGGCGAGCTTGCCCGACTCGTCGATGCTGTCGAAGATGTCGGACATCAGCTTGTCGCCGGCCAGGCGGGTCATCGTCGCGGTGAGGAACTCCTCGATCCCGGCCAGGGGGTCGGGGTTGCGTGAGGCCTCGATCAGGCAGCCGTGGATCCACTCGGCGCCCTGGTGCGCGATCGCCTGGATCAGGTCGGCTTTGCTCGGGTAGCTACGGTAGACGGTGGCCTTGCCGACCCCGGCTCGCGCAGCGATCTCGGGGATGGTGGCCTCGAGTCCCTGCTCGGTGAAGACCTCGATCGCGGCGGCGAGGACCGCCTCGTGGTTGCGGCGAGCGTCGGCTCGGCGCGCGTTCCAGTGATCGGGCTGGCTGGTCATGAAGGGCCTCGGGGTCGGGGGAGTGGGGACGTGCTCGCGACATTGTGACGGGTTATCGCCTCCAGTGGGACACGGATCACTCTCCACGAAATGGACCTTGGGGTCCAGATGGGTCTACAGTGCGATAACCGGACCAAAGGGTCCGATTGACTCGTGTGGAGGAAAACGTGGCGTGGAGGCTCTTCCAGCTCGGTCGCTGGTCCTATGTGCATCGCAAGATCGTTGCCGGGATCTGGGCGGCGATCCTGGTCGTGATGATCGTCGGCTCGGCAACGTTGTCGGGCAAGACCGATGACTCGTTCACGCTCAAGGGGATCGAGTCGACCGACGCCTTCAGCCTGATCAAGGAGCGCAGCCCCGCGGCCGCGCCCGACGGCGCGTCGGCCCAGATCGTCTTCGAGGCGCCCGAGGGCAAGACCCTCACCGACGCCGGCGTCAAGGACGCGGTCGAGGCCTCCCTGGCGAAGCTCGGCACCGCGAGGACGCAGTCGATCGCCGACCCGTACACGGCCGGCACCATCTCCGAGAACGGCAAGGTCGGCTACGCGTCGGTCTCCTTCACCCACACCACGATGGAGATCGACGACAGCGACACCCAGGCCCTGGACGCGGTGAAGTCGACCGCCAAGGACGCCGGGCTGACGGTCGCGATCGGCGGCACCGCCGCCTCGGCCGAGGAGGCCGCGCCCACCGGTGAGCTGATCGGTGTCGTGGTCGGCTTCATCGTGCTGGCGATCACCCTCGGCTCCCTGGTCGCGGCCGGGATGCCGCTGCTGACCGCCCTGATCGGGGTCGGCATCGGGATGCTGTCGATCACCACCGCGACCGGGTTCCTCACCCTCAGCTCGACCACCTCGGCGCTGGGCACGATGCTCGGACTCGCGGTCGGCATCGACTACGCGCTGTTCATCATGTCCCGCTACCAGCACGAGCTGCGGCTGGGACGCTCCCGCGAGGAGGCCGCCGGACGTGCTGTCGGCACCGCCGGCTCGGCCGTCGTCTTCGCCGGCCTCACCGTCATCATCGCCCTCGTCGGCCTGTCGGTCTGCGGCATCGGCTTCCTCACCCAGATGGGTCTGGGCGGTGCCTTCATGGTCGCCCTGGCCGTGATGATCGCGCTCACCCTGCTGCCTGCGATCCTCGGCTTCGCCGGGGCCAAGGTGAAGCCCGGTGGCGCCAGCCTGTTCAAGAAGAAGGGCTCGGTCGACGCCGACGACGAGAGCGGTGCGGTCCGCACCAACGGCCGTCGCTGGGTCGAGAAGGTCACCACGTTCAAGTGGCCCGCCCTGCTCGGCGGCATCGGTGTCGCCATCGTGCTCTCCATCCCGGTCGCCTCGATGGAGCTCGCCATCCCTGACGACGGCACCGCCGCAGCGGGCAGCGACGCCCGAATCGCCTACGACCTGACCTCGCAGAACTTCGGCGCCGGCTCCAACGGCCCGCTCCTGGTCGTCGTCGACACCGCGAAGACCGCGAACACCGCCGACGCCGAGGCCGCGGTCACCACCGCGACCCAGAAGCTGCAGGCACTGGCTCGGACCAAGGACTCCCACAT
Organism: Nocardioides sp.; assembly: GCF_030150155.1. Lineage (GTDB taxonomy): Bacteria > Actinomycetota > Actinomycetes > Propionibacteriales > Nocardioidaceae > Nocardioides. The sequence continues at coordinate 48,295 of NZ_JASLGR010000045.1, forward strand.
CGCGGCGGTCATCCCCGCAGTCAAGGGCACCGACGAGGCCGCCACCCAGGCCTTCGCTGCCCAGCTCGACGCCGTGCACTTCGCCACCCTGACGGTGATCCCGACCAACGGTCCCTCCGACCAGGAGACCAAGGACCTGGTCGCCGACATCCGGACCGCGATGGCCGACCTGCCTGCCGAGACCGGTGCCCGGGCCCTGGTCACCGGCCAGACCGCCGTCGGTGTCGACATCGCCGACAAGCTGACCAGCGTCTTCCCGCTGTACCTGCTGGTCGTGGTCGGCCTGGCGATCGTCCTCCTGATCGCGGTCTTCCGCTCGATCTGGGTGCCGATCAAGGCCGCGCTCGGCTTCCTGCTCTCGGTCGGCATCTCGCTCGGCATGACCGTGGCGGTCTTCCAGTGGGGCTGGCTCAACCAGCTCCTCGGCCTCGACGTCACCTCGCCGGTCGTCTTCATCCTGCCGATCCTGCTCACCGGCATCCTGTTCGGCCTGGCGATGGACTACGAGGTCTTCCTGGTCACCCGGATGCGTGAGTCCTACGTGCACGGCACGCCGGCCCGCCGCGCCGTCGTCGAGGGCTTCGCGCACAGCTCCCGCGTCGTGGTCGCCGCCGCGATCATCATGGTCGGCGTCTTCGGTGGCTTCGCGCTGGGTGACTCGGTGATCCTCAAGACGATGGGCTTCGCGCTCGCCGTCGGTGTCCTCGCCGACGCCTTCCTGGTGCGGATGCTGATCGTGCCCGCACTGATGTCCATCGTCGGCGAGCGGATGTGGTGGATGCCGCGCTGGCTCGACCGCGCCGTGCCGAACCTCGACATCGAGGGCGAGGGGCTGACCAAGCGCCTCGACGCCGCCGCCGAGGACGACGAGCCCGCCCTGGTCTGACGTCCCGGGGCAGGCGCCACGCAGCGACCCCACACCCGTTCGGGTGTGGGGTCGCTGTGCGTCGTGCCACGTCGGCGAAGGTCGGGGAGCCGGTGCGTGCTCGGTACACTGGGCCGGTGACCTCGCTGCTCTCCGCACCCCGAACCGCCCTGACGTTCCGGGTCCTGGAGCCGGGGTTCGACGGCGAGGCGACGCTGAGCCTGCGCTACCAGATCACCGGACCCGAGGGCGCGGTCCTGGCCGAGTTCGACGAGACCGTGGTGCTGCCCGGTGAGGCGGTCGCCGAGCGCGACGAGGCCGAGTTCACCCGGATCAGTCGCCTGCTCGCCCTGGCCGCCTCGGCCAGCTACTACAAGAGCTGCATCCCGGCCACCGTCGAGGTGCCCGGTGGCCTTAGTGCTGCCGAACGGCGCTTCCTGGTCGAGCTGACCCGCCAGGGGCTGGCCGAGTTCGCCTACCGCAACGACGTGCCCGAGGCGCTGCACCCGAGGATCGTGGCCCCCGAGCTGCCCGAGACGCCTGCCGCACGGCGTACGGACGCACCACCGCGCCGCCCCCTGATCGCCGTCGGCGGAGGCAAGGACTCGATCGTCACCATCGAGGCGGTGCGGGCGCTGAGCCCGGACGTCACCCTGTTCTCGGTCAACGAGTACGAGCCGATCCGTGACACCGCCACCCATGCCGGCCTGCCGCTGACCGTCGCGCGCCGCCGGCTCGACGCCCGGCTCTTCGACCTCAACGCCGCCGGTGCCCTCAACGGCCACGTCCCGGTCACCGCGATCAACTCCCTGATCGGCGCGCTGACCGCGCTGCGCTCGGGCTACGACGCCGTGATCTTCAGCAACGAGGCCAGCTCGTCCTTCGGCAACCTGCATTGGGAGGGCGTCGACGTCAACCACCAGTGGTCCAAGGGGATCGAGTGCGAGTCCCTGGTCCGTGACCTGGTCGACGGCCCGACCCTGCGCTACCTCTCCTTCCTGCGCCCGCTCTCCGAGCTCGCCATCACCCGTCAGTTCGCGCGGCTGAGCGACTACCACCCGGTCTTCACCAGCTGCAACCGCGCCTTCCACCTCGACGCCGGCAAGCGCCGGCGCTGGTGCGGTGACTGTCCGAAGTGCCGCTTCGTCTTCCTCTGCCTGGCCCCGTTCATCAGCCGTGAGGCGATGCTGGCGATCTTCACCGGCCGCGACCTCCTCGCCGACCCGACCCAGCGCGAGGGGTTCCTGGAGCTGCTCAACGCCGGTGAGCGGCTCAAGCCGTTCGAGTGCGTCGGCGAGCCCGACGAGTGCCGTGCCGCGCTCACGCTGCTCAGCCGTCATCCCGACTGGGCCGACCACCCGTTCCTGGCCGATCCCGAGGTGGCGGCCTGCCTGGTCGGCGACGCGGTGATCGACGCCTCGTTCGTCTTCCACGACGCCCACTTCCTGCCTGCGGAGTTCGAGAAGGCCGTCCGTGGACTTCTCTGACCTGGCCGGCAGACGGGTCGTCGTGTGGGGCTACGGCCGCGAGGGACGATCCGTGGCCGCCCACCTGCGTGACCTCGGCCTCGGCTTCACCATCGCCGAGCCGGATCGACCCAGCGGCGAGAACCCCGAGGTGCTGTACGCCGACGCGGGCCGTGCCGCCGTGCTCGGCGCCGACGTCGCGATCAAGAGCCCCGGTATCCCGGTGACCTCCGCGCTTTACCGCGAGGCAGCGGCGGTGCCCGGCCTGCGGATCACCAGCCTGACCGACCTGTGGATGCACGAGAACGCCCGCCGCACCATCGCCGTCACCGGCACCAAGGGCAAGTCCACCACCGCCTCCCTGATCGCCCACGTGCTGGCCTCGGCCGGACGCAGCGTCAGCCTGCGCGGCAACATCGGCACCCCGGTGCTCGAGGAGCCGACGCCGCCCTCGGAGACGGTGGTGATGGAGCTGTCCAGCTACCAGGCCCAGTCGCTCACGATCTCGCCGCGGATCCTGGCCGTCACGGTGCTCTTCCCCGAGCACCTGACCTGGCACGGCTCGGAGGAGGCGTACTACGCCGACAAGCTCAACGCCGCCGCGCACGGACCCGATGCGGTGGTGATCACCGGCGGTGACGAGGGGCTGCGCACGCGGGTGGGTGCCGCTGCGGGCGACGTACCGCTGCTGGCGACCGGACCCGACAGTGTCACCGTCGACGACGAGGGCGGTCTGATCTGGGCCGATGGCACCCGGGTGCGGGCCGACGCGATGCCGTTGCTCGGACGGCATCAGGCACGCAACGCCGCCCTGGCCGCACTGGTCTGTGCCCAGGAGGGGCTCGATCCGGCCACCATCGCCGCGGCGATCACCACGTTCGCGCCGCTGGAGCACCGGATGCAGCCGGTCGCCTCGACCGACGGCAGGACCTGGATCGACGACAGCCTCGCCACCGCACCGGAGGCCGTGATCGCGACCCTGGAGGCCCTGCCCGGGCGCCGTGTCGCGGCGATCATCGGCGGTGCTGACCGTGGTCTGGACTTCACCCGGCTGACCGCCTACCTGGCGGCCAACCCGCGGGTGCGGCCCCTGCTGATCGGACCGGTCGGCGCCCGGATCGCCGCCGAGGTCGGCGCCACCCCGTTCGCCACCTTCGCCGAGGCCACCGCCTGGGCCCATTCGGCAGCCAACCCGGCCGAGGTCGTTCTGCTCTCTCCCGGAGCGCCGAGCTTCGACGAGTTCGCCGACTACGTGGCGCGCTCGACCGCCTTCCAGACCGCCGCCGTCGGCGATGGTCCTCTCGACACTGTTCACGACAAGGAGCGCTGACGCGCGATGGATCTGGTCTACCCCGCTGTGATCAAGGCGGCTCGGGTGTGGTTCAAGCTCGGCGACCTCAGGATCTCGATGACCGGGGTGGAGAACATCCCCGAGACCGGCGGTGCGCTGCTGGCGGTCAACCACCTGTCCTACGTGGACTACATCATGGCGGGCCTGCCCGGTGCCGACCGTGGCCGCCTGACCCGGTTCATCGCCAAGAAGGAGGTCTTCGACCACGCCGTCGGCGGGCCGGTGATGCGCTCCTTCCACCACCTCCCGATCGATCGGGCCGATGGCGAGGCCGGGATGAGGCTGGCCGCCGACACCCTGCGGGCCGGTGAGCTGGTCGGGATCTTCCCCGAGGCCACCATCTCGAGCAGCTTCCTGATCAAGGAGGTCAAGACCGGTGCGGTCCGGATCGCCGCCGAGGCCGGCGCCCCGCTGATCCCGGTCGTGCTCTGGGGCACCCAGCGCTTCCTGACCAAGGGGCGCAAGGCCGACTTCGGTCGGCACAAGACGGTCGCGATCGCCGTCGGTGAGCCGATGTACCCGACCGGGGAGGACCCGGTCGCCGAGACCGCCGAGCTCAAGGCCCGGATGGAGTCGATGCTCGACGACCTGATCCGGAACTATCCGGCCGCCGAGCAGCCCCCGGGATCGTGGTGGCTGCCGAAGGCGTACGGCGGCTCCGCGCCGACCCTGGAGGAGGCCGCCGAGATGTACGCCGAGGAACGTCGCCTGCGGGCCGAGCGCAAGGCCGCCAAGAGCGCGGCCAAGGACGCCAAGCGTCGCTGAGGGCCTCGCTCAGGGCCAGGCTGACGGTTAGGGGGCTCGGGCTGTGCGAGGCTGGGCCCATGTCTGAAGCGACGCGACCCCATCGCCTGGCCCGCATGACCGGGCGCGCCACCGACGAGACCCATCGGGCGGCGACGCCGCTGGAGCTGCTCTTCGACCTCACCTTCGTGATCGCCTTCGGCACCGCCGCCGACCAGCTGACCCACGGCCTGGCCGAGGGACACCTGTGGCCGGTGCTGATCGCGTTCTGCTTCGTGACGTTCGCGATCTCGTGGGCGTGGATCAACTTCGCGTGGTTCGCCTCGGCGTACGACACCGACGACTGGCTCTACCGCCTCACCACGATGGTGCAGATGGTCGGCGTGCTGATCCTGGCGCTGGGCCTGCCGGCGGTGTTCAGGTCGATCGAGCACCACGAGGCCACGCTCGACAACCGGGTGATGGTGCTGGGGTACGTCGTGATGCGGGTCGCGATGGGGGTCCAGTGGCTGCGCGCTGCGCGGGAGGATCCCTCACGTCGGTCGGCGCAGAAGGCCTATCTGGTCTCGATCTTCACCGCCCAGGTGCTGTGGTGCGTGCTGGCCGTGGTCGACCTCGGGATCGGCTGGACGTTCGCGGCGATGGTGGTGCCGCTGCTGGTCGAGCTGGTCGGTCCGTATCTGGCCGAGACCTACCGGGGTGGGACGCCCTGGCATCCGCACCACATCGCCGAGCGCTACAGCCTGATGGTGATCATCGCGCTCGGCGAGGGCCTGCTCGGCACGATGGCGACGTTGACGGCGCTGGCCGGTGAGGGGCTGAGCACCGACATCGTGCTGCTGGCGTTCGCCGGGACCAGCCTGGCGTTCGGGTTGTGGTGGACCTACTACACGATCCCGCACGGCGAGGCCCTGGAGCGCTGGCGGGAGCGCTCCTTCGGCTGGGGCTACGGGCACATCGTGCTGTTCGGCTCGATCGTGGCGATCGGGGCGGGACTGCACGTGGCGGCGAGCTTCCTGGAGGGCAAGAGCCACATGTCCCTGGTCGCGACGGTGAGCGCGGTGGCGGTGCCGACGGCGCTCTACCTGGTCGTCTTCTACGCGCTGCTCAGTGCCCTGACCCGGACCTTCGACGCGCTGCACCTGCTGAACCTGGTCGGCTCGGCGGTGGTGATCGGAGCCGCGCTCGCGATGGCGGCGGCCGGGGTGGAGGCACCCTGGTGCCTGGCAGTGCTCGCGCTGACGCCGTGGGTGACGGTGATCGGCTACGAGACCTACGGCTACCGGCACAACGCCGATCTGCTGGCGGGTGCTTAGTCGGTGGGCAGGCCTAGTGTCGTGACATGGCTATCGCACGGTTTCCGGGGCTGGTGATCGACTGCCCAGACCCCGCCGCTCTTGCTGCTTTCTACGGCGACCTCCTCGGGTGGACGTCCACGGTCGACGACGACGGGTCGTGGGCGACGCTCGCGGCCGAGGACCCGGCCGCGGCGCGGTCGGCCCCGATCGAGTTCCAGAGGGTCGAGGGGTTCAGGCCGCCGCAGTGGCCCGGCCAGGACGTCCCGCAGCAGACCCATCTCGACTTCGTCTGCGACGACCTCGACGCAGGGGAGGCCGAGGTGCTCCGCTTGGGTGGCGCCAAGCACGAGCACCAGCCGGGGACGTCGTTCCGGGTCTTCCTCGATCCGGTCGGGCATCCGTTCTGTCTGTGCCGCAGCTGAGGGACGGGGGTGTGGCGCGGACGCAGGAGAGAGAAATGTAGGACATTTGGCTCTTTGGGGTTAGCGTGGCGGTATGACCCGGTTGACCCCGCACGTTCCTCTGGCCGAGCAGGTCGCGACCCAGCTGCGGTCGCGGATCGCGACCGGCGAGTTCCCGGTCGGCGCACGGATGCCCACCGAGAACGAGCTCGCCGCCGAGCTCGGGGTGAGCCGCAACAGCATGCGTGAGGCGATCCGGTCGCTGGTCCACGCCGGGCTGCTGCGGGCACGGGCCGGAGACGGCACCTACGTGATCGCCGCCAGCGACCTGGCCCCGGCGCTCGCTCGACGTCTTGAGATCGATCAGGACCGCGACGTCGCCGAGGTCAGGCTGCTGCTGGAGCGCGAGGGTGCCCGTCTGGCCGCCCTGCGCGCCAGCGACGAGCAGCGTCGCGACCTGCGCAGCGCCCTGGAGGCACGTCGCGAGGCCAGCGACCTGGCGGCCTACACGGCCGCCGACATCGCCTTCCACCGGCTGCTGCTGGAGGCCTCGGGCAATGCGCTCCTGGCCGAGCTCTACCGCGGAGCCGGGGGAGTCGAGGCCGCCCACCGCGACCTCGACGCCGAGGAACGTGGCTTCGCCGCCGTGGCCGCGGACATGGCCCCCATCGATGACGCCCACGCGGCGTTGGTCGACGCGATCGTGGCCGGGGACCCCGATCAGGCCGAGGCCACCGTCGAGCAGCTCGTCGCCCTGGTGCAGGACTACCACGACGACAGGGAGGGTCGGCAGTGACGCGGGGGACTGCACGGGGCGTCGCGCAGGGGACCGCGCGGGGCCGGGTGGGCTCAGCGGACGGCGCGGAACGGACCAGCCGCGGAGGCACCCTCGCCTCGGCGCTGGTGCTGATCGGCATCCTCGCCGTCGCCGGCAACCTGCGGGCCGGGATCACCTCGGTGGGGCCGGTGCTCGACCACGTCCGCGCCGACCTCGGCCTCTCCGCCGTGGCGGCCTCGGCACTGGTCAGCCTGCCGCTGGTCGCCTTCGCCCTGGTCTCACCGCTGGCACCCCGACTGGCCCGCCGGCTCGGCTTCGAGCGCTGCCTGGCGCTGGCCCTGGCCGTCCTCGCCGTCGGGCTGGTGGTCAGGTCGCTGCCGCTCGCGGGACTGCTCTGGGTCGGCACCGCCCTGCTGGGCGTGGCGATCGCGGTGATGAACGTCGTCCTGCCGGCCGCGGTCAAGCGTGACTTCCCCGACCGGATCGGCCCGGTCACCGGGGCGTACTCCGCGGTGCAGTCGATCTTCGCCGCCCTCGCGGCCGGCGTCTCGGTGCCGCTCTCCCACGTCGGGGGCGCGGGCTGGCGGCTCTCCCTGGGGCTGTGGGCCGGTCTCGCCGTGATCGCGTTGGCGGTGCTCGCTCCGCGCTGGGTGCACCGCGAGGACGCGGCCGTGCTCGCCCGGGAGGCCGTGATCGAGGCCGAGCTCGACGGCGACGATCCGGTCCTGCGGGCCGAACGGTTCCGGCCCTGGCGCCACCTGCTGGCCTGGCAGGTGACGCTCTTCATGGGGCTGCAGTCGGTGATCTTCTACGTCCTGATCACATGGCTGCCCACCATCGAGACCGATGCCGGGATCAGCGCCTCGACAGCCGGGCTGCACCAGATGCTGCTCAACGGCTGCGGCATCCTCGGCAGCCTGGCCTGCTCGCGACTGATCCCACGCTTCGCCGACCAACGCCTGGTCGCCACCGCCGCCGGGGGAGTCCTCGCGCTGGCCGTGGCAGGGATCTGGGCTGCCCCGCAGGCCAGTGTGGTCTGGGCCTGTCTGGCCGGCTTCGGTGGCGGCGGGACGATCGTGCTGGCGCTCTCCTTCTTCGGCCTGCGCACCCGCGACCACGCCCACGCCGCCTCGCTGTCGGGGATGGCCCAGTGCGTCGGCTACCTGGTGGCGGCAGCGGCACCGCTGGCCGTAGCCGGGCTCCACCAGGCCAGCGGAGGCTGGGACCTGCCGCTTGCGGTGCTGCTCGTGCTGGCGTTCGGGGTGATGGCCGCCGGATACCAGTCCGGGCGTGGACGCACCCTAGGCTGAGTGACGTGGAGGAGATGGCGTCGGCGGCAGAGATCGCCTGGGCCGGCTCCTACGACGGCTACGCCCGGGTCGCCGCCACTCCGCAGGCACTGTGGCGCCTGGTGGCCGAGGCCGACGAGGTCGTGCGGACCACCGGTTCGGTGCCGTCGTGGTGCGGCGTCGACCTGCTCCGGGCCTGGGCCTTCGGCGCGACCCGCCCCGAGTGGCCCGCACCGTCGCTGGGGTACGGCTGGTTCGCCGTCCTGGACGCGATCTCGGCTCACCCCGAGGCTCGGCTCGCCGATCTGCCGCCGGGGCGCACCGACTAGGCGGCAGCCCCCCCGCCCCCGCAGGAACGGTGGAGGGCCACGCCGACGCGGGGTAGATTCGGCGACAGCGGTCGCGAGGGAAGGTCGGTGGCGGTGATGAGATGGGTCAACGTGGTGCTCCGAGGCCTGGTTCGGGCCGTGACGGTCGCGTTCGGTGCGTTCTCCTCCGCCGGTGGTGAGCAGCCGCACCAGCTGCCGCCCTCGACGGCCCTGATGCGCCGACGGCGTGAGTATCGTCCCTGAGACCGTGCGGTTCCCGGGGCGCACCGACTGACCGGAGCGGTCACGGATCCTCCTGTGGGAGGACGCGGTGACGGCGTACGCCTCCTAGGATCGTGGGGTGGAAGCGCGCCGCCCGTGGACGTTGAACGCCCGGGGTCGGGCGTGGTTCGACGCCACCCTGGTGCTGGTCCTCCTGCTGATCAGTGCGCTGATCGAGATCAGCCAGGGCACCGTGCACGGACGCTCGGCGGTGTTGGTGCCGGCGTTGATCGTGGCCGAGATCGTGCCGCTGTGGTGGCGGCGCAGCCACCCAGTGGCGATGCTCGCAGTGGTCGTTGCAGCCCATCTGGTGCAGGCGGTCACGATTCGCGATCCGTTGCCCAGCCAGATCGTGGTGCCGATCGCGCTCTACTCCGCAGCGCGGTGGGGGCCGGGCTGGCTCCGGCTGGCGGTGGTGCCGCTCACCCTGGCCGCGGCGGTCGTGGCCGGCTGGCGGTGGAACTACGACCTGCACCCGAGCCTGCGGCAGGTCCTCACCCCGGCCAGTGTCTGCGCCGCGATCGGACTGGCGGGCTGGGCGCTCGGGGTGGCCGGCAGCCAGCGCGACCGCTACCTGGCCGCGCTGCTGGACCGGGCGGAGTACCTGGAGCGCGCCGCCGTCCGCGAGGTGGCGCTGGCCACCCAGGACGAGCGTGCCCGGATCGCCCGTGAGATGCACGACGTCGTGGCCCACGGTCTGTCGGTGATCGTCGTCCAGGCCGACGGGGCCCGTTACGCCGGGGAGCGTGATCCGTCGGTGGCCCTGTGCACCTTGGAGACGATCGCCGCCACCGGCCGCGACTCCCTGCAGGAGATGCGCCGCCTGCTCGGGCTGCTGCGCACCGGCGACTCCGGGGTCACCCCGCAGCCGACCCTGGCCGACGTCGGGCACCTGATCGCCGAGGCCGTCGCCGCCGGTACGCCGGTCGAGGCGAGGCTGCCCGACCCGATGCCGTCCGTCGGCGACGGCATCGGCCTGGCGGCGTACCGCTTCGTCCAGGAGGCGCTGACCAACGTCCGCAAGCATGCCGGTCCCCAGGCCGCCGTCGAGATCGACCTGCGGGTCGAGGACGACGTGATGGGGCGGGTCCTGATGCTCCGGGTGCTCGACGACGGCCGCGGGGCGGCGGGCGGCAGCAGTGCAGGCAGCAGCCCGGCCGGAGGCGACGGCACGCCGGGCGCGGGCAGCGGCACCGGGCTCGGCCTGGTCGGGATGCGCGAGCGGATCGGACTGCACGGCGGCGACGTCGACGCCGGACCGCGCCCCGGCGGCGGCTGGCGGGTGCGTGCGAGGATTCCGCTGTGAGCGAGGGCACCGACGCCGACCCGATCCGGATCTTCCTGGTCGACGACCAGCAGATGGTGCGGGCCGGGTTCCGCATGCTGGTGGAGAGCCAGGACGACATGAGCGTCGTGGGGGAGGCCGGGGACGGTGCCGAGGCCCTCGCCCAGCTCGCCGTGACGGCCGCCGACGTCGTGCTGATGGACGTCCGGATGCCGCGGATGGACGGGGTCGAGGCCACCCGACGCCTGCTCGGCGGGGCCGCATCGGGCGGCGCGCCCCGGGTCGTGGTGCTGACCACCTTCGACCTGGACGAGTACGCGCTGGCCGCGATCCGGGCCGGAGCCTCGGCGTTCCTGCTGAAGGACGCCACCCCGCCCGAACTGCTCGGGGCCATCCGCTCGGTCCACTCCGGTGACGCCGTGGTCGCGCCCAGCACCACCCGGCGCCTGCTCGACCACTTCGCCGCCCTGCCCGACCCCGACGACGAACCGGCGGTCCCGGTAGCGCTCGCCACCCTGACCGAGCGCGAGATCGACGTACTGCGTCGAGTGGCCGCAGGCCGCTCCAACGCCGAGATCGCGGCCGACCTCGTGGTCGCCGAGACCACGGTGAAGACCCACGTCAGCCGACTGCTGGCCAAGACCGGGTCGCGCGACCGGGTGCAGCTGGTCGTGGTGGCCTACGAGAACGGCCTGGCCGGCGGCTGAGCGTCCTCCCTGAGGAGGACCCGACCCGGCCTGCTCCTCCTGACGGAGGACCGCCGTATCGCTCTGCGGGCTGACGCGGCACCCCCGGCCCCGACGGGAGGCTGGAGGCATGACACAACCCCAGCTGACCGCCACCGCGATCGCGGCCCGCGCTACCGGACTGACCAAGACCTACGGCAGCGGGGACAACCGCGTGCAGGCCCTGCGCGGCGTCGACCTCGAGCTCCCCGCCGGGCGCTTCACCGCCGTGATGGGCCCCTCAGGCTCGGGCAAGTCCACCCTGATGCACTGCCTGGCCGGCCTCGACACCGCCACCGCGGGCCAGGTCGAGGTCGCCGGGCGCTCCCTGGTCGGACTCGACGACACCGCCCTGACCCTGTTCCGCCGCGAGCACATCGGCTTCGTCTTCCAGGCCTTCAACCTGCTCCCGATGCTGACCGCCTCGCAGAACATCCTGCTGCCCCTCGAGCTCTCCGGCGCCACCCTGGACCGGCAGCGCTACGACGCCGTGGTGGAGATGCTGGGGCTGCGTGACCGCCTCGGTCACCTCCCCGGTGAGCTCTCCGGCGGCCAGCAGCAGCGCGTGGCCATCGCCCGCGCCCTGGTGACCGCACCCGACATCGTCTTCGCCGACGAGCCCACCGGCAACCTCGACACCGCCGCCGGGGCCGAGGTGCTCAGCCACCTGCGCCGTTCGGTGCGCGAGGACGGCATGACGGTCGTGATGGTCACCCACGACCTCGAGGCCGCCGCGTACGCCGATGACGTGGTCGTGATCCGGGACGGGGCGCTCTTCGCCCACCTGAGGGAGCCCACCACCGACGAGCTGATCGCCGCGGTGCGGCACCAGGGGGCGTGATGCGCACCGTCATCGTCGCCTCGCTGCGCCACCATCGGCGCCGCTACGTCGCCTCGGCACTGGCCGTGCTGATCGGCGTCGCCTTCATCGTCGCGGTCAACGGGCTGGCCGGGGCGCTGCGCAACGGGATGACCGCCGACGTGGGACGGCCCTTCGCCGGCGCCGGGTACGTCGTCGACAACCCCACCCCGGCCGAGGCGACGAAGGCCGTCGCGGCCCTCAAGGCCGCCGGGGGCTCGGCCACCACGGTGTGGAGCGGCTGGACCGGAGGACGGAGCAACGGCAGCGGGCTCTCCGACCTCACCGTCAGCACCGTCGCCGACACCCCGCGGTTCCAGTGGCAGACCCTGACCGCGGGGCGGATGCCCGAGCGCGACGGCGAGGCCCTGATCAGCAAGCGCGCCTCCGTCGCCCGGCACCTCAGCATCGGGCAGAGCCTCCAGATCGGGGGCGGGGCCCAGGCGGTCACCGTCCGTGTCGTCGGGATCGCGCACGACACGTCGTACGGCGGCGCCGACGTCTCCCTGCGCCCCGATGACGCCGAGCACACTGGTGCGCTCGCGATCAGCTACGTCCTCGCCGACGGGGCCAGGTCGGCGGTTCCGGCGGGGCTGAGCGTGTACAGCCACGACGCCTACGTCGCGAAGGTCCAGGCCGGGATCACCCGGGGCGTGGACATCATCGCGATGCTGGTGAGCATCTTCGCCGCGATCGCCCTGGGGGTGGCGATCCTGGTGATCACCAACACCTTCGCGATCCTCTTCGCCCAGCGCACCCGTGACTTCGCCCTGCTGCGCTGTGTCGGGGTCACCCGTGCCCAGCTGCGCCGCTCGGTGCGCCTGGAGGCGTTCGTGCTGGGCCTGGTCTCCGCCGTCCTCGGCGCCCTCGTCGGGGTGCTGGTGGCGGTCGGTGCCGCCGGCCTGCTCGGCCTGTGGGTCGACACCCTGGGCAGTGCCGCCTTCCAGCCGTCGTGGGTGATCGGTGCCGTCGTGATCGGCGTCGCCGTCACGGTCGCGGCGGCGTGGCTCCCGACCCGGGCGGTCACCCGGATCACGCCGCTGGCGGCGCTGGCGCCCTCGGGAGCGATCTCGGCACGCTCCCGGGTCGGCGTCGCCCGCCTCGTCGGAGGGGTGGTCACGCTGCTGGCCGGCGTCGGTGCGCTCTGCGGGATCGTCGCCGCCGCCCGCGGCCCGCACCCGTCGACCGCCCTGCTCCCGGCGATGTTCGGTGCCGGTGCGCTCACCTTCGCCGGCGTCCTGCTGGTCGGGCCGTTCCTGGTGCCCGCTGTGGTGAAGGCCGCGGCCCGACTGGTCACCGGTGGCCGTCGGGGGATGGTCGGTCGGCTGGCCGCAGGCAACGCGGTGCGCAACCCGCGGCGTACGGCGACCACCGCCGCCTCCCTGATGGTC
>NZ_JASLGR010000053.1 GCF_030150155.1 Nocardioides sp.
CAGGCAACCGTGCAGGTGACGACGACGCTGAAGTCCTACAGGCCGCCGGTGATGGCCGACATCTACGGGTGCGGCGCCGACGTGCCGACCTATCTGCGCTCTACCTGACCGGCCATGCCCCCGTCCCGCATCCAGCTGCAAATTTGGGAGTCATCATTTGTTTGCGCAGTGGTAACATTGCCGGGTGCACGGTTCCTCCTGGGACCGTGTATTGCTGCATTAAAGGCCGAGAGCAGGACGGCCGCACGCGGGGAGCGGCCCGGACACCCGGCGAATAAAGACTTACGCGACTAACGCGGAACGACAATACGAGGAGCAAGACGAGATGACGGATACTCAGGTGACCTGGCTGACCCAGGAATCACATGACCGACTGAAGGCTGAGCTCGATCAGTTGATCGCCAACCGTCCCGTCATCGCCGCGGAGATCAACGACCGCCGCGAGGAGGGCGACCTGCGCGAGAACGGCGGATACCACGCCGCCCGCGAGGAGCAGGGCCAGCAGGAGGCCCGCATCCGTCAGCTGCAGGACTTGCTCAACAACGCCAAGGTCGGCGAGGCGCCCAAGCAGTCCGGCATCGCACTGCCCGGCTCGGTGGTGAAGGTGTACTACGACGGCGACAAGTCCGACACCGAGACCTTCCTGATCGCCACGCGCCAGGAGGGCGTCAAGGACGGCAAGCTCGAGGTGTACTCGCCGAACTCACCGCTGGGCGGCGCTCTGATCGACGCCAAAGAGGGCGAGACCCGCACCTACACCGTGCCCAATGGCAACACCGTCAAGGTCACGCTGATCAGCGCGGAGCCCTATCACGACTAGGCGTTCGGCCTAGCCAGATGGGGGCGACCCGCTTCGCCCGGCTCCGCCCCCGCGCGATCGCCACTAAGCCAGCGCTTGCTCGAGGTCGCCGATCAGGTCGGTGATGTCTTCGATTCCGACCGACAGCCGCACCAGGTCGTCGGGCACCTCCAATTGCGACCCCGCGGTCGACGCGTGGGTCATCGCGCTGGGGTGTTCGATCAGCGATTCGACCCCGCCCAGCGACTCCGCCAGGATGAACACCCTGGTGCGGGCGCACAGTTTCTGCGCCGCGCCGCGGCCGCCCCGCATGCGCACCGAGACCATGCCGCCGAACTGACGCATCTGCCGGGCCGCGACCTGATGGCCGGGGTGCTGTGGCAGGCCGGGGTACAGCACCGCGCTCACCGCGGCGTGTTCGGACAGGAATTCCGCTACGGCCGTGGCGTTTTCGCTGTGCCGCTGCATGCGCAGCACCAACGTCTTCAGGCCGCGGATGGTCAGGTAAGCGTCGAACGGCCCGGGCACCGCGCCGGCGCCGTTCTGCAGGAAGGCGAAAGCCTGGTCCAGTTCTTCGTCGCGGGTGATCAACGCGCCGCCCACCACGTCGGAGTGGCCGCCGATGTATTTGGTGGTCGAGTGCAGCACGATGTCGGCACCCAGGGTCAACGGTTGCTGCAGCGCGGGCGAGGCAAAAGTGTTGTCCACCAACACCTTTGCCGAACTCTCCTGGCCCACGCCCGACAGGGCGGCGATGTCGGCGATGGACAGCAGCGGGTTCGTCGGCGTCTCGACCCAGATCAGCCGGGTCTGCGGCGTGAGCGCGGCGCGAACGGCGTCCAGGTCGTGCAGCGCCACCGGCGTGTACCGGATGCCCCACTGCGTGAACACCTTGTCGATCAGGCGGAAGGTGCCGCCGTAGGCGTCGTTGGGGATGACCATGTGGTCGCCGGGGCGCAGGATCGAGCGCAGCGCCGCGTCGGTGGCGGCCATGCCCGAGGAGAACGCGCGACCGTGCGCGCCGCCCTCCAAGGCCGCCAGGGCGCTCTCCAGGGCTTGGCGGGTCGGGTTGCCGGTGCGGGCGTACTCGAAGCCGCCGCGCAGCCCACCGACGCCGTCCTGGGCGAAGGTCGAGCTGGCGTAGATCGGCACGTTGACCGCGCCGGTGCGCGGGTCGGGCTCCTGGCCGGCGTGGATGGCGCGGGTGGAGAATCCGGCGGTGGAGCCCGCCGTGGAGGAGGTGTGGTCGTTCATCAGATCTGCATTCCCAGGAGGTCGTGGCGGGTCAGGACGCCCAACGGCTTGCCGTCGTCGATCACCATCAGGGCGTCGGAGGTGGTGAGGAGCTCGTGCGCCTCGGAGGCGAGCTGGCCGGCACCGATCAGCGGCAGCGGCGGCTCCATGTGGTCGGCGACCGCGTCGGTGAGGTGGGCGCGACCGGTGAAGACCGCGTCGAGCAGTGCCCGCTCGCTGACCGAGCCGGCGACCTCGCCCATCACCACGGGCGGCTCGGCGCCGACGACCGGCATCTGCGAGACGTTGTACTCGCGCAGGATCTCGATGGCGTCGCGGATCGTCTCGGCCGGGTGGGTGTGGACCAGGGCCGGCAGCTGCCCGGACTTGGCCCGCAGCACCTCGCCGACGGTCGGTGTGCTGACCGCGTCGCCCTCCAGGGTGGTCCGCAGGAAGCCGTAGGAGCGCATCCAGTCGTCGTTGAAGATCTTCGACAGGTAGCCGCGGCCACCGTCGGGCAGCAGCACCACGATCACGGCGTCGGGGTCCGATTCCTTGATCCGCTCGGCGACCTTCGCCGCCGCGACCACGGCCATCCCGCAGGAGCCACCGACCAGGAGGCCCTCCTCGCGGGCCAGCCGGCGGGTCATCTCGAACGCGTCGGCGTCGGAGACGGCGATGATCTCGTCGGGCAGGCTCGGGTCGTACGCCGTCGGCCAGAAGTCCTCGCCGACGCCCTCGACCAGGTACGGACGCCCGGTGCCCCCGGAGTAGACCGACCCCTCGGGGTCGACGCCGATCACCTTCACCGCGCCGTCGCTGACCTCCTTGAGGTAGCGACCGGTGCCGGTGATGGTGCCGCCGGTGCCGACTCCGGCGACGAAGTGGGTGACCTTGCCCTCGGTGTCGCGCCAGATCTCCGGACCGGTGGTCTCGTAGTGCGAGCGCGGGCCGGCCGGGTTGGAGTACTGGTCGGGCTTCCAGGCACCGGGCTGGGAGGCGAGCCGGTCGGAGACGTTGTAGTACGAGTCGGGGTGCTCCGGTGCCACCGCGGTCGGGCAGACCACCACCTCGGCGCCGTAGGCCTTGAGCACGTTGCGCTTGTCCTCGCTGACCTTGTCCGGGCACACGAAGATGCACTTGTAGCCGCGCTGCTGGGCGATCAGGGCCAGCCCGACACCGGTGTTGCCGCTGGTCGGCTCGACGATGGTGCCGCCGGGCTGGAGCAGCCCGGCCGCCTCGGCGTCGTCGACCATCGCAGCGGCGATCCGGTCCTTGCTGCTGCCACCGGGGTTGAGGTACTCGACCTTGGCGGCGACGGTCGGACCGGACGGGACGACATGGTTGAGTCGCACGAGCGGGGTGTTGCCCACCAGCTCCACGACGTTGTCGGCGATGCGCATGGCGCCCATCCTTTCAGGCCGACGGTAGGGATGGGGTGCGACTCGGCTCCGGATGCTGCACTTCGAGCTCGGCGCCGAGGGCCACCAGCAACGGCTCGGCACCGTGCGCGGCGACCAGCTGGACGCCCAGCGGGAGCCCGGCTGCGGTAAACCCCCACGGCAGCGCGAGCGCCGGGTTGCCGAGCACGTTCCACAGTGCCGTGTACGACGCCATCGGCGCGGCTCGACGCAGCGCGGTCACCACGTTCGCGCCGGTCAGCTGCCCGACCGGGACGGCCGGGAACGGGGTGGTCGCGGTGAGCAGCACGTCGTACGCGCCTTCGCCGTGGAAGAGCGCCGCGCCGAAGGTGTCGCCGACGTGGGCCCCCTTGCGCTCGGCCCAGCGCCCCAGCCCGGTGGTGAGCCGCCCCAGCAGGGCCAGCTGGCGGGTGCGCCGCTCCAGGTCGCGGGGCCGCTCGACCCGGCGGGCCTCGTCGCTGACCCCGCCGAGCATCTGCACCCCGAACGGGACCGTCACGTTCGGGTAGGTCGGCTCCTCGTAGACCACGGTGTGGCCCAGCGCCGTCAGGACCGTGGCGACCTGGTCGATCGCGGTCAGCGTGTCCGCGTCGGCGCGCGGCCCGACGGTGGGGTTGTCGAGTGCGACGCAGACTCGCAGCGCACGGGTCGTCCCGGTGGTGAGCGCGTCGGTCAGGGTGGTGTGCCAGGGGCGGGCGTGGAAGCGGTCGGCGGGCGTCGTACCGGCGACGACGTCGTAGACCAGGGCGGTGTCGGCGACCGTGTGGGTCAGCGGGCCGAGGGTGCCCAACGCGCGCCACAGGTCGGTGTACGGCGCTGCCGAGACCCGCCCCCGGGTCGGCTTAAGCCCGACCAGTCCGCACCAGCTGGCCGGCAGCCGGATCGAGCCGCCGCCGTCGCCGCCGATCCCCATCGCGACCATGCCGGAGGCGACCGCCGCGGCGGTGCCGCCGCTGGAGCCCGCCGTCGAGCGGCTCAGGTCCCAGGGGTTGCGGGTGACGCCGTGCGCCTCGGTCTCGGTGAACGGCCAGATCCCGAACTCGGGCATGTGGGTCTTGCCCACCACGACCGCACCGGCCGCGCGCAGCAGCCGGACCACCTCGCTGTCAGCGGGGACCGGGGTGGTCGAGGCGCGGCCGCCGTACGCCGTGGGCGCGCCCGCCACGTCGTTCTCGTCCTTGATCGCGATCGGTACGCCGTGCAACGGGCCGCGCAGGGTCCCGGCACGCTGCTCGGCGTCGAGGGTGCGGGCATCGGCCAGGGCAGCGTCGGCGCGGAGCGCGACGAAGGCGTTGATCTCGGGCTCGAGCGCCGCGATCCGTTCCAGGGACGCCTGGGTCAGGGACTCGGCGGTCGCGGCGCCGTCGCGGACCGCGGCGGCCTGGGCGAGGACTGTCGGGAACGGGCCGGGCGGGGGAGCCATGACCTCATTGTGGGGGCTGGGTCACAGAAGTCCACGCAGGTACGCGGCCTGGCCCAGGTGCTGGGTGTCGTCGTTGATCACGCTGACCAGGCGGACCCCGAGGGTGACCGGGGGAGTCCAGCGGGTGTCGACCACGCGGTCGAGGTCCTCGGCGCCGAGGGTGTCGAGGAAGGCCGTGGTGGCAGCGTGCACGGCGGCGGCGTACGCGCTCAGCAGGTCCGCGCTGACCCGGACCTGACCGACCTCGTCGCTGCTCTGCCCGTAGCCGGTGGCACCGACGGCGAACGGCAGTGCGAACCGGTCGGCGAAGCCCTGCGCGGTCCACACCTGCTCGGTCCCGGCGACGTCGGCGACGTGGTCGTCCTGGACCCGCAGCAGATGCCAGACCAGCCAGCCGATCGAGTTCGCCTCGGGGGCGATCCGATGGGCGAGCTGGTCGGGGGAGAGCCCGTCGAGAAGGCCGGGCAGGTCCTCGGCGACACGTCCGAAGCCGTCGGCGAGCACAGCGATGGGAGTCATCTCGCCACCGTACGCCGCAGGGTCAGCGGGCCGGAACGAACTTGTCGTCGGTCTTCATCGCGAACGCGAGGATCTGGTCGGTGTCGTAGGTCCGGCCGGGGTGGGCCTCGGCCAGGTGGGCCTGCACCGTCGTGACGAAGGAGTCGTCGAAGTCCACGATCCGCTCGCCGCACGGGCAGCGCAGTGACATTGCCATAGAACAAGTTTCAGGTCTGGGGTGGGTCGCTGTCCAGGAAATGCCACAGACCGGGCCCACCTGAGTGGACCCGGCCTGTGGTGATCCGGCGTGGATCTGTTGTGCCCCCGGCAGGATTCGAACCTGCGGCACCTGGTACCGGAAACCAGTGCTCTATCCCCTGAGCTACGGAGGCAACACGTCGATCCGGCTTGCGCTGGTCGATGCGGGATGACACTACACGGCACCGGCCCCGAGGGTGGAAACGGGTGCCACTCCTGGGCCTGCGGCGGGCTCTCAGCCCGCGACCGCGACCCCGGCGGAGGCGAATGCGATGTCCTGCTCGACGGTGCCACCGGACACTCCGACGGCACCGACCAGGTCACCGTCGACGTGCAGCGGCAGGCCGCCGCCGAGGGTGGTGGCCTCGGGCAGGCGCCGGACCAGCTGCTCCCACAGATCGGGGTACGTCGTCCGCATCGCGCCCAGGGCCTCGGTCGGTGCTCCCATCCGGGCAGCCGTGGCGGCCTTGGCCCGGGCGACGTCGGCGGTGAACCAGCGGGCCCCGCTGCGGATCAGCAGCAGCGGGTCGGCGTGCTCGTCGACCACCACGACGCTCACGGCACAGCCGGCCTCGCGCGCGGCGTCGAGGACGGCGTCGGCGATCCGCTGGGCACGAGCGAGAGCGGGCGTGGTGGCGTCGGCCACTGTTCCTCCAGGGGTGGGACGTCGAGGTCGGCGGGGTACCGGCACCGGCGACGATAACTCGGTGGCGCCTCGCCGATAGGCTGGGGGTCGTGACCCCTGAACAACTGTCCTCCGCGATCGTCGACGTCTTGACGAGCCTTGTCGACGAGGGTGCGCTCACCCTCCCCGACGGCGTCCCTGCCACCGTGACGGTGGAGCGACCGCGAGCCAAGGGGCACGGCGACTACGCCACCAACGTGGCGCTCCAGCTGGCCAAGAAGGCCGGGGTCGCGCCGCGCGACCTGGCCACCACGCTGTCGGAGCGCCTGGCCACCATCGCTGGCGTCGCCGGTGTCGAGATCGCTGGTCCGGGCTTCCTCAACATCACCGTCGAGGCCGGGGCCCAGGCCGAGGTCGCGGCCCAGATCCTGGCGGCCGGCACGACGTACGGCAACAACGACGCGCTGGCCGGCGAGAACATCGACGTGGAGTTCATCTCCGCCAACCCGACCGGTCCGCTGCACCTGGGCCACACCCGCTGGGCGGTGCTCGGCGACGCCATCGCCCGGGTGCTGCGTGCGGCGGGGGCCGAGGTGACCCGGGAGTTCTACATCAACGACCGTGGCGTCCAGATGAACCACTTCGCCAACTCGATCATCGCCTCGGCGCTGGGGCTGCCCAAGCCCGAGGACGGCTACGCCGGTGCCTACGTCGATGACCTGGCCCGTGCTGTCGGCGACGCCGTCCCCGGCATCTTCGACCTGCCCGAGCCCGAGCGTCTGGCCGCCGTGCGGGCCAAGGGCTACGAGCTCCAGCTCGCCGAGCAGCAGGCCCAGCTCGACCACTTCAACACCCACTTCGACGTCTGGTTCAGCGAGCTCTCGCTGCACGAGTCCGGCCTGGAGGGCGGTGTCCCCGACACCCTGGCCAGGCTCAAGGACCTGGGCCACGTCTACGAGTCCGACGGCGCGCTGTGGATGCGCACCACGACGTTCGGCGACGACAAGGACCGTGTCCTGATCAAGTCCGACGGCGAGCTCACCTACTTCGCCTCGGACACGGCGTACTACCTGAACAAGCGTCGCCGGGGCTTCGACCGCTGCATCTACCTGCTCGGTGCCGACCACCACGGCTACGTGGGTCGACTGCGGGCGATGGCGGCCTGCGTCGGGGACGACCCCGACCGCAACATCGAGGTGCTGATCGGCCAGCTGGTCAAGATCATGCGCGACGGTGTCGAGGTGAAGCTCTCCAAGCGTGCGGGCAACATCGTGACCCTCAACGAGCTCGCCGAGGAGATCGGCGTGGACGCGCTGCGCTACTCCCTGGCGCGCTACCCGGCCGACAGCCCCCTGACCCTCGACATCGCCGAGATCACCAAGTCGTCCTCGGACAACCCGGTCTACTACGTCCAGTACGCCCACGCCCGGATGAGCTCCATCCTGCGCAACGCGGTCGACCTGGGCATCGAGCCGGCCACCGATCACCTCGAGCTGCTCGCGCACGACGCCGAGGGCGAGCTGCTGCGCGCCCTGGCCGAGTTCCCGCGGGTGGTGGCCAGCGCGGCCAACCTGCGCGAGCCGCACCGGGTGGCGCGCTACCTGGAGGAGACGGCCGGGATGTACCACCGCTTCTACGACCACTGCCGGGTGCTGCCGATGGGCGACGAGGAGGTCGGTGACCTGCACCGCGCCCGCCTGGCGCTGGTCGCCGCGACCCGGATTGTGCTCGCCAACGGTCTGGGCCTGCTGGGCGTCTCGGCGCCGGAGCGGATGTGAGCGGGCACGCGTCGCCGGGCAGCTTCACCGGTACGTCGCCGGTGTGGCTCTCCGAGCCCGAGGACGTCAATGCGCTGATGCCGCAGCTGTGGTCGAGCACGGCCACCAAGGTCGACGGCGACCTGCACATCGGTGGTGTCGCGATCCCGGAGCTGGTCGCCAACATCAACACCCCGGCGTTCATCCTCGACGAGGCCGACTTCCGCGCCCGCGCGGGTGCCTTCCGTGACGCCTTCGCCGGCTTCGACGTGTACTACGCCGGCAAGGCGTTCCTGTGCACCGAGGTGGCCCGGTGGGTGGCCCAGGAGGGGCTCTGCCTCGACGTCTGCTCCGACGGTGAGCTGACCGTCGCGCTGCGGGCCGAGGTGGACCCGGCCCGGATCGGCTACCACGGCAACAACAAGACCGCGATGGAGCTGCGCCGCGCCGTCGTCGCGGGCGTCGGCCGGATCATCGTCGACTCCTTCGACGAGATCGACCGGGTGCTGGCGCTGGGCGCCGAGATCGGCGCCCAGCACCCGATCCGGGTGATGGTCCGCGTCACCGCCGGGGTCGAGGCCCACACCCACGAGTTCATCGCCACCGCCCACGAGGACCAGAAGTTCGGCTTCTCGATCGCCTCGGGCGACGCCTTCGAGGCGGCCAGCCGCCTGATCGGCCGTCCCGGGGTCGAGCTGCGCGGCTTCCACTCCCACATCGGCTCCCAGATCTTCGACTCCTCCGGATTCGAGGTCGCGGCCCGCCGGGTGCTCCAGCTGCAGGCGAAGGTCGCCGCCGAGCTCGCCGCCGAGCTGCCCGAGATGGACCTGGGCGGCGGCTTCGGCATCGCCTACACCAGCCAGGACGACCCGCGCACGCCGCAGTTCCTGGCCGGCGAGCTCACCCGGATCGTGGCCGGTGAGTGCGCCGCGCTCGGCCTGGCGGTGCCGCACCTGTCGATCGAGCCCGGTCGGGCCATCGTCGGCCCGGCGATGTGCACCGTCTACACCGTCGGCACGGTCAAGCAGGTCACCCTCGACGGTGGCGCCAGCCGGACCTACGTCAGCGTGGACGGCGGGATGAGCGACAACATCCGCACCGCCCTGTACGACGCCGACTACTCCGCGACCCTGGCCAGCCGGCTGTCCGACGCCGCGCCGACCCTGGCGCGGATCGTGGGCAAGCACTGCGAGTCGGGCGACATCGTGGTCAAGCACGAGTTCCTGCCCAGCGACATCGCCCCCGGCGACCTGGTCGCGGTTCCGGCCACGGGTGCCTACGGCCGGTCGATGGCCTCGAACTACAACCACGCCCTGCGGCCCCCCGTGGTCGCCGTCGGCGAGGGCGCGGCACGGGTGATCGTGCGGCGTGAGACCGTCGACGACCTGCTCGCCACCGACCTCGGATGAACCGCACCTCCGAGCCGGTGTCGACCGATTCGGTCCGCGGTTGGCTGCCCGCGCAACACGCGCGCTCCATCGCCGATAGGCTTTGACCCATGCGTCCCCTCAATGTTGCGGTCCTCGGCTGCGGGTCAGTCGGGTCCCAGGTCGTGCGACTTCTCCAGGAGCAGTCGGCCGACCTCGCCGCTCGGGTCGGAGCGCCGTTGAACCTCGTCGGCGTCGCCGTACGTCGTCTCGACGCGCCCCGAGAGATCGAGCTGCCCGACGAGTTGCTCACCACCGATGCGGCGGCCCTGGTCGCCCGCGAGGATGTCGACCTGGTGATCGAGGTGATCGGCGGCATCGAGCCGGCGCGCACGCTGATCCTCAGCGCTCTGGAGCACGGTGCGAGCGTGGTCACCGCCAACAAGGCGCTGCTGGCCGAGGACGGCCCGACGCTCTTCGAGGCCGCTGAGAAGGCGGGCCGCGACCTCTACTTCGAGGCCGCCGTCGCCGGGGCGATCCCGATCCTGCGTCCGCTCCAGGAGTCCCTGGTGGGCGACCGGGTGCTCAAGGTGATGGGCATCGTCAACGGCACCACCAACTTCATCCTCGACAAGATGGACACCTTCGGTGCCGGCTTCGAGGAGACCCTGGCCGAGGCCCAGGAGCTGGGCTACGCCGAGGCCGACCCGACCGCCGACGTGGAGGCGTTCGACGCTGCCGCCAAGGCCGCGATCCTGGCCTCGCTGGCGTTCCACACCCGGGTCACCGCCGCCGACGTGCACCGTGAGGGCATCGTCGAGGTCACCGCGACCGACGTCGCTTCGGCCAAGGCGATGGGCTCGGTGGTCAAGCTGCTCGCCATCGCCGAGCTCAAGGACGAGGACGTCTCGGTCCGCGTCCACCCGGTGATGATCCCGCGCACCCACCCGCTCGCGAACGTCCGCGAGGCGTTCAACGCCGTCTTCGTGGAGGCCGAGTCGGCCGGGCAGCTGATGTTCTACGGCCGTGGTGCTGGCGGCGCCCCGACCGCCAGCGCTGTCCTGGGCGACCTGGTCACCGCGGCGCGTCACGTCGTCGGCGGCTCGCGCGGCACGGGGGAGAGCGCCTACGCCGAGCGCGCGATCCTGCCGATGGGCGAGACCATCACCCGCTACCACCTCTCGCTCGACGTCGCCGACAAGCCGGGTGTCCTGGCCAGCGTCGCGCTCACCTTCGCCGATCACGGCGTTTCGATCCAGACCGTGCGCCAGGAAGGGCGGGGCAACGACGCCCAGCTCGTGGTCGTGTCGCACGAGGCCACTGACGCTCAGCTGGCCGCCACTGTGGAAGCCCTGCGGGGCATGGAGACCGTTCGCGGCGTCACCAGCGTGATGCGCGTTGAAGGAGAACTGAAGTGAGTGCCGACAAGAGCCCCGTGACCCACCAGTGGCGCGGCGTCATCGAGGAGTACCGGGACCTCCTCGACATCCCGGCGGGCACCCCGGCGATCACCCTCGGGGAGGGTGGCACCCCGCTGGTGCGCTCGCGCTGGCTCTCCGAGCTCGCCGGTGGTGAGGTCTGGCTCAAGGTCGAGGGCCAGAACCCGACCGGCTCGTTCAAGGACCGCGGCATGACCGCCGCGATCTCGGTGGCGGTGCACGAGGGCGCCAAGGCGTGCGTGTGTGCCTCGACCGGCAACACCTCGGCCGCGATGGCGGCGTACGCCGCCCAGGCCGGGATCACCCCGATCGTGCTCGTCCCCGACGGCAAGATCTCGGCCTCCAAGATGGCTCAGGCCCTGGTGCACGGCGCCCTGGTGATCCGGGTGCGGGGCAACTTCGACGACTGCCTGACCCTCTCGCGCGGCCTGGCCGAGAAGTACCCGGTCGCCCTGGTGAACTCGGTCAACCCGGTCCGCCTGGAGGGTCAGAAGACCGCCGCCTTCGAGGTCGTCGACCGTCTCGGCGACGCCCCCGACTTCCACCTGATGCCGATCGGCAACGCCGGCAACATGAGCGCCTACTGGCTCGGCTACCAGCAGTACGCCGCCGCGGGCCACGCCACCAAGCGTCCCGTGATGCGTGCCTTCCAGGCCGAGGGTGCAGCGCCGCTGGTGCTGGGTCACCCGGTGCTCGAGCCCGAGACCAAGGCGACCGCGATCCGGATCGGCAACCCGGCCTCCTGGGGTCTGGCCGAGGCCGCCCGTGACGAGTCCGGCGGCCGGTTCAAGGCGCTCTCGGACGACGCCCTGCTCTCGGCCCAGTCGCTGCTGGCCCGCAACGAGGGCGTCTTCGTCGAGCCTGCCTCGGCTGCCGGCGTCGCGGGTCTGCTCGACGACCTGGCCGCCGGTGACGAGGTCGCGGCGGGCTACGCCGGCAAGACCACGGTCATCACGGTGACCGGTCACGGCCTCAAGGACCCGGCCACCGCCCTGGAGTTCTTCGGCGAGGTGCCCGAGATCGTCGTGGACGCGGACATCGAGTCCGCTGCCGCGGCCGCCGGCCTGGTCTGATGCAGGAGTTCGTCGCCGGTCCCGTCGTGGTGACGGTGCCGGCCACCTCGGCGAACCTCGGCCCGGGGTACGACACCCTGGGCCTCGCCCTGGAGTGGCGCGACACCTTGACCGGCTCGGTGATCGAGTCCGGTCTGGAGGTCGTCGTCACCGGGGAGGGCGCCGGGACGGTGGCGCTCGACGAGAGCCACCTGGTGGTGCGCTGCATGCGTCGGGTCTTCGACCTGCTCGGCGGGCAGCCGTCGGGTCTGCGGCTGGAGTGCGTCAACGTCGTACCGCATGCGCGGGGGCTGGGCTCCTCCTCGGCGGCGATCGTGGGCGGGCTCGCGCTCGCCCGGGCGATGGTGGTGGGTGGCGCTGAGCGTCTCGACGACACCGCCCTGTTCGAGATCGCCGCGGAGATCGAGGGGCACCCGGACAACGTGGCGCCCGCCGTCTTCGGCGGCCTGACCGTCTCCGGGCAGGAGGGGGAGACCTTCTACTCGGTCGCCGCCCCGGTCGACCCGCGGGTGGCGGCGGTCGTCTTCATCCCGACCGACGGTGTGGAGACCAAGGTCGCCCGGGGTCTGATCCCGGCGACGGTGCCGCACGCCGAGGCGGCGGCGAACTCGGGCAACGCGGCGCTGCTGATCGCCGCCCTGGCCGGTCGTCCCGACCAGCTGCTGCGGGCCACCCGCGACCACCTCCACCAGGAGTACCGCCGTCCGGCGATGCCGGCCTCGCTGGCCCTGGTCGACGAGCTGCGTGCCGCCGGCGTGCCGGCGGTCGTCTCGGGGGCCGGCCCGACGGTGCTGGCCTTCGTGACCACCGAGGCCGAGGCCGAGGCTGCGCTCGACCACGCTCCTGCGGGCTGGCGCAGCACGCGCCTGGCGGTCTCGGCGGCCGGGGTCAGCTGACCCCGGCCGGTGGTGCGTCGGAGTGGATTTGTGCTTGATGCTCCCGGCCGCTGAGCCGGGTGCTACAGTCGTGCGCGACGCGCCGCCCGTGTCGGCGCCTGCTTCCCAGTGATCCCCACAGATCCGCCCGGCAGGGTGAATGTGGATGGACGGGGAAGCCTGACACCCAAGTCAGCCGCCGTACCTCGGCGCGCTGTGAACGTGGGAAGGACCTCACGTGACGGAAACCACCGCAGCCCCCGTTGACTCCGCTGGCGCCCCCGGCGCCAAGAAGAAGTCCGGCGGGCTCAACGCCATGCTGCTGGCCGATCTCAAGGCGATGGCCGCGGGCATGGGCATCTCGGGGGCGACCTCGATGAAGAAGGCCGATCTGGTCGCCGCGATCAAGGGCGCCCAGGGCGCCGGTCGTCCGGCCCGTGCCGAGAAGGCAGCCCAGTCGGAGAAGGCCGCCCAGGCCGAGAAGACGGCTCCGGCCGAGAGCGCCGCCGAGGCACCGCAGCGCACCCGGTCCCGCGCCCGGTCGGCCGAGGCCGAGCCGCAGGCCGCCGAGGCCGTCGCCGAGCGCACGCGTGCTCCCCGGGCCGAGCGCACTGAGCGGGCTGAGCGCCCCGAGCGCACTGAGCAGGGCGGCGAGCGCCGTACCCAGGAGCGCCAGGGCAACCAGGGCGCCCAGAACAACGCCCAGAACAACGCCCAGAACAATCAGGGCGAGCGGCAGAACCGTGACGCCGGCGCCCAGGCCAACCAGGAGCGCCAGGGTAACCAGAACAACCAGGGCGCCGAGCACGACGGCGAGGACGGCAGCTCGCGCCGCAACCGCCGCCGTCGGGGCCGTGACCGTGACCGCGAGCGTCCGGGCCGCGGCAACGGCCCGCGGGGCGACGTCGACATCGAGGTCCGCGAGGACGACGTGCTGGTGCCGGCCGCCGGCATCCTGGACGTGCTCGAGCAGTACGCCTTCGTCCGGACCTCGGGCTACCTGCCGGGGCCCGACGACGTCTACGTCTCGCTGCCGATGGTGCGCAAGCTCGGCCTGCGCCGCGGCGACGCGATCACCGGCCAGGTGCGCCAGCCGCGTGAGGGCGAGAGCCGGCAGAAGTTCAACCCGATGGTCCAGATCGACACCGTCAACGGTGCCGACCCGACGCTGGCCGCGAACCGCCCCGACTTCGCCAAGCTCACCCCGCTCTACGCCAGCGAGCGGCTGCGGATGGAGACCGACGCGACCAACATGATCGGGCGCGTGATCGACATCGCCGCTCCGGTCGGCAAGGGCCAGCGCGGTCTGATCGTCTCCCCGGCCAAGGCCGGCAAGACGATGATCATGCAGTCGATCGCGAACTCGATCACGATCAACAACCCCGAGTGCCACCTGATGGTCGTCCTGGTCGACGAGCGTCCCGAGGAGGTCACCGACTTCGAGCGCAGCGTCAAGGGGGAGGTCATCTCCTCGACGTTCGACCGCCCCGCCTCGGACCACACCCTGGTCGCCGAGCTCGCCATCGAGCGCGCCAAGCGTCTGGTCGAGCTCGGCCATGACGTGGTCGTGCTGCTCGATGGCATCACCCGCCTGGGGCGGGCCTACAACCTGGCCGCCCCGGCCAGCGGCCGGATCCTCTCCGGCGGCGTCGACTCCGCGGCGCTGTACCCGCCGAAGAAGTTCTTCGGTGCTGCCCGCAACATCGAGAACGGCGGCTCGCTGACCATCCTGGCCACGGCTCTGGTCGAGTCGGGCTCGAAGATGGACGAGGTGATCTTCGAGGAGTTCAAGGGCACCGGCAACATGGAGATCCGGCTGCGCCGCGACTTCGCCGAGAAGCGGCTCTTCCCGGCGATCGACGCGATCTCGTCGGGCACCCGCCGCGAGGAGCTCCTGATGAGCAAGGACGAGCTCCAGATCGTGTGGAAGCTGCGCCGGGTGCTCTCCGCCCTCGACGGCCAGCAGGCACTCGAGCTGCTGCTGGAGCGGTTGAAGAAGACGCAGAGCAACATCGAGTTCCTGATGCAGGTCCAGCACACCACGCCGGGCCCGGAGAACTCCTGACCCGTCCCGAGGCTCCCTGACGTGTAGGTTCAAGGGGTGACAGTTCCCCTGATCGTGGTCATGGGAGTCTCGGGCTCAGGTAAATCGGTGGTGGGGGCTGCGCTGGCGCAACGCCTGCGCGTCCCCTTCGCCGACGCCGACGACTTCCACCCCCAAGCGAACATCGACAAGATGCACGCGGGTCATCCGTTGGATGACCATGACCGGCATCCCTGGCTGGAACGGCTCGGCGAGTGGCTGCACGCCCATCACACCACCGGTGGGGTGATGGGCTGCTCGGCCCTCAAGCGCAAGTACCGCGACCAGCTGCGCCACCATGAGCCCCGGATCGAGTTCCTCCATCTCTCCGGGAGCCGCGACGTGATCGCGGAGCGTCAGGCCAGCCGGCCGGGCCACTTCATGCCCAGCTCGCTGCTGACCTCGCAGTTCGAGACCCTCGAGCCGTTGGAGCCCGACGAGCACGGCGTCGTGATCGACGTCGGCCAGTCCGTCGACGACATCGTCGAGGCCTACCTGAGGAGTGCCGATGAAGCTCGCTGACGCCGCCGCCCTGGCAGAACCCGTCGCCCCCGGCTGGCAGCTCGTCGTCGCGGCGCTGATCGGCATCGCCGTCATCGTCGGCCTGATCATCTGGATGAAGCTGCACCCGTTCCTCGCGCTGATGATCGGCGCCCTGGTGGTCGGCATCGTGGCGGGGGAGAACGTCGCCACCGTGGTGACCAGCTTCTCCAACGGGGTCGGTGCCACCACCGCCGGTGTCGGCATCCTGATCGCGCTCGGTGCGATGTTCGCCAAGGTGCTCGCGGACACCGGGGGAGCCGACCAGATCGTCGACACCATCGTCGGTCACTCCTCGCCCAAGGCGCTGCCGTGGGCGATGGCGCTGGTCGGCGCCATCATCGGCCTGCCGATGTTCTTCGAGATCGGTCTCGTCCTGCTGATGCCGGTGATCTACCTGGTCGCCCGCCGGGCGCAGGTCTCCCTGATCACCGTCGGCGTTCCGGCGCTGGCGGGCCTGTCGGTGATGCACGGCCTGGTGCCGCCCCACCCCGGCCCGCTGACCGCGGTCCAGGCGCTCAACGCCGACCTCGGCCTGACCATCGCCTTCGGCGTGATCGCGGCGATCCCGACCGTGATCGTCGCGGGCCCGCTCTTCGGCCGGATCGCCGGTCGCTGGGTCGACGTACCGGCGCCCGAGCGCTTCGACACTGCGGAGAAGTCCGAGCGCCGTCCCGGCTTCGTGATCACGATGCTCTCGGTGCTGCTGCCGGTGGTGCTGATGCTCGGCAAGGCACTCGTCGACATCTTCGAGAAGAACGACAAGGCCGAGATCCGGCAGGTCTTCGACATCCTCGGCAACCCGCCGATCGCGCTGCTGATCGCCGTGATCGTCTCCTTCTTCACCCTCGGTCGCGGTGCCGGCTTCGGCCGCGAGAAGCTGTCCAAGACGGTCGAGTCGGCCCTGCCGGGCATCGCCGGCATCCTGCTGATCGTCGCCGCCGGCGGTGGCTTCAAGCAGGTGCTGGTCGACTCCGGCATCGGCACGGTGCTGGCCGACTGGGCCAAGGGCGCCAACATCTCGGTGATCCTGCTGGCCTGGGTGCTGGCGGTGCTGATCCGTCTGGCCACCGGCTCGGCGACGGTCGCGACCATCACCGCGAGCTCGCTGGTCACCGGCCTGGTGGCGGGGATGTCGAACTCCGAGGTCTCCCTGGTGGTGCTCGCCGTCGGTGCGGGATCGCTCTTCTTCAGTCACGTCAACGACGCCGGCTTCTGGCTGGTCAAGGAGTACTTCGGCCTGACAGTGCCCCAGACCCTCAAGACCTGGTCGGTGATGGAGACGTTGCTCTCGGTGATGGGACTGGTGATGGTGCTGCTCCTCAACTTGGTTGTGTGAGGCGCGGTCCCTAAACTTGTGACGTTCCGGCTCCGGTTCACCTTCGCGCGACCTGCACGTTGGACCCGGCGCCATCACCGAAGGAGCGATGAGGCTATGAAGGCTGACATCCACCCGCAGTACAACGAGACCCAGGTGACCTGCACCTGCGGCGCCTCGTTCACCACGCGCAGCACCCTGAGCAGCGGCACGATCCGCGCCGACGTGTGCTCGGCGTGCCACCCGTTCTACACCGGCAAGCAGAAGATCCTCGACACCGGCGGTCGCGTCGCGAGGTTCGAAGCTCGTTACGGCAAGAAGTAACTGCTTCACGGAACACCGGCCCCAGCGGGGCCGGTGTTTCCCATTTCGTCCATTTTCTTCGCAGGATCAGCGCAGGGTCAGCCGGGGACGGCGGGAGAGGTCATGTTCGAGGCAGTCGAAGGGCTCATCAGCGAGCACCACGAGATCGAGGGTCGCCTCGGAGCACCGGAGGTCCACTCCGACCCCCGCCTGGCCAAGCAGCTGAACCAGCGCTACAACCAGCTCTCCGCGATCATCGCCGCCTACCACCACTGGCTGGGGCTGGGCGATGACATCGAGGCCGCCGACATGCTGGCCCACGAGGACGAGAGCTTCGCCGCCGAGGCCCAGAGCCTGCGCGAGCAGCGCGCCGAGGCCGAGGAGCGGCTGCGCCGCCTGCTGGTCCCGCGCGACCCGTCCGACGACAAGGACACCCTGCTGGAGATCAAGTCCGGCGAGGGCGGCGAGGAGTCGGCCCTGTTCGCGGGCGACCTGCTGCGGATGTACTCCCGGTTCGCCGAGCACGAGGGCTGGCGCACCGAGATCATCGACGCCGCCGAGTCCGACCTGGGCGGCTACAAGTCCGTCACCGTCGCGGTGAAGGCCAAGGGCACCCCGGAGCCGGGGCGGGCGCCGTACGCCCTGCTCAAGTTCG
The DNA here is from genome assembly GCF_030150155.1 of Nocardioides sp. GTDB lineage: Bacteria > Actinomycetota > Actinomycetes > Propionibacteriales > Nocardioidaceae > Nocardioides. Next base: position 17,668 of record NZ_JASLGR010000053.1, read on the forward strand.
AGGGCGGTGTGCACCGCGTCCAGCGGGTCCCCGTCACCGAGTCGCAGGGGCGCATCCACACCTCCGCGGCCGGCGTCCTGGTGATGCCCGAGGCCGAGCAGGTCGACGTCGAGATCCACGACAACGACCTGCGGATCGACGTCTACCGCTCCTCGGGGCCGGGCGGTCAGAGCGTCAACACCACCGACTCGGCGGTGCGGATCACGCACTTGCCGACCGGGATCGTGGCGAGCTGCCAGAACGAGAAGTCGCAGCTGCAGAACAAGGAGCAGGCGATGCGGATCCTGCGCTCGCGGCTCCTGGCCGCGGCCGAGGAGGAGGCCGCCGCGGCCGCCTCGGACGCGCGCCGGTCGCAGATCCGCACGGTGGACCGCTCCGAGCGGATCCGGACCTACAACTACCCGGAGAACCGGATCTCGGACCACCGCACCGGCTACAAGGCCTACAACCTCGACCAGGTCCTCGACGGGGACCTCGGTCCGGTGCTCGACTCCGCGGTCGAGGCCGACCTGGCGGCACGTCTGGCGGCGCTGGAGTCGTGAGCAGCCGTCGCGACCTGCTCTTCGACGCCGCGACGCTGATGCGCGCCGGAGGGGTCTCCTCCCCGGCGGTCGACGCCGAGATCCTGCTCTCCTTCGTGCTCGGGGTGGAGCGCTCGAACCTGATCCTGGTCGACGACGTCGACGCCGAGGCCACCGCCCGGTTCGAGGCGCTGGTCGCCCGCCGCGCCGCCCGTGAGCCGCTGCAGCATCTCACCGGCGTCGCCTACTTCCGGTACGTCGATCTCCTGGTCGGACCGGGCGTGTTCGTGCCCCGCCCCGAGACCGAGCTGCTCGCCGGCTGGGTGATCGACCGGATCGGGCCTGGCTCGGTGGTGGTCGACCTGTGCACCGGCTCGGGGGCGATCGCCAAGGCGATCAAGAACGAGGTGCCCGAGGCCGAGGTGCACGCCGTCGAGCTGAGCGCCGACGCGTTCGCCTGGGCCGAGCGGAACCTGGCGGGCACCGGGGTCGACCTGCGCCTGGGTGACGCCTTCGAGGCGTTCGAGGAGCTGACCGGACGCGTCGACGTGGTGGTCTGCAACCCGCCGTACATCCCGCTGGAGGCCTGGGAGTCGGTCGCCACCGAGGCCCGCGACCACGACCCGCATCTGGCGCTCTTCTCCGGCGACGACGGCCTGGACGCGATCCGCCTGCTGGCAGTGCGTGCCGCCGACCTGCTCGTTCCCGGCGGCCTGGTCGCCGCCGAGCACGCCGACGAGCAGGGGCCGAGCGCACCGAACGGGGGAGCGGCGGCGGTCTTCGCCGCGACCGGACGCTGGAGCGAGGTCCGCGATCACGAGGATCTGGCGGGCCGTGCGCGCTTTGTCACGGCGAGGCTGGCACGATGACCCCTATGGCTCAGCGTCTGCCCACCCAACCCGCCGACCATCGCGAGGAGGCCGTCGGCGCCGCCGCCGACGCGCTGGTGCGCGGTGAGCTGGTGGTGATGCCGACCGACACGGTCTACGGCATCGCCGCCGACGCGTTCAGCCCGGTCGCCGTGCAGGCGCTGCTGGACGCCAAGGGTCGTGGCCGGACCATGCCGCCGCCGGTGCTGATCAGCGAGATCGCGACGATGGACGCTCTCGCCACCGCCGTTCCGGCCTGGGCCCGCGACCTGGCCGCGACGTTCTGGCCCGGCCCACTGACCCTGATCTTCCGCGAGCAGTCCTCGCTGCAGTGGGACCTGGGGGAGACCCGCGGCACCGTCGCGGTGCGGGTGCCCGACCACGAGCTGGCCCTCCAGCTGCTGGAGCGCACGGGTCCGCTCGCGGTCAGCTCGGCCAACCTCACCGGCCGTCCGGCCGCCACCGACGCCGACGCCGCCGAGGAGATGCTGGGCGACAAGGTCGCCGTCATCCTCGACGACGGCCCCACGCCGGGTGACCTGCCCTCGACGATCATCGACGCCACCACGGCGACGCCACGCGTGCTCCGCCTCGGTGCGCTCTCGCTCGACGATCTCAACCGGGTCCTGGCCGAGCACGGTGAGGTCGTCTCCGACCCTTCATGAACATCACCACGACACCGCAGGGCCGGGAGGCCGGATGAGAGCCTTCCTCCTGGTCTTCCTCGTCGCCGGCTCGGTGACGTACCTGCTCACCGTCATCGCGCGCGAGATCGCCCTGCGCACCGGCGCAGTGGCACGGGTGCGCGACCGCGACGTGCACGACGAGCCGATCCCGTACATGGGCGGGGTGGCCCTCTTCGGGGGCCTGCTGGCCGCCTACCTGGTGGCCCGCCAGCTCCCGTTCGTCTCCAACGGCTCACCGTTCATCACCCGTGATGCCGGAGCGGTCCTGATCGCCGGGGCGGTGATCTGCCTGGTCGGCGTGGTGGACGACATCGTCGAGCTCGACGCGCTGACCAAGCTCGGCGGGCAGGTGATCGCCACCGCGATCCTGATCGGCTTCGGGATCCAGTACTCCTGGATCCCGACCGGCGGGGACAAGGTCTTCTCCCTGGACCCGTCCCAAGGGGCGTTACTGACCGGGGTGATGGTGATCGCCACGGTCAACGCGGTGAACTTCATCGACGGCCTCGACGGGCTCGCCGCGGGGGTGGTCGGGATCGGGGCGCTGGCCTTCTTCGCCTTCTCCTACAGCCTCTCGCGGGTCAACGAGGTCGACCGGGCCACGACCCCCGCCCTGCTCTCCGTGGCCCTGGCAGGGGCCTGTGCGGGCTTCCTGGTGCACAACTGGAACCCAGCCAGGCTCTTCATGGGCGACTCGGGGTCGATGCTCATCGGCCTGGTGCTCTCGGCCAGCGCTGTGTCGCTGTCCGGCACGACCTTCACCTCGGGCCAGCTCAGCCGGGGCGCCGGGGGAGCGTCGTCCAGCCTGCTGCCGACGTACCTGCCCCTGGTCCTGCCCCTGACGATCCTGATCGTCCCTCTGGTCGACCTGGTGATGGCGATCGTACGACGCACCCGTGCGGGTCGCTCGCCGTTCTCGCCCGACAAGCAGCACCTGCATCACCGCCTGCTCGAGATCGGCCACAGCCAGCGCCGTGCGGTCCTGATCATGTGGCTGTGGGCCGGACTGATCGCGTTCGGCTCGGCGTTCGCCGCGCTCTACGCCGGTCCGATCATGTGGGGCACCCTGGCCGCCGGCCTCGCCGTGACCCTCGCGCTGACCTTCCTGCTGCCCAAGTGGAAGAACCCGAATGCCGCTCTGGATCGATCAAGTTAGGACTCCCTGACCGCTTGTGCTAACTTTCACAAGCACCCCGTTCCGAGGTGCCACACCCCATGACAGTTGAGAGAGACGGCCGCCCCGCGATGACGACCGACACACGTCGCACGTACGTGCTACGAGGTGCCCTCTCCTGGTCCGCCGCCCCCGTGATCCTCGCGATCGTGATCGGTGCGCTGGTGGATGCGGGGGCCGGAGCCGCCGGTGCCGCCATCGGTGGGATCGTGACGATGATCGTCCTCGGCGTGGGCACCTGGCTGGTGGTCAAGGTCGCCAGCTCCTCGCCTGCCGCCTCGCTGATCGTGGCGCTGTGTGTCTTCACCGCTCAGGGAGCGCTGCTGCTGGCCACACTGGCGATCGTCTCGGCCGCCTTCGACCGGACCCACCTAGCCTGGTCGGCGGTCGCCGTCATCGCCGTGACCATGGTCTGGACGAGCGCCTTCGGGTATTTCGTCCGCAAGGAGCGCATCCCGCTCTTCGACCTGTCGGGGTCGGGTTCTTCGTGATCACCCGGGCCTGCTATCGTCCGCCCCGACCGGGTGAGGCTGAGAACCGCCTGAATTCCCGTCGTACTTTCCGTTACATGAACCAGGAGACCGCGTGAGCTCGCTCGCCACGATGATCCACGCTGAGGAGTTCCACGCTCCCGGCCCGGCGATCTTCGACCTGCCCCCCATCTTCGGCGACGTCACCAAGCCGATGGTGCTGGTGGTCCTGTCGGCCGTGATCGCTGTGGGTCTGTTCTACGCGATGTCCCGCAAGGCCGCGGTCGTGCCGGGTCGTCTGCAGTTCGCCGGCGAATACGTCTACGACTTCGTCCGCAACTCCATCGCGCGGGACAACATCGGCGGACACGACTACATGAAGTTCGTGCCGTACCTGTTCGGTGTCTTCATCTTCGTGCTGGTGAACAACTTCTACGGGGTCATCCCGTTCGTGCAGTTCCCGTCGATGTCCCACATCGGCTACCCGATCGCCCTGGCGCTCGTGACGTGGCTGATCTACAACGGCGTCGGCATCGCCAAGCACGGCTTCTTCGGCTACCTCAAGCACCAGACGGTCCCTGCCGGCATCTCCGGCCCGATCCTGATCGCCCTGGTGCCCCTGGAGTTCTTCTCCAACATCATCGTCCGGCCGTTCACCCTCGCGCTGCGTCTCTTCGCGACGATGTTCGCCGGTCACCTTCTGGTGGCGCTGTTCTCGCTGGGTGGCGCCTACCTCCTGCTCCACTACAACCCCGTGGCCGTCGGTTCCATCTCCGGCATCGCGTCGTTCCTGCTCGCCATCGGCGTGAGCTTCCTCGACATGCTGGTGATGTTCCTCCAGGCCTACGTCTTCACTCTGCTGTCCGCCATGTACATCGGCAGCGCCATCGCTGACGAGCACTGAGCTCGTCACCAACTGAAAGGAAACCCATCATGGGTGGCACCCTCAACATGATCGGCCTCGGCCTCGCCGCGATCGGCCCGGCCATCGGTGTTGGTCTGATCTTCGCCGCGTACGTCGCCGGTGTCGCGCGCCAGCCGGAGGCCCAGGGCAAGCTCCAGAGCATCGCCATCTTCGGCTTCGTCCTCGCCGAGCAGTTCTTCATCATCTCGCTTGCTCTGGCGTTCGTTCTCAAGCCCTGATCCCCGGGGAGTCTGAGAGATACCCATGTTCACGACGCTTGTCCTAGCGGCTGCGGAGACTACTGAGGACCACAATCCTCTGGTCCCGGAGACCGCCGAGATCATCCTCGGTCTCATCGTTCTTCTGATCGTCGTTTTCCTTGTCAAGAAGCTGGTCGTTCCCAACTTCGAGAAGGCCTACGCCGAGCGCACCCAGGCGATCGAGGGCGGCATCGCCGCAGCCGAGTCCAAGCAGGCCGAGGCTGACGCGAAGCTGGCCGAGCTGGAGGCCCAGCTGGCCGACGCTCGCCAGGAGGCTGCGCGCATCCGCGAAGACGCCCGTGCTCAGGGTGCCGAGATCGTTGCCGAGATGCGTGCCCAGGCACAGTCCGAGGCGACGCGGATCGTCGAGCACGGCAAGACCCAGATCGAGGCTGAGCGCCAGCAGGCGATCACCTCCCTGCGTGCCGAGGTTGGCACGCTGGCCACGGGTCTGGCCGGCAAGATCGTGGCGGAGAGCCTTGAGGACGAGGCTCGCCAGAGCCGCGTCGTCGAGCGCTTCCTCGCTGAGCTGGAGTCCGTCGACGCACGGAATGAGGCGTGATGGACCTGCGTGGAGCTTCGGCCGAGTCGCTTTCCGCACTCACCTCCGAGCTGGCCGCTTCGGCCAGCTCGGGTGAGGCGGCCGGCTCGGTCGCCACCGGCCTCTTCAGCGCGTCGCAGACGCTGCGCGCCGAGGCCGCCCTTCGCCGGGCTCTGTCGGACGCCTCGGCTCCGGCCGAGGCCAAGCAGGGCCTCGCCCGCTCCGTCTTCAGCGGCCACGTCGCTGAGGGAGCACTCGCGCTGGTCCTGTCCGCAGCCGGTCGTCGTTGGACGAAGGGCTCGGACCTGGGGCTGGCACTGGAGCGCCTCAGCGAGATCGCTCTCGTTCGCTCCGCTGGTTCCGACGCTGACCGTGTGGTCGACGAGCTCTTCGCCGTCGAGCGCGCTGTCACGGAGAACCCGTCGCTGCGCGACGCGCTGTCCGACCCGGCCCGTTCGGCCGCCGACAAGGGGACCCTCGTCGACGGCCTCCTCGACGGCAAGGCCCTTCCGGCCACGGTCGCGCTGGTCAAGCAGTCGCTTGCCGGCACCTACCGCACTGTGACGTCCGCGCTGTCGGCGTACCAGAAGGTGGCCGCTGAGGTTCGCAACGAGGGTGTCGCAACGGTTCGCGTTGCCGCCGCCCTGAGCGCCGAGCAGCAGACCCGGCTCGCTGCGGTGCTGGCCAAGCAGTACGGCCGCGAGATCCACCTCAACACGCTGATCGACCCCGCGGTCATCGGCGGCATCAAGATCGAGATCGGTGACGACGTCATCGACGGTTCGATCTCGAACAAGCTCGACGACGCTCAGCGCGCGCTGGCCGGCTGACCGGCATACGCCGCAACCAGCTGACAACTACTTTGAAGAGAACGAGAGAGAAGGCATCGACATGACGGAGCTGTCCATCCGTCCCGACGAGATCCGGGACGCGCTGGCGAAGTACGTCGCCGACTACAAGCCCGAGGCTGCCGCCGCGGAAGAGGTCGGTACGGTCGCCCAGACTGCTGACGGCATCGCACGTGTCGCCGGCCTGCCCTCGGCCATGGCCAACGAGCTCCTCGAGTTCGAGGACGGCACCCTTGGCCTGGCGCTGAACCTCGACACCCGTGAGATCGGTGCTGTCGTCCTCGGCGACTTCGACAAGATCGAAGAGGGCCAGCCGGTCCGCCGTACGGGCGAGGTCCTGTCGGTCGCCGTCGGTGACGGCTACCTCGGTCGCGTCGTCGACCCGCTCGGCAACCCGATCGACGGTCTCGGCGACATCGCCACCGTCGGCCGTCGTGCTCTCGAGCTCCAGGCCCCCGGCGTCATGGCCCGTAAGTCGGTCCACGAGCCGATGGCCACCGGCATCAAGGCGATCGACGCCATGACCCCCATCGGTCGTGGCCAGCGCCAGCTCATCATCGGTGACCGCGCGACCGGCAAGACCACCGTCGCGATCGACACCATCATCAACCAGAAGGCCAACTGGGCGACCGGCGACCCGTCGAAGCAGGTCCGCTGCATCTACGTCGCCGTCGGCCAGAAGGGCTCCACCATCGCGTCCGTCCGTGGCGCGCTGGAGGAGGCCGGTGCTCTGGAGTACACCACCATCGTCGCGGCCCCGGCCTCGGACTCGGCTGGCTTCAAGTACCTCGCCCCCTACACCGGCTCGGCCATCGGCCAGCACTGGATGTACGAGGGCAAGCACGTCCTCATCGTCTTCGATGACCTGACCAAGCAGGCCGAGGCCTACCGCGCCGTGTCGCTGCTGCTGCGTCGTCCGCCGGGCCGTGAGGCCTACCCGGGTGACGTCTTCTACCTGCACAGCCGCCTCCTGGAGCGTTGCGCCAAGCTCTCCGACGAGCTCGGTGCCGGTTCCATGACGGGTCTGCCGATCATCGAGACGAAGGCCAACGACGTCTCGGCGTTCATCCCGACCAATGTCATCTCGATCACCGACGGCCAGATCTTCCTGCAGTCGGACCTGTTCGCCGCCAACCAGCGCCCGGCCATCGACGTCGGTATCTCCGTCTCCCGTGTCGGTGGTGCCGCGATGACCAAGGCGATGAAGGCCGTCACCGGTTCGCTCAAGGTCGACCTCGCGCAGTACCGCGCGATGGAGGCGTTCGCCATGTTCGCCTCGGACCTGGACGCCGCCTCCAAGCAGCAGCTCGCTCGCGGTCAGCGCCTGATGGCCCTGATGAAGCAGCCGGCCTACTCGCCGTACTCGGTCCCCGAGATGACGGCCTCGCTCTGGCTGGGCACCTCCGGTCGCCTGGACATCGTCCCGGTGGTCGACGTGCTCAAGTTCGAGCAGGAGTTCCTGGAGTTCGTGAAGACCGCCAAGCCGGGGATCTTCGCCGCCATCGCCGAGACCCTCAAGTTCGAGGACTCGACCGAGGCTGCTCTCGTCGAGGCGTACGACGCCTTCCTCCCGCAGTTCCAGACCAGCGACGGCCAGGCGATCAAGCCCGGCTCCGCTCACGTGGACGCGCTGGAGGACGACGAGGTCGAGCAGGAGCAGATCGTCAAGCAGAAGAAGGCTTGATCCATGGCCGTATCGCTGCGTGAGTACCGCGCGCGGATCCGATCGACTGAGTCGATGAAGAAGATCACGCGCGCCATGGAGCTCATTGCTGCGTCTCGCATCATCAAGGCGCAGCAGCGGGCCAACGCCGCAGCCCCGTACGCTCGTGAGCTCACCCGTGCGGTCTCGGCCGTGGCGACGTACTCCAACGTCGACCACGCCCTGACCACCGAGCCTGAGAACCCCCGCCGCGCCGCGGTCCTCGTCATCACGAGCGACCGCGGCCTGGCCGGGGCCTACTCCTCGAGCGTGCTCAAGGAGGCTGAGGGCCTGGTCACGAAGCTCACTGCCGAGGGCAAGCGGGTCGACCTGTACGTCACCGGCCGCAAGGCCGAGGCGTACTTCAAGTTCCGCAACCGGCCGGTGGTGAAGTCGTGGACCGGCTTCTCCGACCAGCCGACGTTCGAGGTGGCCAAGGAGGTCGGCGAGGCCCTGATCGGGTCCTTCCTCGCCGGTGCCGTGGACGGTCTCGACGCGGGCGTGGACGAGGTGCACCTGGTGTACACCCGGTTCGTCTCCATGCTGAACCAGAAGCCGACCGCTCTTCGTCTCCTCCCGCTGGAGGTCGTCGAGGGCGTGGAGCCCCCCGCCGAGGGCGAGGTCCTTCCGCTGTACGAGTTCGAGCCGTCGGCCGAGGCCGTCCTCGACGGGCTGCTGCCGCAGTACGTCGAGAGCCGGATCTGGTTCGCGCTGCTCCAGTCCGCTGCCTCGGAGCTGGCAGCACGTCAGAAGGCGATGAAGTCCGCCACTGACAACGCGACCGAGCTCATCAAGAAGTACACCCGGATCGCCAACCAGGCTCGCCAGGCCGGCATCACCCAGGAAATCAGCGAGATCGTCGGTGGCGTCAACGCCCTTGCCGACGCCAACGCCGCGAACGACTGATCACCACCGAAGGAAAGACGAAATGACTGCCACCGCAAACGAGACGACGACGGCCACCGGCCGCATCGTCCGCGTTATCGGCCCGGTCGTCGACGTGGAGTTCCCCGTCGACGCGATGCCGGAGATCTACACCAAGCTCGAGGCGACCATCACCCTCGGTGGCGAGGACGCGGTCCTGCCCCTCGAGGTCGCCCAGCACATCGGCGACGGCGTCGTCCGTGCCATCTCGCTGAAGCCGACCGACGGCCTCGTCCGTGGCCAGGCCGTCACCAACACGGGCGGCCCGATCACGGTCCCCGTCGGTGACGTCACCCTCGGTCGCGTGTTCAATGCCACCGGTGACATCCTCAACCTCGAGGAGGGCGAGACCGCCAACGTCACCGAGCGTTGGGGCATCCACCGCAAGGCGCCTGCCTTCGACCAGCTGGAGTCCAAGACCCAGATGTTCGAGACCGGCATCAAGGTCATCGACCTCCTCACCCCGTACGTCACGGGCGGCAAGATCGGTCTGTTCGGTGGTGCCGGTGTCGGCAAGACCGTTCTGATCCAGGAGATGATCGCTCGTGTGGCCAAGAACCACGCCGGTGTCTCCGTCTTCGCCGGTGTCGGCGAGCGTACCCGTGAGGGTAACGACCTCATCGTGGAGATGAAGGAGGCCGGCGTCTTCGACAAGGTCGCCCTGGTCTTCGGTCAGATGGACGAGCCGCCGGGCACGCGTCTGCGCGTCGCCCTGTCGGCCCTGACGATGGCGGAGTATTTCCGTGACGTCCAGAAGCAGGACGTGCTTCTGTTCATCGACAACATCTTCCGGTTCACGCAGGCCGGTTCCGAGGTCTCCACCCTGCTCGGCCGGATGCCGTCCGCCGTGGGTTACCAGCCGAACCTCGCCGACGAGATGGGCCTCCTCCAGGAGCGCATCACCTCGACCCGTGGTCACTCCATCACGTCGATGCAGGCCATTTACGTGCCGGCTGACGACTACACCGACCCGGCTCCGGCGACGACCTTCGCCCACCTCGACGCCACCACCGAGCTCTCGCGTGAGATCGCCTCGCTCGGTATCTACCCGGCCGTCGACCCGCTGACCTCGACGTCGCGCATCCTCGACCCGCAGTACATCGGTCAGGCGCACTACGACGCGGCCATCCGGGTGAAGCAGATCCTGCAGCGCAACAAGGAGCTCCAGGACATCATCGCCATCCTCGGTGTCGACGAGCTGTCGGAGGAGGACAAGATCGTCGTGCACCGCGCGCGTCGCATCCAGCGCTTCCTGTCGCAGAACACCTACGTCGCCAAGCAGTTCACCGGCATCGAGGGCTCCACGGTGCCGCTGGTCGACACCATCGAGGCGTTCAACAAGATCTGCGACGGCGAGTACGACCACGTCGCCGAGCAGGCGTTCTTCATGTGCGGTGGCCTCGACGACGTCGAGCGCAACTGGGCCGACATCCAGAAGAACCTCTGAGTCATGGCCGAGAACCTGCAGGTGGAGCTCGTCGCGGCGGACCGGGTGGTCTGGAGCGGCGAGGCCACCATGGTCATCGCGCGCACCGTCGAGGGCGACGTCGGCGTCCTGCGTGGTCACGCACCGATGCTCTCGGTGCTGACCGACGCGGTCGTCGAGATCAACCCCGTCGACGGTCCGGTCGTCACGGCCTCGGCCGACGGCGGGTTCCTCTCGGTCGCCAACGACCGGGTGTCGATCCTCTCCGAGCACGTGCTGCTCTCCGAGGAGATCGACGTCGACGCCGCG
>NZ_JASLGR010000036.1 GCF_030150155.1 Nocardioides sp.
ACCGGCTTGCGCCCGATGGCGTCCGAGAGCGGGCCGTGGAAGGGGCTCATCGCTGCGAACGCCAGCATGTAGGTGCTGACCACCCACTGCATCTCCGACGTGCCGACCCCGAACTCGCCGCGCATCTCGGCGAACGCCGGAAACGGTGTGTCGATGCTGAAGGGGCCGAGCATGCTCAGGCTCGCCAACAGCACGAGGAAAACCCAGACCCGCCCGGGGCCGATGGCCCCGGGCGGGTCCTGAGATGCTTCGTGAGGACTCAGGTCAGTGCCCGTGCCCGTGACCGTGGCCGTGACCGGCTGCGGCCTCTTCCTCCTCCTCGGGCTTGTCCACCACCAGGGTCTCGGTGGTGAGCAGCATGCCCGCGATGGAGGTGGCGTTGACCAGCGCCGACCGGGTCACCTTGACCGGGTCGAGCACGCCCTGGGCGACCAGGTCGCCGTACTCACCAGTGGCAGCGTTGTAGCCCTGGCCGACGCCGAGCTCGCGCACCTTGGTGGTCACGACGTAGCCGTTCTCACCGCCGTTCTCGGCGATCCAGCGCAGCGGCTCGTCGGCGGCCCGGCGGACCACACGGACGCCGACCGCCTCGTCACCGGTCAGGCCGAGGTCACCGTCGAGGACGCTGACCGCGTGGATGAGCGCGGAGCCACCACCGGCGACGATGCCCTCCTCGATCGCGGCGCGCGTCGCGGAGACGGCGTCCTCGATCCGGTGCTTCTTCTCCTTGAGCTCCACCTCGGTGTGAGCACCGACCTTGATCACGCACACGCCACCGGCGAGCTTCGCGAGACGCTCCTGGAGCTTCTCCCGGTCCCAGTCGGAGTCGGTGTTGGCGATCTCGCCGGTGATCTGGCCGACGCGAGCGCTGACGGCGTCGGCGTTGCCGCCACCGTCGACGATCGTGGTGTTGTCCTTGGAGGAGACCACGCGGCGAGCCGTGCCGAGCACCTCGAGGCCGACCTGGTCGAGCTTGAGCCCGACCTCGGGAGCGACCACCTGGGCGCCGGTGAGGATCGCGATGTCCTCGAGGATCGCCTTGCGACGGTCACCGAAGGCCGGAGCCTTGACCGCGACAGCGTTGAACGTGCCCTTGATCTTGTTCACGACCAGGGTCGAGAGCGCCTCGCCCTCGACGTCCTCGGCGATGATGAAGAGCGGCTTGCCGGCGGCGATGACCTTCTCCAGCAGCGGGAGGAGCTCCTGGATCGAGGAGATCTTGCCCTGGACGAGCAGGATGTACGGGTCGTCGAGGACGGCCTCCATCCGCTCCGGGTCGGAGACGAAGTACGCCGAGATGTAGCCCTTGTCGAACTGCATGCCCTCGGTGAACTCGAGCTCGGTCGTGGGGGTCGAGGACTCCTCGACCGTGATCACGCCGTCCTTGCCGACCTTGTCGAACGCCTCGGCGAGAAGCTCGCCAATGTGCTCGTCACGGCTGGAGATCGTGGCCACCGAGGCCATCTCCGCCTTCTCAGCGACCGGCTTCGCGGTCTCGAGAAGCTTGGCCGAGACCGCCTGGGCAGCCAGGTCCATGCCGCGCTTGAGGCCCATCGGGTTCGTGCCGGCCGCAACGGCCCGCAGACCCTCGTGGACCAGCGCCTGCGCGAGCACGGTCGCGGTCGTCGTGCCGTCACCGGCGACGTCGTTGGTCTTGGTGGCGACCTCCTTGGTGAGCTGCGCACCAAGGTTCTCGAAGGGGTCGTCGAGCTCGACCTCACGAGCGACGGTCACACCGTCGTTCGTGATCGTCGGGGCGCCCCACTTCTTGTCGAGGACGACGTAACGACCCTTGGGGCCGAGCGTCACCTTGACGGCGTTCGCCAGCGCGTCGACGCCGCGCTCAAGGGAGCGACGAGCGTGCTCGTCGAATTCGAGGATCTTCGGCATCAGCCGATCACCGCGAGGATGTCACGAGCCGACAGGATCAGGTACTCGCCACCGGCGTACTTGACCTCGGTGCCGCCGTACTTGCTGTAGATGACCTTGTCACCGACGTTGACGTCGAGCGGCACGCGGTTGCCGTTGTCGTCGATACGGCCGGGGCCGACAGCGAGGACCTCGCCCTCCTGCGGCTTCTCCTTGGCGGTGTCGGGGATGACGAGACCTGACGCGGTGGTCTGCTCGGCCTCGACCTGCTGGATGATGATGCGGTCCTCGAGAGGCTTGATGTTGATCGACACGGTGCCGACTCCTTCAAACGTACGGTTGCTTCACGTTCGGATTGGCACACTCAAGTCGAGAGTGCCAGTTCCGACGTTAGCACTCGCCGGAAGGGAGTGCTAGGCACCGGGGAGCCCGATAGGTTCCCAGAGTGGATCTCGACGCGTTCGCCTGGCTGCTCACCTCCCCCGGACAGGCCCTGTTGGCGCGGGCACACGAGCTCTCCTCCGAGGAACCGCTGCGAGCACAGGCGTTGCTGCGTAAGGAGGCCGAGGCGTCGTACGTCGCCACCGCACTCACCCAGGTCGAGCTGCGCCGTCGCGGCGAGGCCAAGTTCGGCGCCCTGGCCGCGTCGATGTACTTCACTCCCGACGGTCTGGAGCAGGCCACCCGCCTGGCCGTGGCCTCCCACCGCGCCGCACGCCTGGCCGCCTTCGAGGCCGCCTCGGTGATCGACCTGGGCTGCGGCATCGGCGGCGACCTGATCGCCTCGGCGCGGGCCGGACTCGTGGTCGCCGGCGTCGACCTCGATCCCGAGCGGGTCGCCGTGGCGGCAGCCAACCTGGAGGCGCTGGGCCTGCCCGGGGCCGTCAGCCAGGCCGATGCGACGGCGGTGGACCACTCCCCCTTCGCCGTGGCCTTCGCCGACCCGGCACGGCGGCGTAACAACACGGGCTCGGCCGGCGGGCGCGGTCGCGGTCGCGAGCTTGCCACCGACGGCTGGACGCCGCCGTGGGACTGGGTGTCGACACTGTTCGCGCGCGATGCGTGCGTGAAGGTGGCGCCCGGGATCGACCACGCGTTGGTGCCCGACGACGTCGAGGGCGAGTGGGTCAGCGACGGCGGCGACGTCAAGGAGGCGGCGCTGTGGGCCGGGCGTCTGGCGACGGTACGCCGTCGGGCGACCGTGATCCGCGACGGCGGCCTGGCCACCCTGACCGACGAGGACGACCCGCTGGCCGTCGGTGACGTCGCCGCCCGGGCCGGCCTGGTCCGTGACGTCGGCGAGTTCCTCTACGAGCCCGACGGTGCCGTGATCCGGGCGGGCCTGGTCTCGGCCGTCGCGGCCGGGGTCTCGGGTGGCCTGGTCGACGAGCACATCGCGTACGTCACCTCCGACGCGGCCTACACGACGCCGTTCGCCGCCGGGTTCCGCGTGCTGGAGGAGCTGCCGTACCGGGAGAAGCAGCTCCGCGCGGCTCTGCGCGAACGCGGCGTCGGGCGGCTCACGATCAAGAAGCGCGGCGTGGCCGTCGTACCGGAGACGCTGCGGCGCTCGCTGTCGCTGTCGGGGCCGGACGAGGCCACGATCGTGCTGACCCGGATCGCCGGCGAGGGTCGGTGCCTGCTGGTCTCGCCGCTCTGAGGGCTCTCGGCGCTCCGGGGAAGGTCGGGGCCTCGCGGGGCTCTGGGCGCGCTCGGCGCTCGGGGTCTGCCCTGAGGTCCCCCTGAGTTCACCCGGTTCGGGATAAATGTCAGGGTCCTTTGTCGGTGCTCTCAGGTACTTTCGTGCCATGTTCGCTGCCCTAGGCCGGCTGGCCTCCCAACGTCCGTGGTTCGTCATCGCCACCTGGCTGATCCTCGCGGTGCTCATCGCCGCCTTCGCGCCGTCGATGAAGTCGTCGTCGGACCAGTCCGACTTCCTCCCCCACCACTACGAGTCGATCAAGGCGACCAACCTGCTCAGCGACGCGTTCCCGTCGAAGCAGGACGTCGGCGCCACCGTCGTCTTCGACCATGAGGACGGCTCCGCGCTGAGCGCGGCCGACCTCACCAAGATCGACGCGATCGGCAAGGGCCTCAAGCTCGGCTCGGCGTTCAGCTCGGTCGAGGCCACCACCGTCTCCCCCGACGCCCAGAAGGCGGCGATCGTCAACATCGATCTCGCCGACGGCGTCACCGGTCAGAAGCAGTCCGACCTCGACCAGGTCAAGACGCTGCGCGACGACCTGGCCTCGGCGGTCAAGGGCACCGACCTGCGCGTCGGTGTGACGGGGTCGCTGGCCCAGTCCTACGACCAGTCGCAGTCGGGCAAGAACGCCGAGGCGATCGTCATGCTGGCCACCATCCTGCTCATCATCGTGCTGCTGGGCTGGATCTTCAGGAGCGTGCTCGCGGCGGTGACCCCGATCGTGATCGTGATCGTGGCGTTCATCATCGCCCACGGCCTGATCGCGATCAGCACCCATGCCTTCAACCTCCAGGCCGATGACTCCCTCAACGTCATCCTCGGCGTGGTCCTGTTCGGCATCGGCACCGACTACTTCCTGTTCTTCCTCTTCCGGTTCCGCGAGATGCGTCGTGGCGGGGCCGACCACAAGAGCGCCGTCACCGCCGCTGTAGAGCGGGCCGGCGAGGCGATCGCCTCGGCCGGTGGCGTCGTCGTGGTCGCGTTCCTCACCCTGACGCTCTCCTCGCTGGGCATGTTCAAGTCGATGGGCCCGGCGCTCGCGATCGCGGTCGCCACCATGCTGCTGGCCGCGCTCACCCTGGTCCCAGCGGTCGTCACCGTGCTCGGCCGGGCCGTCTTCTGGCCCTCGAAGAAGTGGCAGAACGAGCCGACCGGCACGGGCTTCGCCCGGCTCGGCACCTCCGTCGGCAAGAACCCGGGTCGCTACGCCGCCGTGGCCGGTGCGGTCCTGGTGCTGCTCTCCATCGCGGCACTGAACTTCAAGCCGCTCTTCAACCTCTCCGAGACCAACTCCTCGCAGGCGATCGAGTCGGTCGTGACGCAGAAGCGGATGGAGGACAAGGGCTTCAGCGCCGGTGCCACCCAGCCGACGATCGTCGTGCTGCACTCCGACAAGGGCGCGCTGACCCAGGCGCAGCTGAGCGAGTTCGGTGCCGCCCTGGCGAAGGTCCCCGACGCCGCCCTGGCGACCGCCGGTGCCGGTGCCCCGGCCGTCACCGCCTCGCCGACCGACCCGTCGACGGCGATCGCGCAGCTGCTGCTCAAGAGCGACCCGTCCTCGGACGCCGCGATCGCCTCGATCAAGGACGCCATCCGTCCTGCCGTGCACGCGGCGGCACCGGCCGGGACGCAGGCCTATGTCGGCGGTCTGACCTCGGTCTTCGTCGACTTCAAGGCGGCGATGGAGCGCGACTACAAGGTCGTCTTCCCGGTCGCGGCGCTGATCACCCTGCTCATCCTGATGCTGGTGCTGCGCTCGCTGGTCGCGCCGTGGTACCTGATGATCTCGGTGGGACTCGGCTTCAGCGCCACCCTGGGCTCGGCCACGCTGGTCTTCCAGACCATCAAGGGTGACGACGGCCTCGTCTTCATGCTGCCGATCCTGATCTACCTCTTCGTGGTGGCGTTGGGCACCGACTACAACATCCTGATGGTGACCCGACTACGCGAGGAGGCACGCGAGGGCAAGGGCCCGCGCGACGCCGCGGCCTGGGCGATCCGCCACACCGGCCCGACGATCGCCTCGGCTGGTGTCATCCTGGCCGGCACGTTCGCCGCCCTGATGCTCGGCGGCAACTCGTTCCTGGTCACGATGGGCTTCTCGGTGGCCTTCGGCATCTGCCTGGCGGCCGGGGTGATGGCGATGTTCCTGACCCCGGGCCTCACTGCCCTGATCGGGCACGCCGCCTGGTGGCCCGGCCACGGTGACCGTGCCACGCACGAGGAGCTGTCAGCCTGAGAGCAACGGCGGCCCCGCCTCGTCCCGCGTCAGCGGGAGGAGGCGGGGCCGCCGCCATTTCGCCGACTTCCGGGTTCACCACCGCCGAGATCCGGGTTCACCACCGCCCAGATCCGGGTTCACCACCGCCCAGATCCGGGTTCACCACTCAGACGAGGACCGACTCGATCGGCTGGGACGAGTCCGCCGGGAAGTCCAGCACGCTGGGGGTACGCCCCCGCGCCACCATCTCCGAGCCCAGCGCCGCGACCATCGCTCCGTTGTCGGTGCACAGACCCGGACGCGGCACCCTGACACGTACGCCGATCTTCGCGGCACGCTCCTCGGCGAGGACCCGGAGGCGCGAGTTGGCCGCGACCCCACCGCCGATCACCAGGTCCTCCACGCCCTGGGACTGGCAGGCATCGAGCGCCTTGCGGACCAGGATGTCGCACACCGCCTCCTGGAAGCTGGCAGCCACGTCAGCCACCGGCACCGCCTCACCGGCACGCTCCTTCGCCTCGACCCAGCGGGCGACTGCGGTCTTGAGGCCGCTGAAGGAGAAGTCGAACCGGTGCCGCTCCAGGTCACGCTTGGTGCTCAGGCCCCGGGGGAAGTCGATGGCGATGGACGACCCGCTGACCGCCGTACGGTCGATGATGGGGCCGCCGGGGAATCCGAGGCCGAGCAGGCGAGCGACCTTGTCGAAGGCCTCCCCCGCAGCGTCGTCGATGGTGGCCCCCATCGGGGTCACGCCGACGGTCAGGTCGGTGACCTTGAGCAGGGAGGAGTGGCCGCCGGAGACCAGCATCGCGATCGACGGCTCGGGCAGGGCGCCGTGCTCGAGCTGGTCGACGGCTACGTGGGCGGCGAGGTGGTTGACGCCGTAGATCGGCTTGCCGGTCGCGAGCGCGAGCGACTTCGCGGCGGCGACGCCGACCAGCAGCGCTCCGGCCAGGCCGGGGCCGGCCGTGACGGCGAACGCGTCGACGTCGGCGAGGGTGATCCCGGCAGTGGCGCAGGCCCGCTCGATGGTCGGCACCATCGCCTCGAGGTGGGCCCGACTGGCCACCTCGGGCACCACGCCACCGAAGCGCGCGTGCTGCTCGACGCTGCTGGCCACGGCATCGGCGAGCAGCGTGTGCCCCCGCACGATGCCGACGCCGGTCTCATCACACGAGGTTTCGAGTCCGAGCACGAGCGGTTCGTCAGTCACGACGCCATTGTCTCAGGTGTCGCCGCGCGCGCCAGCGACGGTGCGAGCCGCCGTTCGGTGCGTCACACCCGAGCCGACCGCCGCACGGGCCCGGTTCAGCCGCGACCGATCTGGCGGTGCGCCAGCACCCAGCCGTCGGTCGTGTGCACGAAGCGGTCACGGTAGACCCCCGTGCTGCGCAGCACGGGGGTGGTGTCGACGTCGCTGTAGAAGTGCCAGTACGCGACGCCGTACGCCTCACCGGCCCCGTCAGCCCCGGGCGTCACGGCGATGTTGGTCAGCACGTGCCAGGTGGCTGTGCCCGGCCCCTGGATTCCAGCCGTACGCCGCTCACGCGCTCCCGCCAGCACATCCTCGCGCCCACGGCGTACCTGTTGAGCGATGGCCGCTCCGGGTGAGTGCGGCATCTCCCAGATCAGGTCGGTGTGGAGCAGCGCGCCGTACTCCTCCAGCGTGCCGTAGTCGGCCGCCTGGGCCAGGCGCGCGTAGAGGTTCTGGATCTGGGTGATCACGGACGCCGCGGAGTCGGCGCAGCCACAGTGTTGGCCTTCGGGTGTGGGCATGGTCGCTCCTGCGCGGATCGCTCGCCGCGGGCTGTCCGTGGCAGGCCCAGGGTCGGGTCTGTTCGGGAGGTCACGCAAAGACCGGATCCGCCCAGTGAGAGCGCGCCGACCGTGGTGAACCCGGAAGTCGCCGGTGGCGAACCCGGAACTCGACCGTGACGAACCCGGAACTCGACCGTGGCGAACCCGGATCTCGGCGGTGGTTAACCCGGAAGTCGGCGCTCGAGGACGATCCCGGTCGCCCCGTCGGCGTAGTACCGCTCGCGCCGGTCGATCTCCACGAAGCCCTCGTCGAGATAGAGCCCGAGGGCGGGAGCGTTCTCCTCCCGGACCTCCAGCAGCATCCGCTCGGCGCCCTCCTCGGCGGCCAGGGCCAGCACCGCGTGCAGCACCTGCCGCGCCAGGCCCCGACGACGGTACGCCGGCGAGATCGCGATCCGCTGGAGCTCGGCGTCCTCGAACAGGATCGAGACGATCGCGTGGCCGACCACGACGGCGTCGTACTCGCAGGCCAGCAGCCGCACCGTAGGCAGCTGCCCCGCGACGACGGCGTCGAGGTACTCAGGGGTCCAGGCGTCACCGGGGAACGACTCCAGCTCGGAGTCGGCGACGGCGGCCACGTCCTCGGGCGTGGCCGGGCGGATCAGGGCCGCGGCGACCATCGGGCTACGTCGCGGGGCTCGCGGGGCTCGCGGGGCTCGCGGGGCCGAACGCGTCGGGACGGCGCAGGTACAGCGGCTCGGGGGCGAGCACCTCGAAGCGCCCGTCGACCAGACCGCGGGCCAGCCAGCCGGCGGAGGGACGCACCGGGCCGGCGGACTCGGGGAACGCCGCCGGGTACAGCACCGTGCCCTCACCGACGGTGACGATGTGGTTGTGCAGGGTCGCGGGGCGGTCGACGATCGGGCCGGTGAAGCGGTCACCGAACGGCCCGTAGGTGGCGAAGTAGACCTCCTTGCGCCGTGCATCGGTGGCGACCTGGAACGGCCCGGAGACAGCACCGGTCGAGGCCGCCTCCAACGCCAGGATGTCGAGGGTGCAGACCCCGTCGACCGGGATCCCGAGCGCGAAGCCCATCGTCCGGGCGGTGACCAGGCCGACCCGCAGGCCGGTGAACGGCCCCGGTCCGACGCCGACCCCGATCCGGGTCAGGTCGCCCGGGGCGATCCCGGCACGTTCCAACACCGAGGCGATCAGCGGCGCGAGCAGCTCACCGTGCTTCATCGACTTCTCGGAGATCTCCTCGACGACCACGTCAGTGCCGTCGTGGAGCGCCACACTCACCTGCGGTGTGGCTGTATCAAAGCTCAGCAGCATCGTCACTCACTCCCGTGATCGCTGTGATGGCGGCCCAGTCGACGTCGTGCCAGCGCTCCCCGATCGGGGTGATCTCCACCCGTCGCGGGTCGATGCCGGCGGCGAGATCATCCTCGCTCACGTCCTCGGCTGTCAGGGCCCGATTGATCACGATCTCCAGCCGCGAGTCGCTCAGCCCCTCGGCCAGCCCGGTGCCCCACTCGACCACCGTGACGGCGTCGTCGAGGTCGGTGTCCAGGTCGAGGTCGTCCAGCTCGGCGACACCGCCCAGCCGGTAGGCGTCGACGTGGACCAGCGACGGCCCGCCGGCGGCCAGGATCGACGGGTGCACCCGGGCGATCACGAAGGTCGGGGACGTGATCGGCCCCCGGACGCCGAGCCCTTCGGCCAGGCCCTGGGTGAACGTGGTCTTGCCCGCGCCGAGCTCGCCGGACAGGACCAGCAGATCACCGGCACGCAGCACCGAGCCCAGCCGGTGCCCGAGCGCCTGGGTGGCCTCGGCCGTGTCCAGGGTGGCGACGTGGGTGTGCAGGGGCCGGCGCATCTCGACGTACGGCGACGTGCGCGCGGTCTCGCGGAAGCCCTGCCGGTCCCAGAACCGGAGGTTGCGCGGGATCTCCTCACGCGCGATCACGGTGATGTCGGTGAACCGGTCCCCGGCCGCCGCAGCGACCCGGTCGACCATCGCCCGGGCGATGCCGTGGCCCTGCTCCCCCGGGATCACCGAGAACCGTCGGATGTAGACCGTCTTGCCCACCGGGTCGAGGATCAGTGCCCCGACGGGACGGCCGTCGACGCGCGCGATCAGACCGCCCAGGCCGGTCAGCTTGGCCGCGATCGTCTCCTCGGTCTCGGCCAGGGCGTCGGCCGGAGGGTCCATCGGCGGTCGTTCCCCGAACGCCGCCCGCACGATCGCGAGCACGTCGGACGCCGCCTCCGGACCGACCCGCTCGGTGGTCAGTCCGGTCATCGTCTCACTCAACGTTGTGCCACCCGTGCTGCCGAGAGCAACTGATCCAGGGCAGCGTTGACCTGCCCGTGTCGCTCGAGAATCACCATATGTCCTGCGCCGGGGCACTCGATCAGGGTCGAGCCGGCGATCCGGGAGTGGAGCTTGCGACTGTGCCCGATCGAGGTCAGCTTGTCGGCGGTGCCGCAGATGATCGTCGTCGGGATCGCCGACAGGTTGCCGACCTCGTCGAACCTGTCGAACTCCTTGAACCCGGGGAAGAACTCCGCGACCACCTGGAACGGGGTCGCCGAGAGCATGTCGTCGACGAACTCGACGTAGGCGGCCGGCACCGCGTCGCCGAACGCGAACGCATCGGTCGTCACGGTGGCGATGGTCCGTCCCAGACGTCGTACGCCGTCCACGGCACGATGCCCACGGGCGAGGGTCCTGATGGTGCCGTTGGTCAGTCCGGAGCTGAGCCGGACCGGCACGATCGGGAAGAAGAGTCGCGCCGGGTCGAGACCGCCGGCGGTGGTGGAGATCAGGGCGGCGCCGATCACCTTGGTGCCCAGCAGCTCGGGGTACTGCTCGGCGAAGGAGACCAGGGTCATGCCGCCCATCGAGTGCCCGACCAGGACCACCGGGCCGTCGGGGACGACGGCGTCGATGACGGCCTTGAGGTCGCGGCCGAGCCGGTCGATGGTGCCGTCCTTGATGTCCCCGCGACCGCTGCGCCCGTGCGAGCGCTGGTCGTAGAAGACGGTGCGGACCAGGCCCCGGAAGGCGGCCCGCTGGAAGTGCCAGCAGTCCAGGTTGAGGGCGTAGCCGTGCGCGAAGACGATCGTGATGTCGGAGTCGGCCTCGTCGACCTCGACGTGCAGTGGCACGCCGTCCTCAGCGACGACGGTGCGGCCCGGGGAGCGCAGCGAGCCGAACGGGGTGGTCTCCCCGGCACGCCGGGAGATGGTGCGACGGCGCTGCACCACGCGCACGGCTCCGCCTGCTGCGGCGAGCCCTGCAGCACCGGCGAGGGCGCCGGCGACGCGCGCGGTCACGCCCATCAGATCCCCCCTGTGCTCTCGCCGCTCTGGCCGCTCTGGCCGCTCGGCTCGGTCGGCGCCTCGGCCTGCGACTCAGCGTGTGAGTCGCGGTAACGGCGCACCAGTCTGCCACCCAGCCGGGTGACGATCTCGTAGTGGATGGTCCCGGTCGCCTCGGCCCAGTCCTGGGCGGTCGGCTCGCCGTCGTGACCGGGCCCCATCAGCACCACCGGCTCGCCGGCGTGCAGGCCCTCCTCGGTGGGGCCGAGCTCGACTACGAACTGGTCCATGCAGACGCTGCCGCGCAGCGGGCGTCGGACCCCGGCGACCTGCACCTGGGCGCGGTCGGCGGCGGCGCGCGGGATGCCGTCGCCGTACCCGGCCGGGACCAGCCCGAGGATGGTGTCGCACTGTGCCACCCAGTGGCCGCCGTAGGACACCGCGGCGCCGGCGGGCACGTGCTTGACCATCGCCAGCTCACCGGCCACGGTCATCGCGGGCCACAGGTCCACCCGGTGGTGGCGGTCCGGCCCGAGGTCGGGAGTGGGATCGAGGCCGTACGACGCGATCCCGCACCGCACCAGGTCGAACCGGGCGCTGGGCCGCATCAGGGCGGCCGCGGAGTTGGCGATGTGGCGGACCTCGGGCACCAGGCCGACCTCGTCGAGCAGCGCGAGCGCCTCGCGGAAGACCCGCTCCTGGGACTCGTTGGCCGGGTTGTCGGGCTCCTCGCTGGAGGCGAAGTGGCTGAAGATGCCGACGAACGTCCACAGCCCGGCCTGCTGACCGGCCAGGGTGTGCTCGAACAGCTCGCGCCAGTCGACCGGCATCGAGCCGCCGCGCGAGAGCCCGGTGTCGACCTTGAGGTGGATCCGCGGGACCGTGCCGGTCCGGGCGGCGGCCTCGGCGATCCGGTCCAGCATCGCGATGTCGTAGGCGCTGACGTCGACGTCGCGCTCCAGCACGGGGGCGAAGTCGTCGCTGGGCACGCTGAGCCAGCACAGCAGTCGGCCGGTGTCACCGGCGTCGCGCAGCTCGACGGCCTCGGCGAGGGTGGCGACGCCGAGCCAGGGGGCTCCGGCCTCGCGGGCGGCACGGGCGACCTCGACCATGCCGTGGCCGTAGCCGTCGGCCTTGACCACCGTCATGACGGGGGTCCCGATCGCTGCGGCCAGCGCCTTCACGTTGTGTCGGATGGCGGCCAGGTCGACGACGATCTCCGCACTCACGGTTCCCAGTCTCCCACCACGGCCGGGATCGCCGCTGCTACGGCACGCGCGATCAGGGGATGGCCGTGACCGAGGCCACCTCCGACGGCTCCGCTCCGGCTGGCGCCGGTGGCGGCGGCTCCGTGGATCCAGGCGCCGGCGCTGGCGGCGTCGAACGGGGTCAGCCCGGCGGCGAGCAGGCTGCCGATCAGGCCGGCGAGCACGTCGCCGGCTCCGGCGGTGGCCAGCCAGGGCGTCCCGGTGGTGTTGACCCGGGTCCGGCCCTCAGGGGCGGCGATCACGGTGCGGCGCCCCTTGAGCAGTACGACGGCACCGAACCGGTCGGCGGCGGTGCGGGCATGGTGCAGCGGCCGTGCCTCGACCTCACGGCGTTCCACGTCGAGCAGGGCGGCGAGCTCACCGGCGTGCGGGGTCAGCACCAGGGTCGCCGGGCGGCTCAGCGCACCGCCGTCGATCAGGGCCCGCAGCGCGCTCAGGGCGTCGGCGTCGACCACGACGGGTACGTCGTCGGCCAGCGCGGCCGTGAGGTGCTCGGCGGCCTCGTCGCCCCCACCGGGCCCCACCACCCAGGCCTGCACCCGACCGGAGCCGACGACCTCGGGGTGGGCGGCCGTGACGAGGGCGGCGGCGGAGCCGACGTACCGGACCATGCCGGCGATCCCGGTGTTGGCTCCGGCGACGGCGAGCAGGGCGGCACCGGGGTAGGTGGCCGAGCCTGCCCGGATCCCGACGACGCCACGGGTGTACTTCTGCGCGGCGGAGGCCGGGCGCCGCACCAGGGCGGCGACGTCGGCCGGCTGCAGCGCCTCGACGGCGGCGGCGGGCAGGCTGAGGCCGAGGTCGACCAGCTCGACGACGCCGCACTGCTCGGCGGCGGGGTCGGCCAGGTGGGCGATCCGGTGGGTGCCGAAGGTGACGGTCAGGTCGGCCCGCAGCGCCATCCCGTCGAGCTCGCCGGTATCGGCGTCGACCCCGCTGGGGAGGTCGACGGCGATGAACGGGATGGAGCGGTTGATCGGGATGACGGCCTCGGCGACCCGGGCCGGCAGCCCCGGTCGCCCGCCGATCCCGACGATGCCGTCGATCACGGCGTCGACCGCCCCGGCCCGCAGCGGCCGCGGCTCCGACAGCGTGCCCCCGGCGCCCCGCAGTGCGGCGAGGCCACCGGGGTGGGCCCGGTCGGCGAGCAGCCAGGCCTCGACCCGCGCGCCGCGTCGGGCCAGCACGGCCCCGGCGTACAGGGCGTCGCCGCCGTTGTCCCCGGAGCCGATCAGCAGCACGATCCGACGCCCGTAGGCGCCGCCGAGGTAGTCGACCACGGCGGTCGCGAGGCCGTACGCCGCCCGCTGCATCAGCGCCCCCGACGCCAGGTCCGGGTGTGCCGCCTCAGCAGCGCGGATCTGCTCGACGGTGTGCGCGGATCTCATGCCCTCACGCTAACCGGCCCCACGGTTCAGTCGTTCTGCGGGAAGCCGAGGTTGATCCCTCCGTGCGACGGGTCCAGCCACCGCGACGTGACCGCCTTCTCCCGGGTGAAGAAGTCCACACCGGCCATGCCGTAGGCCTTCGCGTCGCCGAAGAGGGACGCCTTCCAGCCGCCGAAGGAGTGGTAGGCGACGGGGACGGGGATCGGCACGTTGATGCCGACCATGCCGACCTCGACCTCGCGCTGGAAGCGGCGGGCCGCACCGCCGTCGTTGGTGAAGATCGCGGTGCCGTTGCCGAAGGCTCCGGAGTTGATCAGCGCCAGGCCCTCCTCGTAGCCCGAGACCCGGACGATGGAGAGGACCGGGCCGAAGATCTCCTCGGTGTAGACCTTCGAGGTGACCGGTACCCGGTCGATCAGGGTCGGGTTGAGCCAGAAGCCGCCTTCGGCACCGTCGACCTCTCCCCCGCGGCCGTCGACGACGACCTCGGCACCGTCGGCGACGGCGACGTCGATGTAGGAGGCGACCTTGTCGCGGTGAGCGCCGGTGATGAGGGGTCCCATGTCGCAGCCGCGGCGGCCGTCGCCGGTGCGCAGCTTGCCCATCCGGTCGGTGACCTTGGCGATCAGGTCGTCGGCGATGGAGTCGACCGCGACGACGACGGAGACGGCCATGCAGCGTTCGCCCGCGGAGCCGAAGCCGGCGTTGATCGCGGAGTCGGCGACCAGGTCGAGGTCGGCGTCGGGCAGCACCAGCATGTGGTTCTTGGCGCCGCCGAGCGCCTGGACCCGCTTGCCGTTGCGGGCGCTGGTCTCGTAGATGTACTGCGCGATCGGGGTCGACCCGACGAAGCTGATCGACGCCACGTCGGGCGAGGCCAGCAGCGCGTCGACGGCCTCCTTGTCGCCGTGGACGACGTTGAAGACGCCGTCGGGCAGTCCGGCCTCCTTCCACAGCGACGCCATCCAGTTCGCCGCCGACGGGTCCTTCTCGCTCGGCTTGAGCACCACCGTGTTGCCGCACGCGATCGCGATCGGGAAGAACCACATCGGGACCATCGCAGGGAAGTTGAACGGGCTGATGATGCCGACCACGCCGAGCGGCTGGCGCAGCGAGTAGACGTCGACGCCGGTGGAGGCCTGCTCGGAGTAGGCGCCCTTGGACAGGTGCGCGATGCCGCAGGCGAACTCGACGACCTCCAGGCCGCGGGCGATCTCGCCGGCGGCGTCGGAGAGCACCTTGCCGTGCTCGGCGGTGATGATCTCGGCCAGCTCCCCGACGCGGGCGTTGAGCAGCTCACGGAACGCGAAGAGGACCGACGTGCGCTTGGCCAGCGAGGCCTGCGACCAGTCGGCGTACGCCGCCTTGGCCACGGCGACGGCAGCGTCGACGTCAGCGGTGCTGGCGAAGCGGACCTGCTTGGTCACCTCGCCCAGCGCGGGGTCGTAGACGTCACCGAGGCGGGTGCCCTCACCGGCGATGAAGGAGCCGCCGACGACGTGGTCAACCAGAGGGAGAGACATGCTGTGGCGCTTTCGTGAGAGTCGAACGAGTGGGGTGAGGGTCAGAGGGTGGCGAGCACGTCGCCGATGATGGCCAGGCCGGTGCGGGCCTCGTCCTCGCTGACGATGCAGGGCGGAACGACGTGGATCCGGTTGTCCTGCACGAACGGCAGCAGGTCACGCTCGAGCAGAGCCGCCTTGATCCGACCCATCGTGGCGGCGTCGAGCGGGGTCCGGGCGTCGCGGTCGGAGACCAGCTCGATGGCGTGGAAGACCCCGGTGCCACGGACCTCGCCGACGACGTCGTACGTCTGGGCGAAGCCTGCCAGGGTCGGGGCGATGATCTCCTCGCCGATCCGGCGCGCGTGGGTGACGATGCCCTCGGACTCCATCGCGCCGAGGGTGGCGTTGATCGAGGCCATCGCGAGCGGGTGGCCGGAGTAGGTCAGGCCACCGGGGAAGACGCGCGCGTCGAAGTGTGCGGAGATCGGCTCGGAGATGATCACACCACCGACCGGGACGTAACCGGAGTTGACCCCCTTGGCGAAGGTGATCAGGTCCGGCGTGTAGTCGTAGGCGTCCAGTGCCAGCCACTGGCCGGTGCGGCCGAAGCCGGCCATCACCTCGTCGGTGATCAGCACGATGCCGAACTCGTCGGCCAGGGCACGCACGCCGCTCAGGTAGCCCGGCGGCGGCATCAGGATGCCGGCGGTGCCGGGGATCGACTCGATCAGCAGGGCCGCGATGGTGGCCGGGCCCTCGGCCTCGATGGTGCGGCGCAGGTGGCGTAGGGCGCGCTCGGACTCCTGCTCGGGCGTGCTCGCCCAGAACTCGCTGCGGTAGAGGTAGGGGCCGAAGAAGTGCACGTGGGCGCGGGAGAACTCGTTGCCCGCAGGACGACGCCAGTCGCCGGTGGCGGCGATCGCAGCACCGGTGTTGCCGTGGTAGCTGCGGTAGGTGGAGAGCACCTTCTCCCGGCCGGTGTAGGCGCGCGCCATCCGGATGGCGTTCTCGTTGGCATCGGCGCCGCCGTTGGTGAAGAAGACCTTGGCGAAGCCGGCCGGGGCGCGGTCGAGGATCATGCGGGCGGCGACGCCGCGCTCGTGGTTCGCCGTCGCGGGGGCGATCGTGGCCAGGGTGGCGGCCTGACGCTGGATCGCCTCGACCACGGCCGGGTGGCCGAACCCGATGTTGACGTTGACCAGCTGGGAGGAGAAGTCGAGCAGGCGGCGGCCCTCGGCGTCCCAGACGTGGGCGCCCTCGCCGCCGGCGATCACCAGGGGCTTGAGTGCCCCCTGGGCCGACCAGGAGTGGAAGACGTACGTCGGGTCGAGCGCAAGGGTCTCGGCGTTGGACATCAGAACACCTCAAAGTTCGGAATCAGTAGCGTCAGGCCCGCTCATCCTGCGGAATCAGTAGCAAGTGTGACTGCCAACCGATCATATGGGCAAGACATGTCGTCCTGGTTACGCGTTTCCGAAACGACGACGACCCCCGGACGGATCCGGGGGTCGTGGGCGGAGAGTCCTCAGGTCACTCGACGGTGACCGACTTCGCCAGGTTGCGCGGCTGGTCGACGTCGTGGCCCATCGCCGTGGCCAGCTCGCAGGCGAAGAGCTGGAGCGGGACGACCGCCACCAGCGGCTGGAGCAGGACCGGCACCTTCGGCAGGCGCACGAGCACGTCGGCGTACGGCGCCACCCGCTCGTCCCCCTCCTCGGCCAGCACGATCGTGCGGGCCCCGCGGGCGCGCACCTCCTGGATGCCCGACAGCATCTTGTCGTGCAGCTGGTCGCGGCCCTGCGGCGGCACGATGCACAGCACCGGCAGGCCCTCCTCGACCAGGGCGATCGGGCCGTGCTTGAGCTCGCCGGCGGCGAAGCCCTCGGCGTGCAGGTAGGCCAGCTCCTTGAGCTTGAGCGCCCCCTCCAGGGCCACCGGATAGCCGGCGTGACGGCCCAGGAAGAGGAAGGCCCGGTTGTCGACGTGCTCGCGTGCCAGCGCATAGACCTGCTCGGCCTCGGCCAGGACCTCCTCGATCGCGGCCGGGATCGCCTCGAGCTGGGCAACGACCTGAGTGATCTCGTCGCCGTAGCGGGTGCCCTTGACCTGGGCCAGGTAGAGCGCCAGCAGGTAGCAGGCGATCAGCTGGGTGATGTAGCCCTTGGTCGAGGCGACACCGATCTCCGGGCCGGCGTGGGTGTAGATCACCGCGTCGGACTCACGCGGGATGGTGGAACCGTTGGTGTTGCAGATCGCCAGCACCTTGGAGCGCTGCACCCGGGCGTGCCGGATCGCCTGGAGGGTGTCGGCGGTCTCGCCGGACTGGCTGATCGCGACCACCAGGGTGCCGTTGTCGACGATCGGGTCGCGGTAGCGGAACTCGCTGGAGAGCTCGACCTCGACCGGGATCCGGCACCAGTGCTCGATCGCGTACTTGGCGACCATGCCGGCGTAGAACGACGTCCCGGCGGCGATGATGATGATCTTGTCGATCTCGCGCAGCTCGTCGTCGGACAGCCGCATCTCGTCGAGCTGGAGCTTGCCGTCCAGGCCCTTGCGGCCCAGCAGCGCGTCGGCGACAGCGCGCGGCTGCTCGAAGATCTCCTTGCGCATGAACCAGTCGTAGCCGTCCTTCTGGGCGGCCGAGAGGTCCCAGTCGACGTGGTACTCGCGGCCCTGGCCCGGCGTACCGTCGAAGTTGGTGACGCTCACGCCGTCACGGGTGATGGTGACGACCTGGTCCTGGTCGAGCTCCATCGCGGAGCGGGTGTGACCGATGAAGGCGGCCACGTCGGAGCCGAGGAAGTTCTCGCCCTCGCCCAGGCCGACCACGAGCGGGCTGTTGCGTCGCGCCGCGACGATCCGGTCGGGGTCCTCGGCGTCGACGGCGACGAAGGTGAAGGCACCCTCCAGCCGGGTGCAGACCCGCTGCATCGCGGTGGTCAGGTCGGCACCGGAGACGACGGCAGCCTCGATCAGGTGCGCGGCGACCTCGGTGTCGGTCTCCGACTTCAGGTGGTGACCGGCCTGCTCGAGCTCGGCACGGAGCTCGGCGAAGTTCTCGATGATGCCGTTGTGCACGACCGCGACCCGGCCCTGCTCCCCCAGGTGCGGGTGCGCGTTGCCGTCGGTCGGCCCACCGTGGGTGGCCCACCGGGTGTGCCCGATCCCGCTGGTCGCCGCCGGCAGCGCGTCCTCGCCGAGCACCTTGTCCAGGTTGGCGAGCTTGCCCGCACGCTTGCGCACCTCAAGACGCCCCTCGAACGCGACAGCGATCCCGGCGGAGTCGTATCCGCGGTATTCCATCCGGCGAAGTCCCTCGACGATCACACCCTCTGCGAACTGTCCACCGACATACCCAACGATCCCGCACATAGGGTGGAGTCTACGATCTTCTTCCATGACCTCCCACGGCCACGAGACCGGTGAGTCCTCCCCGTGGGTGGAGTTGAGCCGCTCAGCATGGGCTGAGCTGGCCCCGGAGACGCCGCTGCCGCTCTCGGCCGAGGAGATCGAGCGTCTGCGCGGCCTCTCGGACAAGATCGACCTCGACGAGGTCGCCTCGGTCTACCTGCCGCTGTCGCGACTGCTCTCCCTCTACGTCTCGGCCGCCGGCAAGCTGCACCGGGAGCAGGAGGAGTTCCTGCACGGCCAGATCTCGCCGCGTACGCCGTTCGTGATCGGCGTGGCGGGCTCGGTGGCCGTCGGCAAGTCGACCGTCTCGCGTGTCATGCAGCAGCTGCTCGCGCACTGGCCCGAGCACCCCAACGTGGCGCTGGTGACCACCGACGGGTTCCTGTACCCCAACGCCGAGCTCGAGCGCCGGGGGCTGATGCAGCGCAAGGGCTTCCCCGAGTCCTACGACCGCAAGGCGCTGCTGCGCTTCGTGGTCGACATCAAGTCGGGCCGCGACGAGGTGCTGGCCCCGACGTACTCGCATCTGGTCTACGACGTCCTGCCCGACGAGCCGGTGGCGGTGAAGAGGCCCGACATCGTGATCGTCGAGGGCCTCAACGTGCTCCAGCCCGCACGGGTGCGCGAGGACGGCCGCACCGGCCTGGCGATCTCGGACTTCTTCGACTTCTCGATCTACGTCGACGCCACCACCCGCGACATCAAGGAGTGGTACACCGAGCGCTTCCTGCGCCTGCGTGAGACGGCGTTCCGTGACCCGGACTCCTACTTCAGCAAGTACGCCGCGCTGCCCCTGGACGAGGCGGTCGCCGAGGCCAGCCGGATCTGGGACACGATCAACGGCCCCAACCTGACCGAGAACGTGCTGCCGACGCGCTCGCGCGCCAACCTGGTGCTGCGCAAGGCCGCCGACCACTCCGTGGAGTACGTCAGGGTCCGCAAGCTCTGAGCGGCTCGCCCCTCCCGGATCGGCAGGGGCGAGCCGGACTGCTCAGGGAAGCGCGAGCCGCTCGCGCACGACCGCGGCCAGCTGCGAGGCGACCTCGTGGGCCTGCTCGCTGGTGGGGGCCTCGACCATCACCCGGACCAGGGGCTCGGTGCCGGACGGGCGCAGCAGCACCCGACCGCCCTCCCCCAGCGCCTCCTCAGCCAGCCGTACGGCGGCAGCGAGACCCTCATCGGAGGCGCACCGGCTCCGATCGACCCCGCCGACGTTGACCAGGATCTGCGGCGAGCGCACGACCACCCCGGCCAGGTCGGCCAAGGAGCGACCCGTGCGGGCGATCTGCTCGGCCACGTGCAGCGCCGTCAGGGTGCCGTCGCCGGTGGTGGCGTGCGCACTCATGATGACGTGACCGGACTGCTCGCCGCCGAGGCTGAACCCGCCGGCCTTCATCGCCTCCAGCACGTAGCGGTCGCCCACGGCGGTGGTGCGCAGCTCGATGCCGGCCCGGCGCATGGCCTGGTGCAGGCCGATGTTGCTCATCACGGTGGCGACCAGGGTCTGGTCGTGCAGCCGGCCCACCTCCTGCATCGCGATCGCGAGGATGCCGAGGATCTGGTCGCCGTCGACCACGGTGCCGCTCGCATCGACGGCCAGGCAGCGGTCTGCGTCGCCGTCGAAGGCGAAGCCGGCGTCGGCACCGTGCTCCATCACCGCACGGGACAGGCCGTCGATGTGGGTGGAGCCGACACCGTCGTTGATGTTGAGACCGGTGGGCTGGTGATGGATCGGGATGACCTTCGCACCGGCGTGCTCGAAGGCCAGCGGCGCCGACTCGAACGCCGCGCCGTTGGCGCAGTCGAGCACGACGGTCAGGCCGGCCAGCGGCGTCGTCACGGTGCCGACCAGGTGGTCGACGTAGTCGTCGATGCCGCCGACGTAGGCCGTGATCCGTCCGACGCCGGCGCCGGTGGGCGGCGTCCAGACCTCACCGAGGCGCTGCTCGATGGCGTCCTCGAGGGCGTCGTCGAGCTTGACGCCGCCACGGGCGAGGAACTTGATCCCGTTGTCGGGCATCGGGTTGTGGGAGGCGGTGATCACCACACCG
The DNA here is from genome assembly GCF_030150155.1 of Nocardioides sp. Lineage (GTDB taxonomy): Bacteria > Actinomycetota > Actinomycetes > Propionibacteriales > Nocardioidaceae > Nocardioides. The sequence goes on from NZ_JASLGR010000036.1 coordinate 20,507, forward strand.
AGGTCGGCCTCGAGCGATCCGGTGAGGAACGCGATGCCGGGGGTGGGGATCACGCCGAGGTCGATGACGTCGACGCCGGCCGAGGCCAGTCCTGCCGCGACCGCGGCTTGGAGGAACTGGCCCGAGATCCGGGGGTCGCGACCGACCACCGCACGCGGTCGGTGGCCTTCGAATTGCCCGGCGTCGGCGAGGACGCGGGCCGCAGAAACAGCGAGGTCCAGGGCCAGCGAAGCGGTGAGCGTCTCACCGTTCGCCAGGCCCCGGACCCCGTCCGTGCCGAAAAGGCGCATGCGTTGCTGGCTAGATCAGCGCTTGCTGAACTGGCTCGCCTTGCGGGCCTTCTTGAGACCGGCCTTCTTGCGCTCCACGACGCGGGCGTCGCGGGTCAGGAGACCAGCCTTCTTGAGGGTGGGACGGTTGCCCTCGACGTCGATGCCGTTCAGCGACCGGGCAACGCCCAGGCGCAGCGCACCGGCCTGGCCGGCGATGCCGCCGCCGTGGATGCGGGCGATGACGTCGAAACGACCCTCGAGACCGAGCGCAGCGAAGGGCTCCGCGGCGATCTGGCGGTGAAGGGCGTTCGGGAAGTAGTCCTCGAGCTGGCGGCCGTTGATGGTCCACACACCGGTGCCGGGGACCAGGCGAACCCGGGCGACAGCCTCCTTGCGGCGGCCGGTGGCCGAGCCGGGGGCGATGGTGGCCGGGCGAGCCGGGGTGTCGACGGACGCAGCGGACTCGCTGGTGTAGGCGACACCGGCGGCGTCGGTCTCGAAGGTCTCCTCGACCTCGTTGGTGTACTCGTTCTCAGTCACGATTCAAACCTCTTCGATTACTGGGAGATCTGCGTGATCTCGAAGGGAACAGCCTTCTGGGCGGTGTGGGGGTGCGTCGGGCCCGAGTAGACCTTCAGCTTCTTGATCATCTGGCGGCCGAGCTTGTTCTTCGGCAGCATGCCCCACACGGCCTTCTCGATCGCCTTGCGGGCGTCCTTGTCGAGGATGTCGCCGATCGGGGTCGCGGTCAGACCACCCGGGTAACCGGAGTGACGGTAGGCCAGCTTCGTGGTGCGCTTGTTGCCGGACAGGGAGACCTTGTCGGCGTTGATGACGATGACGAAGTCGCCGGTGTCAGCGTTGGGGGCGAAGATCGCCTTGTGCTTGCCACGGAGCAGGTTCGCAACCTGCACGGACAGGCGGCCCAGACGGACGTCCGACGCGTCGATCACGTGCCAGGCGCGCTCGATGTCGCCGGGCTTCGGAGCATAAGTGCCCACGGTGTGCCTCACTTGTTCGTTGTTCCTCACCGGCGGATTGCCGGTCAGGTGGTGGTGCTCTCGAGGCCTCTGACGAACACAGCCGGGATGGTTACCGGTCTGCCCTCGCACGCGAGAGCGGCAGGAGCCTCGACCGCAGAAGATTACGCGGGGTCGCCGCGCAGGGTCAAAACAGGGGGATATACGGTAGGCGCGTGACTGAATCTCTTACCGTCCGCGACAACCGCACCGGACAGGAGTACGAGGTCCCGATCGTCGACGGCACCATCCGCGCCGCTGACATCGGTCAGATCAAGGCCGGCGAGGACAACCTCGGTCTTGCTGTCTACGACCCCGGCTTCGTCAACACCGCCTCGTGCCGCTCGTCCATCACCTACATCGATGGCGACAAGGGCATCCTGGAGTACCGCGGGTACCCGATCGAGCAGCTGGCCGAGAAGTCCACGTTCCTCGAGGTCGCCTATCTGCTGATCCACGGCGAGCTGCCCACCAAGGAGCAGTTCGACCAGTGGGTCCACAACATCACGTACCACACGTTCGTCCATGAGAACGTGAAGGACTTCATGCAGGGCTTCCGCTACGACGCCCACCCGATGGGCATGCTGATGGCCTCGGTCGGTGCCCTGTCCACCTTCTACCCCGAGTCGCGCAACATCTCCGACGCCGACAACCGCGACATCCAGATCATCCGCATGATCGCCAAGATGCCGACCCTCGGTGCCTGGGCCTTCCGCCACGCGCAGGGCAAGCCGTACGTCTACCCCGACAACGAGCTGAACTACTCGGAGAACTTCCTCTCCATGCTGTTCAAGATGTCGGAGTCGAAGTACGCCCCCGACCCCCGCCTGACCAAGGCTCTGGACACCCTGCTCATCCTGCACGCCGACCACGAGCAGAACGCGTCCACCAACGCCGTACGCTCCGTCGGCTCGACCCAGGTCGACCCGTACTCGGCCGTCGCCGCCGGCGTCGGTGCCCTCTTCGGCCCGCTCCACGGTGGCGCCAACGAGGCCGTGCTGCGGATGCTCAAGCGGATCGGCACCGTCGAGAACATCCCCGCGTTCATCGAGGGTGTCAAGGCCGGCAACGAGCGCCTGATGGGCTTCGGCCACCGGGTCTACAAGAACTACGACCCGCGCGCCAAGCTGATCAAGAAGGCTGCCGAGGACGTCTTCGAGGTCACCGGGACCAACCCGCTCCTCGACGTTGCCGTGGAGCTGGAGCGGATCGCGCTCTCTGACGAGTACTTCGTCAAGCGCCGTCTCTACCCGAACGTGGACTTCTACTCGGGTCTGATCTACGAGGCGCTCCAGTTCCCGCCGGAGTTCTTCACCGTGCTCTTCGCCATCGGCCGTACGCCGGGCTGGCTCGCCCAGTGGCTGGAGCTCACCCAGGACAAGGAGCAGAAGATCGCTCGTCCGAAGCAGATCTACACCGGCGACCGTGGGCTGACCTTCGTGCCGGCCGAAGAGCGCTGGGCCTGAGGGCACCTCAGACTGCTCTGATCCTCCGGACCCGGGTCGTCCCGATCACCATGATCGGGACTGCCCGGGTCCGTTGCATTGGCGGGTGGTGAACCCGGATCTCGCGGGTGGTGAACCCGGATCTCGGCGGTGGTGAACCCGGATCTCGCGCGTGGTGAACCCGGAAGTCGGCTAGGGGCGCGGCGGCAGGGCGGTGCAGTAGACCCAGGCGTCGAAGAACTCCGCCAGGTCCTGGCCCGAGAGCTCTTCGGCCAGGGCGCGGAAGTCCGCCGTCGTGACGGTGCCGCCGCGGTGACGACGTACCCACTCGGGAAGCAGCGCGAAGAACGTCTCCTCCCCGATCCGGCGCCGCAGCGCGTGCAGCGTCAGGGCGCCACGCTTGTAGACCCGGTCGTCGAACATGTCGGCAGCACCGGGCTCGCCCAGGATCAGGTCGCGGGGCTTGGCCGCCAGCGACCGGTGGTGGTGCTCGGCCCAGGCGGCCGCACTGGCCCGGCCCGAGGCCTCCGACCACAGCCACTCGGCGTAGCAGGCGAACCCCTCGTGCAGCCAGATGTCGCGCATCGACGCGGCCGTCACCGTGTTGCCGAACCACTGGTGGGCCAGCTCGTGGGCGACCAGCCGGTTGAGCTCCCAGTCGGGGTCGAGGAAGTTGCGCCCGAAGGTCGACAGCGACTGCGACTCCAGCGGGATCTCCAGGTCGTCGTCGGTGATGACGACCGTGTACGTCGGGAACGGGTACGGCCCGAACATCGTGACGAAGGCGTCCATGATCTGCGCCTGCGCCCCGAAGGCGTCACCCCAGGCCGTGCCCGGCACGGCCGCCAGCGCGATCGGCACCTTCGCCTCCCCCGGTTCGAGGTGGGTGAGGTCGTAGCGACCGATCTGCACCGTGGCCAGGTACGGCGCCATCGGCTCGTCCTGACGGTAGGTCCAGGTCTCGCCGCTGCCGCGACGGATCCGCCCGGCCAGCACCCCGTTGGCCACCACCGTGTAGCCCGGCTGGGTGGTCACCGAGATCGTGTAGGAGGCCTTGTCGTCCTGCCGGTCGTTGCACGGGAACCAGGTCGGCGCGCCGTGCGGCTGCCCGGCGACGATGACGCCGTCGGTGAGCTCCTCCCAGCCGGCGTCGCCGTGGTGGGCCAGCACGGTGGGGCGGGGCACGCCGGCGTACTTGAGCATCAGGGTGAACTCGGTGCCGGCCGCGATCGGGGCCCGCGGGGTGAGCACGATCCGTTCGCCGCGCACGGCGTACTTGGCCGGGGCCTTGCCGTCGATGGTCACCTTCGCCACCGCAAGGTGGGCCAGGTCGAGCACGATCCGGGTCAGCGTCTCCTCGGCGCGCCCGGTGATCCGGGCCTCGCCACGCAGCCGGTTGTCCTCGACGGTGTAGTCCAGGGCGAGGTCGTAGTGCAGCGCGCTCCAGGAGCGGTCGCCGTGGCCGGGCAGATAGGGGTCGGCGGTCGGCAGCATCAGTCGACGTCCCGGGCCAGGCTCGGGGTCCACGGACCGATCGGGTTGCCGATCCACGCAGTCTTGTCCGGCACTGACTCCCCTCTCATCACCAACGACACCGGACCCACCGTCGCGTGCCGCCCCAGCGTCGCCGCTGGGAGAATCACACTATTGGGCCCCAGCGTCGCACCGCGCTTGAGGGTGACCGTGTCGAGGGCGAGTAGCCGGTCGTGGAAGAGATGGGTCTGCACCACGGTGCCGGCGTTGACCGTGGCACCGTCGCCGAGTTCGACCAGGTCGGTCTCGGGCAGCCAGTAGGAGTCGATCCAGACCCCGGTGCCGATCCGGGCGCCGAGCAGCCGGAACCACCACGGCAGCAGCGGCGAGCCGGTGACGTGGGTGGCGAACCACGGCGCCGCGATCACCTCGACGAAGGTGTCGGCCAGCTCGTTGCGCCACACGAACGAGCTCCACAACGGGTGTCCGCCGGGACGGAGCCGGCCGACCAGCGCCCACTTCGCCGCGACCGTGACCAGGGCGGCGACCAGGCCCGCGGTCCAGAGCACCGGGCCGGCGGCGAGCACCGCGACCCACCAGGCCACGCCCCGCCACAGCTCGACCAGGACGAGCACCACGCCCCCGGTGAGCGCCATCCCCAGCGCCGCCGGGATCAGCCGGCACAGCTCGATCAGCGCACGGGCGATCCGCAGCCGCCGCGGCGGCTGGTAGGTCCGACCGGTGTCGGCCTCGGCCGAGGTACGCCGCAGGGGCGCGGGTGGGCTGCCGACGTAGCTGGCACCCTTCGCGACCCGCTTGCGGTTCGGGGCCGCCGAGAGCACCGCGACCAGGGACGCCTTGGGCACACGCCTGCCGGGTGCCGCCATCCCGGAGTTGCCGACGAAGGCCCGCTTGCCGATCTTGACCCGCTCGACCCGGATCCAGCCGCCGCCCAGCTCGTAGCCGCCGATCAGGGTGTCGTCGGCCAGGAACGCCAGGTCGTTGACCTGGGTCAGACTGGGCAGCATCAACACCGTGGAGGCCTCCACGTCGGCGCCGATCCGGGCACCGAGGGCACGCAGCCACAGCGGGGTCAGGCTCGAGGAGTAGAGCGGGAACAGCCAGGTCCGGGCATCGTCGAGCAGCCGCATGGTGGCCCAGACGCTGACGCCGGTCAGGCTCCGGACCGGGTGCACGCCGGGGCTGATCGAGAGCGCCGCCAGTCGGACCAGCAGCCAGATCGCGAACGCCAGCACGAGGTGGCCGACCAGCACGCCGAGCGGTGCCCAGGCCAGCAGCAGCCAGACCTCGGAGCCGTCGGCCGGGGTGCCGGCCAGGGCCACCACCACGCCGATCCCGGCCAGCACCGCGAGCACCGGCAGGGCCGCGATCAGCAGTGCGGTGGCGGCGTACAGGGCGAGCCAGGCCGGCGAGCGCGGCACCCGCTCCTGCCAGGGGCCGCGGGCGTGGCCCGCACCGCGGGTGGCCGGCGAGCCGCTCCAGAACTCCTCGGCCGGGACCTTCCCGAAGACGGCCGAGCCGGCCTGGACCTCCGCACCGGTGCCGACGTCGGCACCAGGCAGCAGCATCGAGCGGGCCCCCACACGGGCTCCGGGACCGACCCGGACCGCGCCGATGTGGACGGTGTCGCCGTCGATCCAGGTGCCCGACAGGTCCACCTCGGGCTCGATCGAGCAGCCCCGGCCCAGGGTGAGCAGGCCGGTCACCGGCGGCAGCGAGTGCAGGTCGACCTCACGACCGACCCGGCAGCCCAGCAGCCGGGCGTACCAGAGCATCAGGGGCGCACCGGCGAGGTTGGTCGCAGCGAGCTCGTCGGCGGCGTGGGTGGCGAACCAGAGCCGCAGGTGGACCTTGCCCCCGCGCGGGTAGTCGCCGGGCTCGAGCCCGCGCAGCACCAGCCGGGCCAGGCCCGCGGCCAGCAGCATCCGCCCCGGCGGGGTGAGGAACGCCAGCGTGGCCAGCACCAGCACCCAGGCCGGTGCGGCCGGGAACCAGGTCGACCAGCGGTGGTGGGCCAGCGTCGAGGCCAGCGCGATCCAGGTCACCCAGCGCGGTGCGGCCAGGGTGCGCAGCCCGACGGTGGCGAGCACCTGCGCGGCCTGCGTCTTGCGCGGTACGGCGGGCACCTCACGGTCTTGCACGGTGCCGCCCTCCCCCGGCCCGCCGAGGGAGTCGAGGTAGCCGGCCAGCCCACCCAGGGTCGGATGCTCGTACACGTCGCCCATCGCCACCTCGGGGACCCGAGCGCGGATCTGAGAGACCAGCTGCGCGGCGGTCAGGGAGCCGCCGCCGAGGTCGAAGAAGTCGTCGGTGGGCGCCGTCGCATCGGCGCCGAGGATCTCCAGCCAGAGTCCGGCCAGCCACCCGGCGGTGCCGTCGAGGTCGGCGCCACCGGCACCCTCGCCACCGGCCCCGGTGCTGCGCGGCAGCGGCCACGGCAGGGCGTCGCGGTCGACCTTCCCCGAGATCCGGGTGGGGATCTCGGGCACGACGGCGAGCCGAGGCACCATCGCGGCCGGCATCTCGGCACGGAGCCGCTCGATCGCCGCGGCCTGGTCGAAGCCGTCGGCGACGGCGAGGTAGCCGACCAGCAGCTGGTTGCCGGCCGCGGTGGTCCGCACCGCGGCGGCGGCGCCGCGCACCCCGTCGAGGTCGAGCAGGGCGTTGTCGATCTCGCCGAGCTCGATCCGGCGGCCACCGAGCTTGATCTGGTCGTCGGCGCGACCACCGAAGAGCAGCCCGGCCGAGTCCCGCACCACGATGTCGCCCGATCGGTAGGCACGCTCCCAGCCCAGCGTCGGCATCGGGGCGTACTTCTCGGCGTCCTTGGCCGGGTCGAGGTAGCGGGCCAGGCCGACGCCGCCGATGATCAGCTCCCCGCTGGCTCCCTCGGCCACCGGCACCCCGGTGGCAGGGTCGACGACCTCGAGGTCCCAGCCGTCCAGCGGCAGCCCGATCCGGACCGGGCCCTCACCGGTGACCAGCGCACCGCAGGCCACCACGGTGGCCTCGGTCGGGCCGTAGGTGTTCCACACCTCGCGTCCGGGGGCCTGGAGCCGGGTGGCCAACTCGGGCGGCATTGCCTCTCCCCCGGTGATCAGCAGTCGTACGGCGGCCAGGCTGGACTCTGGCCACAGCGCGACCAGGGTCGGGACCGTGGAGACGATCGTGATCCGGTTCGCGACCAGCCACGGACCGACGTCGACGCCGGAGCGGACCAGGGCCCGCGGCGCCGGGACCAGGCAGGCGCCGTGGCGCCAGGCCAGCCAGATCTCCTCACAGCTCGCGTCGAAGGCGACCGACAGGCCCGCCATCACCCGGTCGCCGACCCCGATCGGGTCCGCGGTGAGGAACATCCGGGCCTCGGCGTCGACGAACGCGGCGGCGTTGCGGTGGGTGACGGCGACGCCCTTGGGGGTGCCGGTGGAGCCGGAGGTGAAGATCACCCAGCAGTCGTCGGCCGGCGTCGGGTCCTCGACCTCGACCCGCGGGGCACCGCCGGGACGGCGTAGGTCGATCGCCAGGTCGTTGCCGATCACCGCCACCACGGCGGCCTCGGAGAAGACCAGTCGGGCCCGCTCCTCGGGGTCGTCGGCGTCGACCGGGACGTAGGCGGCCCCGGCGAACAGGACGCCGAGGATGGCTACGTACAGGTCCAGGGTGCCGGAGCTGATCCGCACACCGACCTTGTCCCCCGGGCCGATCCCGGCCGCAGCGAGCTCGGCGGCCAGCCCGTCGGCAGCCTCCTCCAGCTCGGCGTACGTCAGCAGGCCGTTGGCCGCGTGCAGGGCCGGCTCGTCGGCAGCCTGAGCGGCCGTCTCACGGAAGAGATCGACCAGCGTTCGCGGCGTCGGCGCGAACCCCGAACGGATCAAGGGCGAGGACTCGGCACTCGTCGGGGTGGACACCCTGGCCACTCTCTCCTATGAAGGTAAACAGCAGGTGCCTTTCAGGACCGTCACAGGATCACACGGCAGAGTGGAGCCCATGAGCGACAACGACCAGACGCCCGAGCCGACCGGCCCGAGCAACCCGGACGCCGAGCCTACGCAGCAGTTCGAGCAGGCGGCCCCGCCCGCCTCACCCTACGCGGGTCCCTCCGGGCCTCCCCCGGCCGGAAACCCCGAGGCGACCACGCCGCTGTGGCTCAACGACACCACCGTCGCTCCGACCGCCGTCGCCACCGCTGAGCGCAAGCCGCGCCGCAAGGCCGGGCTGGCCACCGCCGCCGTGGCGGCCACGGTCGTGCTCGCCGCTGCCGCGGGGTACGGCGGCGCCGCGCTGTTCGACAACACCCACGACACCAGCAGCTCGGGCAGCATCTTCTCCTCCTCGGGGTCGTCGTCCTCGAAGGGCACCAACGCCGTCGCGCCGAGCGGCAGCATCCAGGCGGTCGCCGCCGACGTGCTGCCCAGCGTGGTGAAGATCGAGGTCGCCGGCACCTCGGAGTCCGGCTCCGGCTCGGGCATCATCCTGACCGCCGACGGCACCATCCTGACCAACAACCACGTCGTCGAGATCGCCGGCAAGACCGGCAAGATCCGGGTGGACTTCAACGACGGCTCCTCGGCCAGCGCGACCATCCTCGGCACCGACCCGCTCACCGACACCGCGGTGATCAAGGTCGACAAGACCGGCCTCAAGCCGGCCACCATCGGCTCCTCGGACGCTCTTGCCGTCGGCCAGGGCGTGGTCGCGATCGGGTCGCCGTACGGTCTCGACTCGACCGTCACCTCCGGCATCGTCAGCGCCCTGAACCGGCCGGTCAACGTCGGATCTGACAGCAACAACAACGCCACCGTGTATCCGGCGATCCAGACCGACGCCGCGATCAACCCCGGCAACTCCGGCGGTGCGCTGGTGAACATGGACGGCCAGGTCGTCGGCATCAACGCGTCGATCCGGACCGCCTCGGACTCCACCACCTCCGACTCCGGCTCGATCGGGCTGGGCTTCGCCATCCCGATCGACGAGGTCAAGCCGATCATCGAGCAGATGATCAAGGGCGAGACCCCGACCCACGCCCGCCTGGGCATCACCGTGCACGACGTCGGCGCCGACACGTCCAGCTCGGGCGGCTCCGGTGGCAGCCAGGGCCAGGGTGGCTCCGGCGGCAGCCAGGGCCAGGGCGACGGCTCGGGCGGCTTCACCTTCCCGTTCGGCGGTGGCCAGAGCCAGTCCCCGAGCCAGGGCGAGTCGCAGAGCCCCAGCCAGGGTCAGTCCCAGACCGTCTCCCCGTTCACCCTGCCGGGCGCCCAGATCAAGGACGTCTCCAGCGGCTCCGCGGGCGCCAAGGCGGGCCTCAAGACCGGGGACATCATCACCAAGGTCGACGACCACCAGATCGTCGGCAGCGACTCCCTGGTCGCCACCATCCGCGCCTACCGTCCCGGCGACAAGGTCACGCTGACCTACACCCGCGACGACAAGGAGAAGACGGTCACCCTGACCCTCGACTCCGACGCCTCCAGCTCGAAGAGCTGACCCAGTCCATCTGGCGCTCCTTGGAAAAACGAACAAGGCCCGGAACCGCACTCCCGAAGCGGTTCCGGGCCTTGTTCGCATCCCCGTCGAGGCCCGCGCGCAAGCACGTCGAGAGCGAATCTTTCGACACTCAGGGGCGTACCAGGGCGATCCCGAGAGGAAATCCACTGCATGATCCGTCAAACTAGGAGTATGGGTCTCAAGGCAGCCGTTCGCAGGGTCGCGCTTCGATGGGCGATGCGCAAGTCATCCGGCGGCCTGCCCGACATCACCACGCTGCAGCGCGTGCCCGAGCATCTGACCTATCCGCTGCGCCGCGACGGGGTCGACCCGGTGGCCGCGCTGGCCGCGCAGCGCTCCGCGGATCCGGTGCACGCCATCGGTGACATCCTCGGCATCAAGATCTGGCTGGTCTCGGGCCACGAGGAGGCGAAGTCGGTCCTCGCCGACGCGACGTCGTACTCCAACGACATCCGGCACCTGCTGGGCAACCGCAAGCAGGACGGCGCCGAGGGCGTGGGCGGCCTCGGCTTCACCGACGCCCCCGACCACACCCGGCTGCGGGGCGTGCTGACTCCCGAGTTCACCATGCGCCGTCTGCGCCGGCTGGAGGAGGGCATCGACCAGATCGTCGAGCGCGCCCTGGACGACATGGAGGCCGAGGCCCGGGCCGGCGACGGCACCGTCGACCTGGTCGACCGATTCGGCTTCCAGATCCCGTTCCAGGTGATCTGCGAGCTGCTCGGCATGCCCGAGGAGGTCCGCGAGGAGTTCCACGAGCTCGGCATCGCCCGGTTCGACATCTCCGACGAGGCCGGCGGCGCCGGCGGCGCCTTCGGTGCTGCCACCGAGACCCGCACCTTCCTGATCGACACCGTCACCGCACAGCGCACCGACCCCGGCGACGGCCTGCTCGGCGAGATCATCAGGACCCACGGCGAGGAGTTCGACGACGTCGAGCTCGGGGGCCTGGCCGACGGCCTCTTCCTGGGCGGCTACGAGACCTCCGCGGCGATGCTGTCGATGGGCGCCTACGTACTCACCCAGAACCCCGAGGCCTACCGGCTGCTGCGCGAGGGCACCCCCGCCGAGGTCAACGGCGTAGTAGAGGAGATGCTGCGCTACCTGTGCCCGGTCCAGATCGCCTTCCCGCGCTTCGCCAAGGAGGAGCACGAGCTCTTCGGCCACACCGTGGCCAAGGGCGACGTCGTGATCGTGTCGCTCTCGGGCGCCAACCGCGACCCCAAGGCGATGCCGAACCCCGAGCAGTTCGACCTGCGCAACACCGAGACGATGCACTTCGCCTTCGGCCACGGCATGCACCGCTGCGTCGGCGCCGAGCTGGCCCGGATGGAGCTGCGCGCGGCGCTGGTCGGCCTGGCCCGACGCTTCCCGGACCTGCAGATGGCGACCGAGGACCTCGACGAGCTCGGCTTCCGCAACCTGTCGATCGTCTACGGCCTGGACCGGCTGCCGGTCAGGCTCGCCGGGGCCACCGTCCCAGCCTGAGGCCGCGCTGCCTGCGGATCAGACCCGCCGGGTCTCTACCCGATCAGACCCTCCGGGTCTCGAGGACCCGGAACCCCTTCGCGCTGCCCAGCCGCGTCGTGGGGAAGCCCTGCGCACCCAGCCAGGTGGTCAGGGAATCGGCACCGAGGTTCTTGCCGACCACCATCACCGCACGGCCGGCCGGCGTCAGCATCGGCAGCCAGTGCAGCAGCAGCTCGTGCAGCGCGGGCTTGCCGATCCGGATCGGCGGGTTGGACCAGATCTCGTCGTACTCCCCCGCGGCCTCGGCCGGCAGGCAGGCGCGGTAGTTGCTCAGCCCCAGCCGGGCGGCGTTCTCGTTGGCCAGCAGCAGCGCCCGCTCATTGACGTCGACCGCCGTGACGGTCGCCTCCGGCACCAGGGCCGCGATCGCCAGCCCGATGACGCCGTAGCCACAGCCGACGTCGAGGATGCGCCCCGGGGCCGGCGGCTCGGTCTCACGGAACAGGATCGACGTACCGATGTCGACCCGACCCTTGGCGAAGACACCCGAGCCGCTGGTGAGCTCGAAGGTGCGGTCCCACACCTCGGCGTGGACGGGGATCCGCTCGAAGGCGACCGTCGGGTCGGCGGTGAAGTAGTGCTCCTCGGTCAGCTCGTCACTCATGGGGGGCCACCTCACTCAGGTCGCGTCGGTTGCGGGTGATCAGGAGCCGTCCCTCGAGCTCCTCGTCCGGCGGATAGCCGACCTCCTCGAGGGTCAGCCCACGGGCCGGGGCGATGTGGATCGCACTGGAACGGGTCCGGGCGGCGAGCTGCTCGCGCGCCCAGGACTCCGGCTTGCGGCCCTCACCGATCGCGATCAGGCAGCCGATCAGCGCCCGCACCATCGAGTGGCAGAACGCATCGGCCAGCACCGTGGCGGTGAGCAGGCCGTCGGGATCGCGCTGCCAGACCAGACTGCGCAGCTCCCGGATGGTGGTCGAGTCGGGGCGGGCCTTACAGAAGGTCGCGAAGTCGTGCAGGCCGATCAGGTCGGCGGCCGAGGTGTTCATCACGTCGACGTCGAGCGGTCGGGCCCAGTGCAGCACGTGGTGGCGCCGCAGTGGGTCGTACGCCGTGGGGTCGTCGGCGATCCGGTAGGCGTAGCGTCGCCAGGTCGCACTGAACCGGGCGTCGAAGTGTGCCGGTGCCGCGGTGCTGCGGTGCACCCGGATGTCTCCGGGCAGGATGCCGTTGAGGCGGCGGGTGAGGGCGTCCAGCGGGGTCTGCGGGCTCCGGCCGGCCGAGGACACCAGATCGGCCTCCTCGACGTCGAGGTGGAGCACCTGGCCGCGGGCGTGGACGCCGGCATCGGTCCGTCCCGCCACCGTCACCCAGACCTCGGGGACCCGCAGCGCGCGGGCCAGGGCCGCCTGCAGCTCGCCCTGGACGGTGCGCAGTCCGGGCTGAAGCGCCCAGCCGCTGAAGTCGGTGCCGTCGTAGGCGAAGTCGATCCGGATACGCACGGGTGCCATTGTCCCAGAGCCCGGCCCCGGTCCCGAAAAGGCCGCAGACAGCAAGAACGCCCGCCACCGTGATGGTGGCGGGCGTCCTCGACGTCCTCAGACGATCTCCGGGGAGATCAGGCCTCGGTCTTCTCCTCGGCGACCTCAGCGGTCTCCTCGGCGGGGGCCTCGGCAGCCTCGGTGGTCTCCTCGGCAGCAGCCTCGGGAGCCTCCTCGACGGTCTCGGCAGCCTTCTCCTCGACGACCGGAGCCTTGGCCTTGGCCGCCTTCTTGGCGACGGGCTTCGGGGCGTAGGCCTCGGTCACGAGCTCGATGACCGCCATCGGGGCGTTGTCGCCCTTACGCGGACCGACCTTCGTGATCCGGGTGTAGCCACCCGGACGCTCGGCGAACGTCTCGGCGATCTCGGTGAAGAGGGTGTGCACGACCGACTTGTCGCGGATGGTCTTGAGGACCTCGCGACGGTTGTGCAGGTCGCCCTTCTTCGCCTTGGTGATGAGCTTCTCGGCGAGGGGGCGCAGGGTGCGAGCCTTGGCCTCCGTCGTCGTGATGCGACCGTGCTCGAACAGCGCCGTGGCGAGGTTCGACAGGATCAGCTTCTGGTGGGCGGGCGAACCGCCGAGGCGGGCACCCTTCTTGGGAGTAGGCATAGCCTCTTCCTTTCCTCTCCGGCCGTGTCAGGTACCGGGGTAGACGCGCATCGGACGATGTGCGATTTGGACCGGAGGCCGCGGTCGCGGCCTCCGGCGGTGAAACTTCTCAGTACTGCTCGTCCTCGACGAACGCGTCGTCGTCATCGTCGCTGTAGGCGGCGAGAGCGGCCGACGGGTCGAAGCCCGGAGCGCTGTCCTTGAGGGACAGACCCATCTCGTGCAGCTTCAGTTTGACCTCGTCGATCGACTTGGCACCGAAGTTGCGGATGTCGAGCAGGTCCTGCTCCGAACGGCCGATGAGCTCACCCACGGTGTGGATGCCCTCACGCTTGAGGCAGTTGTAGGAGCGGACGGTGAGGTTGAGGTCCTCGACCGGGAGGGCCAGGTCGGCAGCGAGCTGCTCGTCGACCGGGCTCGGGCCGATGTCGATGCCCTCAGCCTCGACGTTGAGCTCACGGGCGAGGCCGAAGAGCTCGACGAGGGTCTTGCCCGCCGAGGCGAGCGCGTCGCGCGGGGCGATCGACGGCTTGGTCTCGACGTCGATGACCAGCTTGTCGAAGTCGGTGCGCTGCTCGACACGCGTGGCCTCGACCTTGTAGCTGACCTTCAGCACGGGGCTGTAGATCGAGTCGACCGGGATCCGGCCGATCTCGTTGTCGGCGCCCTTGTTCTGCACGGCGGAGACGTAGCCACGGCCACGCTCGACGACCAGCTCGAGCTCGATCTTGCCCTTGTCGGACAGGGTCGCGATCTTCAGGTCGGGGTTGTGCACCTCGACACCGGCCGGCGGGGCGATGTCAGCAGCGGTGACGTCGCCGGCACCGGACTTGCGCAGGTACATGGTGACGGGCTCGTCGTGCTCGGAGGAGACGACCAGACCCTTCAGGTTCAGGATGATCTCGGTGACGTCCTCGCGGACACCGTCGATCGTGGAGAACTCGTGCAGCACGGAGTCGATCTTCAGGCTCGTCACCGACGCACCGGGGATCGACGACAGGAGGGTACGACGAAGGCTGTTGCCCAGGGTGTAACCGAAGCCCGGCTCGAGGGGCTCGATCACGAACCGCGAGCGGAACTCGTCGACGGTCTCTTCCGACAGGGTGGGACGCTGTGCGATCAGCACTGTGTGTTTCCTTCCCGGACCTACCCGCTATTTGACAGGCCCGAACTAACTGAGTGGCGACGATACCGGCTCTTCCTCGCTGACGCTCGGAAGTGGATCCGTCGGCGCCCCACCGAAGTGGGACGCCGACGGGGTCAAACGTAGATCAGAGCTTCGAGTAGTACTCGACGATGAGCTGCTCCTGGACCGGGATGTCGATCTGGGCCCGGGTCGGGAGCTGGTGCACCAGAACGCGCATGCGGTTCGGGAACGCCTCGAGCCAGGCGGGAACGACGCGCTCGCCGTGGGTCTCGCGAGCCACGATGAACGGGGTCATGCCCCAGCTCTTCTCACGGACGTCGATGACGTCGTGAGCCGAGACCTGGTACGAGGGGATGTTGACCTTCTTGCCGTTGACCAGGAAGTGGCCGTGGACCACGAGCTGGCGGGCGTGGCGGCGGGTGCGGGCGAAGCCGGCACGGTAGACCACGTTGTCGAGACGGCTCTCGAGGAGCTGGAGCAGGTTGTCACCAGTCTTGCCATCGCGGCGCTTGGCCTCGTGGTAGTAGTTGGCGAACTGCTTCTCCAGGACACCGTAGGAGAAGCGAGCCTTCTGCTTCTCCTGCAGCTGCGAGCGGTACTCGCTCTCCTTGATCCGGGCGCGGCCGTGCTGGCCCGGGGGGTAGGGGCGACGCTCGAAGGACGAGTCGCCACCAACAAGGTCCACGCCGAGACGGCGGGACTTGCGGGTCATGGGGCCGGTGTAACGGGCCATTTCAGGGTCTCCTTACAAGTCTCAGATGAAGGCGCCGAGCGCTCCGCAGAAGCGGAACACTCAGACGCGGCGACGCTTCGGCGGGCGGCAGCCGTTGTGCGGGGTCGGCGTGACGTCCTGGATGGTGCCGACCTCGAGGCCGATAGCACCCAGCGAACGGATCGCGGTCTCGCGGCCCGAGCCCGGACCCTTGACGAAGACGTCGATCTTCTTCATGCCGTGGTCCATCGCACGACGACCAGCGGCCTCGGCGGCCATCTGAGCAGCGAAGGGGGTGGACTTGCGCGAGCCCTTGAAGCCGACGGTGCCGGCACTGGCCCACGAGATCACGGCACCGGTGGGGTCCGTGATCGTGACGATGGTGTTGTTGAACGTGCTCTTGATGTGGGCTTCGCCCTGAGCGATGTTCTTCTTCTCCTTGCGGCGAATCTTGGTCTTCGCAGCAGCCTGACGGCTCTTGGGAGGCATTCAGTAGCTCCTAGCTGATCTGGGGTGAGAGGCGTTCAGCCCGCGAGGGCTTACTTCGCCTTCTTCTTGCCGGCAACGGTGCGCTTCGGGCCCTTGCGGGTACGAGCGTTGGTCTTGGTGCGCTGACCGCGGACCGGGAGGCCCATGCGGTGACGGCGACCCTGGTAGCTGCCGATCTCGATCTTGCGACGGATGTCGGACTGCACCTCACGACGGAGGTCACCCTCGATCGTCAGGTTGCGACCCTCGATCTCCTTCGCCAGGGCGACCAGGTCGTCCTCGCTCAGGGCGTGAACACGGGTGTTCGGGTCGACACCGGTCGCGGCAAGGAGCTGCTGCGAGGTGGTACGGCCAATGCCGTAGATGTAGGTGAGAGCGATCTCGACGCGCTTGTCGCGCGGGAGGTCAACACCAACGAGGCGTGCCATCTTGATTCCTTCGTTTTCATCAGAGGTGTCATTCGATCTGCGTCCCGGATGGCGTCCGAGCCCCAGCCTCTGAACCGGGGGTGCTTCGCGGGCCGGAGCCAGCTAGCAGGTCGATGTGATGTATTCAGTTGTGTGCTGCGAGTGCGGTGCCCGGAGGCACCGGCTCAGCCCTGGCGCTGCTTGTGGCGCGGGTTCTCGCAGATGACCATGACGCGGCCGTGGCGACGAATCACCTTGCACTTGTCACAGATCGGCTTGACGCTGGGGTTGACCTTCATGGTCGCACCCCTTTCTCTTGAGAGGGCGGCTACTACTTGTAGCGGTAGACGATCCGTCCACGCGTGAGGTCATAGGGCGACAACTCCACGACGACCCGGTCCTCGGGGAGGATCCGGATGTAGTGCTGCCGCATCTTGCCGCTGATGTGGGCGAGAACCTTGTGCCCATTGCTGAGCTCCACTCGGAACATCGCGTTGGGGAGGGCCTCCACAACGGTGCCCTCGATCTCGATCACGCCTTCTTTCTTCGGCATGTCCTCACTAACTGCTCGGTGTCTGGTGTCTACCGTCCGGCCCGGGAACCTCCGGTGCCAGGTGGCTCCGGTGGACCTCGTGGACGTTCTTTCTGGCCTACTCCCCACGCACGAGGCGCAGACAGCCGCGAGGCCAGACAGGACGGACCCACGTTGGACCGACACGCCAGTCTAAGACGGGACGTGTACCACACCTAATCCGCGCGACGTCGGCGCCGGACCCCGGTCGAACCGCAGCGGACGGCGTACGACGACACCACTCAGCGCTGCACCAAGGTCACCTCGAACGAGTAACCCTCGGGCCGGTAGCAATGGTGCCCTACCTCCACGACGCGGCCCGAATCGTCGTACGCCGTGCGCCGCATCGTCAGCAGAGGATCACCCGCCGCACACTCCAGCAGCCGGGCCTCGGCCTCGGTCGCCGCCCGGGCGCCGATCACCTGACGGGCCACCTGCGGCCGGGCCCCGGCATCGCGGAGCAGCTGGTAGAGGCCGTGCGTCTCCAGCTCGGCGTCGGAGGGCTGGATCAGGTCGACGGGGAGCCAGTTCACCAGGATCGCCAGCGGCGCTCCCCCGCTGAGCCGGAGCCGCTCCAGGCGCAGCGCCTTGCCGGCCGCCACGCCGAGCTCGTCGGCGAGCTCGCCCTCGATCGTCTCGACCCGGTTGACCAGCACCCGTGTGCCGGGGGTCTGGCCGGAGTCACTGAGGTCCTCGTACAGGCTGGTCAGCTCGAGCTCGCGGCGGACCTGGCCGTGCACCACCTGGGTGCCCGAGCCGCGTCGGCGGACCAGGAGTCCCTGATCGACCAGCAGCTCGATCGCGCGGCGCATCGTCGGACGCGACAGCCCCGACTGCTGGGCGAGCTGGAGCTCACCCTCCAGTCGAGTGCCCGCCTCCAGGCGGCCCGACTCGATCGCGTCGACCATCTGGTCGGCGACCTGCTGGTAGAGCGGCACGTCACTGGCGCGATCCACGGTGAGCTCCAGTCGCGTGGTCTCCGTCATGGCGCCCACTCTACTCACTTGTCTACCCACAATTAGTAAATGTCCTGACAACTAGTTGACATGGAAGGACAGGGAGAGTTCGATAGCCGATGTGACACAGCACACATCATCGCCCGCCGACGGGCCGCAGATGCGCATCGGTTTCCTCGGAGTCGGCCGGATCGGGACCTCCCACGCGGCAGTGGTCGCCGCCCACCCCGCGGTCGGCTCCCTGGTCCTCGGCGACATGGACCAGGCCCGCGCCGACGAGGCCGCCGCCACCCTCGGCGTCGAGTCCGCAACGGGCGTCGACGGCGTCCTGAGCAGCGGCATCGACGCCCTCGTGATCGCCAGCGGCACCGGCTCCCACGCCGAGTTGATCACCGCCGGGGCCGAGGCCGGGATCCCGGTCTTCTGCGAGAAGCCGGTCGCCCTCAGCCTGGCCGAGACCCGCGCGGTCCGCGAGGCCGTTGAGCGCGCCGGGGTCCAGGTGCAGATCGGCTTCCAGCGCCGCTTCGATGCCGGCTACGCCGCCGCCCGCGCTGCCGTCGCCGACGGGTCGATCGGCGAGCTCCGCCGCGTGCACGCCGTCACCGCCGACCCGGCCCCGCCGCACGCGTCGTACATCCCGACCAGCGGCGGGATCTACCGCGACTGCCTGATCCACGACTTCGACATCCTGCGCTGGGTCAGCGGCCGCGAGGTCGTGGACGTGATCGCGTGGGGCGCCAACCGCGGTGCCGCCTTCTTCGCCGAAGCCGGCGACGTGGACGAGACCGCCTGCCTGCTCACCCTCGACGACGGCACCCTCGTGACCGTCCAGGGCAGTCGCTACAACGGCGGTGGGTACGACGTCCGGATGGAGCTGGCCGGCACCCGCGGCACCCTCGCCGTCGGTCTCGACGACCACGCCGCCCTGCTCTCGGCCGAG
The DNA here is from genome assembly GCF_030150155.1 of Nocardioides sp. Classification (GTDB taxonomy): domain Bacteria; phylum Actinomycetota; class Actinomycetes; order Propionibacteriales; family Nocardioidaceae; genus Nocardioides. The sequence goes on from NZ_JASLGR010000036.1 coordinate 39,089, forward strand.
CCCGGCACCACCTTCCCCGACGGCGGCGCGCACCCCTCCTTCTGGGAGCGGTTCACCCCCGCCTACCGCGCGGAGATGAACGCCTTCATCGACGTCGCCGCCGGTCGGAGCACGTCGCCGTGCACCGTCGACGAGGCCCTGGAGGCACTGCTCGTGGCCGAGGCCGCGACGCTGTCGCGGGTCGAGGGCCGCCGGGTCACCATCGACGAGGTGCGCCGATGAGCACCGGGCTGCGGATCGCCGCCGCCCCGATCAGCTGGGGCGTGTGCGAGGTGCCGGGCTGGGGCTACCAGCTCTCCCCCGACCGCGTCCTGACCGAGATGAGCGCGCTCGGCGTGGCCGCCACCGAGTTCGGCCCCGACGGCTTCCTGCCGGCCGACCCGACCGCGGCGGCCGCCCTGCTCACCGAGCACGGGATGAGCGCCGTCGGCGGCTTCGTCCCGGTCGTGCTCTTCGACCCCGACCACGACCCGGTGCCCGACATCACCGCCACCCTGGCGCACTTCGTCGCCGCCGGAGCGACCTCCCTGGTCCTGGCCGCGGCCTCGGGCAGCGACGGGTACGACGACCGGCCGGTGCTCGACGAGACCGGCTGGGCCACCCTGCTGACCAACCTGGACCGGCTCGCGGCGGTGGCCGCCGAGCACGGCATCGAGGCCACCCTGCACCCCCACGTCGGCACGATGGTCGAGACGGCCGCGGAGGTCGACCGGGTGGTCGAGGGCAGCAGCATCGGCCTCACCCTGGACACCGGCCACCTGCTCGTCGGCGGCACCGACCCGCTCGACCTGGTCCGCCGGGTGCCCACCCGGATCAAGCACGCCCACCTCAAGGACGTCCGCGCCGACCTGGCCGCCCGGGTCCGCAGCGGCGAGCTGACCTACACCGACGCGGTCCGGGCCGGGATGTACGTGCCGCTGGGCTCCGGCGACGTCGACATCGCCGGCATCGTGGCAGCGCTCAGCGCCGCCGGCTACCAGGGCTGGTACGTGATGGAGCAGGACACCATCCTCACCGAGGCACCCACCGGCGAAGGCCCGCTGAGCGACGTCCGGGCCAGCCTGGAGTTCCTGAACGGTCTGGGCCGATGACGCTCGACGTCCTCACCATGGGCCGGGTCGGGATCGACCTCTACCCCGAGGAGATCGGGGTCGGGCTCGCCGACGTGCCCCGCTTCGCCCGCTTCCTCGGCGGCAGCCCGACCAACGTGGCGATCGCCGCCGCCCGCTACGGCCGCCGCAGCGCCGTGATCACGAAGACCGGTGCCGACCCGTTCGGCGACTACGTCAGGACCGCGCTCACCGGCTTCGGCGTCGATCCGCGGTACGTCGGCACGGACCCGGTCTGGCCGACCCCGATCACCCTGTGCGAGATCCACCCGCCCGACGACTTCCCGCTCTACTTCTACCGGACCCCGACCGCACCTGACCTGCAGCTGCGAGCCGACGAGCTCGACCTCGACACCATCGCCGAGGCCCGGATCTTCTGGGTCACCCTGACCGGGCTGTGCCAGCAGCCCAGCCGGTCGGCCACCCTGGCGGCCCTGGAGGCACGCGCCACCCGCAACCCCGGTGCCACCACCGTCATCGACCTCGACTACCGCCCGATGTTCTGGTCCTCGGCCGCCGAGGCCACCAGCGCCGCCCGGGAGGCGCTGCGCTGGGCGACGGTCGCGGTCGGCAACCGCGAGGAGTGCGAGGTCGCGATCGGCGAGACCGCCCCGGACCGCGCCGCCGCCGCACTGCTGGCCGCCGGACTCGACCTGGCCGTGGTCAAGCAGGGCCCCGCCGGGGTGCTCGGCCGCCAGGGCGAGACCACCACCGTGGTGCCCCCGACCCCCGTCGAGGTGGTCAACGGCCTCGGTGCCGGCGACGCCTTCGGCGGAGCGCTGTGCCACGGCCTGCTCGCCGGCTGGCCACTGGAGCAGACCCTCCGCTTCGCCAACACCGCCGGGGCGATCGTCGCCTCGCGGCTGTCGTGCTCGGAGGCGATGCCGACCAGCGCCGAGGTTGAGGCCCTGCTCGCGACCACCCCGACGCCCCACCCCGACCCCCAGGAGTCGACCCATGTCTGACCTGCTCGGGCTTCCCGCCCGCGACCTGATCGCCGAGCTCGCCTCGATCCGTGCCCACGACCCCGACGCGATCAGCCGTGCCGCGGCGGCCCGGCGACGGCGTACGACCTTGATCGGGTCCAGCGGGCGACTGATGCTGCTCGCCGCCGACCACCCCGCCCGGGGCGCGTTGCGGGTCGGCTCGGACCCGCTCGCGATGGCCGACCGCGGGGAGCTGCTCAGCCGGGTCGCCACGGCTCTGTCCCGCCCGGGCGTGGACGGCTTCCTCGGCACCCCCGACGTGGTCGAGGACCTGCTCCTGATGGGAGCCCTGGACGACAAGGTCGTGCTCGGCTCGATGAACCGCGGCGGCCTGGCCGGGACCGTCTTCGAGATCGACGACCGGATGACCGGCTACGACGCCGAGACGATCGCGGCAATGGGCTACGACGGCGGCAAGATGCTGCTCCGGATCGACCCCGAGGACCGGGCCACCGCACCCACCCTGCAGGCCTGTGCCGAGGCGGTCTCCGACCTGGCCGACCACGACCTGATGGCGATGGTGGAGCCGTTCGTCTCCCACCGTGTCGACGGCCGGATCGGCAACGACCTCTCCACCGAGGCGGTGATCCGCTCGGCGACCGTCGCTGCCGGGCTGGGCCGGACCTCGGCACGGACCTGGCTCAAGCTGCCCGTCGTCGAGGAGATGGAGCGGGTGGCCGCCTCGACCAGCCTGCCGATCCTGCTGCTCGGCGGCGAGACCAACCTCGACGACCCGGCGACCCTGGAGCGCTGGCGTGCCGCCGCCGCGTGCCCGAGCGTCTTCGGGATGATCGTGGGCCGCGCCCTGCTCTACCCCGGCGACGGTGACGTCGCCGCCGCCGTCGACGCTGCGGTGGGACTGCTGTGAGCGCCCCGGCCCGCCACCTCACCTCCCCGGGCAAGGTCGACCCCGCCACCGCCGGATGGTCCTACGCCGGTCTCGAGATCGTCGAGCTCGCCCCCGGCGGCTCCCACACCTGGCCCACCGAGGGCGCCGAGTGGCTGGTCCTCCCCCTGGCCGGCGCGGCCACGGTCACCGTCAGCCCGGCCCACAGCGACGCCGTCGTCCCCGGCCCGGTGGTCTTCGACCTGATCGGCCGCAGCGGGGTCTTCGGCCCGACCACCGACGTCGTCTACGTCCCGCGCGATGCGCTGGCCACGCTGACCTCGGTCGAGGGCGGCCGGTTCGCGCTGCCCTCGGCGCAGTGCACCGAACGCCTGGAGGCGCGCTACTCCCCCGCCAGCGCGACCGAGGTGGAGCTGCGTGGCGCCGGCCGGTGCTCGCGCCAGGTGAACAACATCGTCACCGAGTCCACCTTCGCCGCGGCGAACCTGATCGTGGTGGAGGTGCTCACCCCGGGCGGCAACTGGTCGTCGTACCCGCCGCACAAGCACGACCAGGAGCGTCCCGGCGAGGAGACCGCCCTGGAGGAGATCTACTACTACGAGGTGGCCGGGGGCGGCCCCGCCTACCAGCGGGTCTACGGCGCGACCGACCTGACCGCCGAGGTCCGGCACGGCGACGTCGTCACCATCCCGGCCGGCTGGCACGGGCCGACGATGGCGGCGCCGGGCTACGACCTCTACTACCTCAACGTGATGGCCGGACCGCAGCGCTCCTGGCTGATCTGCGACGACCCCGACCACACCTGGATCCGCGAGACCTGGGCCGACCAGGAGATCGATCCGCGGCTCCCGTTCACCGAGCACACCCAGCACACCCAGCACCCCCAGCACCCTGAGGAGCAGCGATGACCGTCCGCCTCACCGTCGCCCAGGCGATCGTGCGCTTCCTGTCGGTCCAGTACAGCGAGCGCGACGGCGTCGAACAGCGTCTGATCGAGGGCTGCTTCGGGATCTTCGGCCACGGCAACCTGGCCGGGATCGGCGAGGCACTACTGGAGTCCGAGATCGCGGCCGAGCCCGGCTCGGCCGGCGACCTGCCGTACTGGACCGGACGCAACGAGCAGGCGATGGTGCACGCTGCCGTTGGCTTCGCCCGGACCCGCGACCGGCTCTCCACCCTCGCAGTGACCGCCTCGGTCGGCCCCGGCGCGACCAACATGGTCACCGGCGCCGCGCTGGCCACCATCAACCGGATCCCGGTGCTGCTCCTGCCCGGCGACGTCTTCGCCACCCGGGCCAGCGGCTCGGTGCTCCAGGAGCTGGAGCTGCCCACCAGCAACGACGTCTCGGTCAACGACGCCTTCCGGCCGGTCTCGCGGTTCTTCGACCGGATCTCGCGGCCCGAGCAGCTGCCCGCGGCGCTGCTCCAGGCGATGCGGGTGCTCACCGACCCGGTCGAGACCGGTGCGGTCACGCTGGCGCTGCCCCAGGACGTCCAGGCCGAGGCCCACGAGTGGCCCGAGGAGCTGTTCGAGCGCCGGGTCTGGCACGTGGCACGCCCCGAGCCCGAGCCGGCGGTCCTCGCCGCAGCCCTGGAGGCGATCCGTACGTCGCGCACGCCGCTGATCATCGCCGGCGGCGGGGCCCTCTACAGCGGGGCCTCGGACGACCTGCGGGCGTTCGTCGAGGCCACCGGGATCCCCGTGGCCGAGACCCAGGCGGGCCGCGGGGCCCTCGGCGACGACCACCCGCTGGCCGTCGGGGCGATCGGACACACCGGCACACCCACCGCCAACGCCCTGGCCGCCGAGGCCGACCTGGTGATCGGCATCGGCACCCGCTACTCCGACTTCACCACCGCGTCGATGACCCTCTTCGCCCACCCCGAGGTCCGCTTCCTCAACCTCAACGTGGCCGGCTTCGACACGCACAAGCTGTCGGCGATCTCCCTGGTCGCCGATGCCCGTCAGGGGCTGCGCGCCCTGACCGCCGGGATCGCTGAGCGGTCCGGCGCCTCTGGAAGCCAGCGCCCCGACCGCAGCGAGCAGATCGCCGCCTCCCGGGCCGCCTGGGAGGCCGAGATCGCGACCGCCGCGACCGCGGGCCACGCCCCGCTCCCCTCCCAGACCGAGGTGCTGGTCGCGGTCAACGAGTCGATGGCCCCGCACGACGTCGTGGTCTGCGCCGCCGGATCGATGCCCGGCGACCTGCACCGGCTGTGGCGCACCGTGGACCCGAAGGGCTACCACGTCGAGTACGGCTACTCCTGCATGGGCTACGAGATCCCCGGCGGCCTGGGCGTCGCGATGGCCGCGCCCGAGCGCGAGGTCGTGGTGATGGTCGGCGACGGCTCCTACCTGATGATGAGCTCGGAGCTGGTCACCTGCGTGCAGGAGGGGATCAAGCTCACCGTGGTGCTGGTGCAGAACCACGGCTTCGCCTCCATCGGCGCACTCTCGGAGTCGCTCGGCTCCCAGCGTTTCGGCACCAACTACCGGCGCCGCCAGACCTCGACCGGTCGACTCGACGGCGACCGGCTGCCGGTCGACCTGGCCGCCAACGCCGCCAGCCTCGGGGCAACGGTGCTGCGCGCCGAGACCATCGCCGACCTGCGTTCGGCCCTGCGCCAGGCCCGCTCGATCAGCGGCGGCCCCGTCGTGATCCACGTCGAGACCGACCCGCGGATCCCCGGACCGTCCGACACCGCCTGGTGGGACGTGCCGGTCGCGGAGGTCTCCACCCTCGACACCACCCGCGCCGCCCGGGAGCGCTACGACGCCGCCAAGGCGCGCCAGCGGCCCCACCTGCGGCCCTCGGCCCGGCCGGGCCACCCCGAGCACTGACACGACCACCCAGGACAGGACAGACCATGCGCAGCATCACCCACTGGATCGACGGCCGCCCCGCCGAGGGCACCTCGGGCCGCACCCTGCCGGTGTACGACCCCGCCACCGGCGCACAGACCGCCGTGGTCGCCGCCGCCGACGCGGCTGATGTCGCCGACGCCGTACGCGCGGCCGGTGACGCCTTCACCAGCTGGTCGCAGACCTCGCTGAGCAAGCGCACCTCGATCCTGTTCGCGTTCCGGCACCTGGTCGCCGCGAACATGGGCCGGCTCGCCGAGGCGATCACCGACGAGCACGGCAAAGTGCTCTCCGACGCCCGTGGCGAGGTGCAACGCGGCCTGGAGGTGGTCGAGTTCGCCTGCGGCATCCCCGCGCTACTCAAAGGCGACTACTCCGACCAGGTCTCCGGCGGCGTGGACCTGCTCTCCTACCGGCAACCGCTCGGCGTGGTCGCGGGCATCACCCCGTTCAACTTCCCTGCGATGGTGCCGATGTGGATGTTCCCGATCGCGATCGCGTGCGGCAACACGTTCGTGCTCAAGCCCAGCGAGCGCGACCCCTCGGCCGCCCTGATCCTGGCCGAGCTGTGGCGCGAGGCCGGGCTGCCCGAGGGCGTCTTCAACGTCGTGCACGGTGACAAGGAGGCCGTCGACGCGCTGCTCGACCACCCCGACGTCACCGCGATCTCCTTCGTCGGCTCCACCCCGATCGCCTCCTCCCTGCACCGCCGTGCCAGCGAGGCCGGCAAGCGGGTCCAGGCGCTGGGCGGTGCGAAGAACCACGCCGTGGTGCTGCCCGACGCCGACCTCGACTACGTCACCGACCACCTGATCGCCGCCGGGTTCGGCTCCGCCGGGGAGCGCTGCATGGCGATCTCCACCGTCGTCGCCGTCGGCACCGCCGAGCAGGCCGACGCCCTGGTCGACGCCCTGGCCGCCAAGGCCCGCAGCGTGGTGGTCGGCCCGGGTCGGCGTACCGACTCCGAGATGGGACCGGTGATCACCGCCGCCGCCCGCGAACGCATGGTCGGGATCATCGCCGACTCCGTCGAGGCCGGTGCCGAGCCCGTGGTCGACGGCCGCGAGCTGAGCGTGCCCGGCCATGAGGAGGGCTACTTCCTCGGGCCGACGCTGCTCGATCGGGTGGCCCCGTCGATGTCGGCGTACCGCGAAGAGGTCTTCGGCCCGGTGCTCGCCGTGGTCCGGGTCGACACCCTCGAAGAGGCGATCGACCTGATCAACGCCAACCCCTACGGCAACGGCACCGCCGTCTTCACCGACTCCGGTGCTGCAGCGCGTCGGTTCCATCGCGACGTCCACGTCGGCATGATCGGGATCAACGTCCCGATCCCGGTCCCGATGGCCTACTACTCGTTCGGCGGATGGAAGGACTCACTCTTCGGAGAATCGCATATCCACGGCCCCGAGGGCATCACGTTCTACACCCATGCCAAGGTGGTGACATCTCGTTGGCCCGAGCCGACGCATGCCGCTGCGGCCAGTTTCTCGTTCCCCACGTCATCCTGATGGGGCCGTTGCGGCCCAGAACCACACCACACGAAAGGCACCACACCATGAGGATCAACAAGATCGTCGTCGCCGGCGTCGCCGCAACGGTGCTCGCCCTCTCGGCGTGCTCCAACCAGTCCCCGTCGGGCTCCTCGAGCTCCAACGGCGCGTCCACGACGAAGACCGACAGCTCGAAGAAGCTGACCGTCGCCGTCGTGACCCACTCGGCCCCCGGCGACCCGTTCTGGGACGTGGTGAAGTCCGGTGCCACGCAGGCCGGCAAGGACCTCAACATCACCATGCAGTACAACGGTGACCCCGACCCGACGAAGCAGAGCCAGCTGATCGAGAACGCGATCGCACAGAAGGTCGACGGCCTGGTCGTCTCGATGGCCAACCCCGACGGAGTGAAGGGCGCGGTCCAGGACGCGGTCAAGGCCGGAATCCCGGTGGTCACGATCAACTCGGGGCTGGAGGAGTCCAAGGCGTTCGGGGCGATCACCCACATCGGCCAGTCCGAGGAACTCGCCGGCGAAGCGGCCGGCGCCAAGTTCAAGGAGCTCGGCGGTAAGCACATGATCTGTGTCATCCACGAGGCCGGGAACATCGGTCTGGAGAGCCGCTGCAAGGGCGCCGCGAAGGCATTCGGCGGCAAGGTCGAGAACCTCCAGGTCAACATCTCCAACATCGCCAACGTTCAGGCGACGATCGCCTCGAAGCTCAACTCCGACAAGTCGGTCGACGCCATCCTGACGCTCAACAACGCCGTCGGTACGGCGGCCGTCCAGGCCGAGGAGTCGGCCAAGTCAACCGCCCCGATCGGCACCTTCGACGTCTCCTCCGACGTCACCACCGCGATCGAGGGCGGCAAGATCGCCTTCGCGATCGACCAGCAGCCCTACGTCCAGGGTTACATGCCGCTCGTCGTGATCGCACTCAAGGACCGCAACGGCAACGACGTCGGCGGCGGCCAGCCGGTCTACTCCGGCCCTGCCTTCGTGACCAAGGACAACGTTGCCCAGGTGGCCCAGTTCGCCGCCAACGGAACGCGCTGACAGGTACCGCACGATGTCAGCGACCACCACTGCACCGACCGGTGCCGCCGGGCCCGACGAGCGTCTCGCCTCGTCGGGTCGGGTGACCCGGATCCTGCGCCGACCCGAGATCGGAGCACTCGTCGCGGCGATCGTCGTGATGGCCTTCTTCTCCATCGAGGCGTCGACCTTCATGACCACCGCCGGCGCTCCGACGTGGCTGGCCAGCGCCAGCCTCTTCGGGATCATGGCCGTCGCCGTGGCCCTGCTGATGATCGGCGGCGAGTTCGACCTCTCGGCCGGCACCATGACCGGCACCACCGGTCTCTTCGTCGGCATCGTCACCACCCATTGGGGGATGAACATCTGGCTGGCCGTCGTGCTGGCCCTCGTCCTGGCCCTCGCCATCGGCGCGCTCAACGGCATCCTGGTCAACAAGACCGGCCTGCCCAGCTTCATCGTCACCCTCGGCACGTTCTTCGTGCTCCAGGGCGTCAACCTCGCCGTCACCAAGCTGATCATCGGCCAGGTCGCGGTCCAGGGCGTCCGTGACGTCCCGGGCTACTACGACCTGACCAACTACTTCGGCTCGACGTTCAACTTCCTCGGCCTGGAGCTGCAGATCTCGGTGATGTGGTGGGTGATCGTCACGATCATCGCCACCTGGGTCCTGATGCGGACCCGGGCCGGGAACTGGATCTTCGCTGTCGGCGGCGCCCCGGCCAGCGCCCGCCAGGTCGGCGTACCGGTGGCCTCGACGAAGGTCGGACTCTTCATGACCACCGCTGCCGCCGGCTGGCTGGTCGGCATGCTCTCGCTCTTCCAGACCGGCACGGCGCAGGCCACCACCGGTGTGGGCGACGAGTTCGTCTACATCATCTGCGCCGTCGTCGGCGGCTGCCTGATGACCGGTGGCTTCGGCTCGGCCGTCGGTGCCGCGCTCGGTGCCCTGATCTACGGCATGACGTTCCAGGGCATCGTCTACTCGGGCTGGGACAGCAACTGGCTCAAGGCGTTCCTCGGCGTGATGCTGCTGGGCGCGGTGCTGATCAACAACTGGGTGCGCAAGCGAGCGGAGGTCGCACGATGAGTGACAACCAGGTGCCGCCGACCCCGGCCGGCGAGCCGGACCGGTCCGGTCCCGCCCTGCAGCCGACCGATCTGGCCGGCGACCGGATCTCCCCTACCGGCAAGCGGGTGGGCAAGGTCGCACGCGAGTACGCCACCCGCAAGGCCACCCTGGCCAAGGCCGAGGCCGAGCGGGAGGCGGCCGCGGCCAAGGTCCGCTCGGCCGACGTCCCGCCGCGCGGCACCGCCCTGATCGAGGTCAACGGGATCGGCAAGAGCTACGGGTCGGTGATCGCCCTGCGCGACATCACCACCCGGGTCCGGGCCGGTGAGGTCACCTGTGTGCTGGGTGACAACGGCGCCGGCAAGTCGACCTTCATCAAGATCATGGCCGGGGCGCACCCGCACAGCGAGGGCGAGCTGATCGTGGACGGCACGCCGCGGCACTTCTCCAACCCGCGGCAGGCGTTGAGCGAGGGCATCGCGACGGTCTACCAGGACCTCGCCGTGGTGCCGTTGATGCCGGTGTGGCGCAACTTCTTCCTCGGCTCCGAGCCGGTCAAGGGGAAGGGCCCGTTCAAGCACCTCGACGTCGACTTCATGCGCAAGACCACCAAGGCCGAGCTGCTCGCGATGGGCATCGACCTACGCGACGTCGACCAGCCGATCGGGACGCTCTCGGGCGGGGAGCGGCAGTGTGTCGCGATCGCCCGCGCGGTGTACTTCGGCGCGAAGGTGCTGATCCTCGACGAGCCCACCGCGGCCCTGGGGGTCAAGCAGTCGGGTGTGGTGCTGCGCTACATCGCCAAGGCCCGGGAGCGAGGGCTGGGGGTCGTCTTCATCACCCACAACCCGCACCACGCCTACCCGATCGGCGACCGCTTCCTGCTGCTGCGTCGCGGCCGGAGCATGGGTGAGTACGAGAAGGACCAGATCACCCGCGACGAGCTGATCACCCTGATGGCCGGTGGGGCCGAGCTCGAGGCGCTCAGCCATGAGCTCGAGCGCAGCGACATCGAGCTCGACGAGCCGATCGCGCCCGAGGAGGCCTGACAACGACGAGTGCCAGCCGGCCCCTGCTCATCCAGGGGTCGGCCGGCACTCGTCTTTGGTCTGTCGTGTGTCGCTGGGGGTCGCTGTCAGCTTTGCAGGCCGCTGAGCAGACGCAGCGTCTCCTCGCGGGTCGGGGCGGTCGCCGGGTCAGTGCCGGCCACGGCACCGGTGATCGGGTTGACCATCACCTCGTCGACCTCGAACCGCTCGGCCAGCTCACGCACCCGGGCTGCAGCACCGGCCGCGTCGTCGATGATCCAGCGCTGCCGCATCGCGTCCAGCAGGCCCTGCTGACCCTCCGCGATCGGTGTGGCCTCCGCCTCCTCCACCAGCGGCTGGGCCGCCAGCGGGGCGCCGGTGCGCAGCCGGAGCATGGTGAGCAGCTGCGGCAGTGCGAGCCGCTCGGCCTCGGCACGGGTCTCGGCCACGGCCAGGTTGGCGGTGAGGAAGGTCCGCGGCTCGGGGCGCTCCGGGGAGGGCACGTACGTCCGCCGGTAGAGCTCGAGCGCCTGCCCGGTCTCGGTGGTCTGCGAGGCGAAGTGGTGGGCGAAGACGTACGGCAGCCCCTTCTGGGCGGCCAGCGCAGCGGCGTACTGGCTGGAGCCCAGCAGCCACAGCTCCGGTGCCGAGGCGGCGGCCGGGGTGGCGTGCAGCGCGTGCCGGCGGCCGTTGACCGCGACCGAGACGCCGAGCGGGTCCATCATCGCCTGCAGGTTGTCGACGATCTCGGGGAACCGGCTCACGGTGTCGTCGGCGTCGGCAGGGCCGCTGTGCCGCAGCGCCCACGCGGTCACCTGATCGGTGCCCGGCGCGCGCCCGACACCGAGGTCGATCCGACCGGGGTACGCCGCCTCCAGCAGCGCGAACTGCTCGGCGACGACCAGCGGGGCATGGTTGGGCAGCATCATCCCGCCCGAGCCGACCCGGATCCGCTGGGTGGCTCCGGCCAGGATCCCGATCAGGACCGGCGGGTTGGTCGCCGCGACCGCAGGCATGTTGTGGTGCTCGGCCACCCAGTAGCGGTGGTAGCCCAGCTCGTCGGCGGTCCTCGCCAACGAGACCGAGGCGGCGACCGCCTGGGCCGAGGACTGGTCGGAGCGGACCGGGACGAGGTCGAGGACAGACAGACGCACGCAGACCTAACGCCCCAGCCGGGTGTGCCCATTCCGCATGCGGTGGTGAACCCGGAAGTCGACGGTGGTGAACCCGGATCTCGGCGGTGGTGAACCCGGATCTCGGCGGGGGTGAACCCGGAAGTCGGCGGTGGCTAACCCGGAAGTCGGGCGGACCAGGCGATCGCGTCGGCCACTCCCCCGCGCCACCAGGCGTAGTCGTGGCCGCCGTTGTGGACGCTCACCTCGGTGGTGATCCCGGCCTCGGCCAGACGGGTCGCCAGCGCCCGGTGGGGCGGGTCGAGCACCCACTCCTGGGAGCCGTGGGACAGGAAGACCCGGACCCGGTCCCGGCCCGGGGTGGGCACGGCGAGCAGGTGGGTGAGGTCGTCCTGCCACAGCGAGGCCGAATGCGAGATCACCGTGCCGACGGCGTCGGGGCGGCTCAGCCCGAGCCGGAGCGCGGTCAGGCCGCCGAGGCTCTGGCCCGCGACGGCGACGCCGGTGGGGCCGGGCACGACCCCGCGTCGGGCGCGCACCCAGTCGAGCAGCTCGTCGACGACGTACGACGCCCCCGTGCCGTCCACCGAGAGGTCCGCCCAGCGTGCCTCGCGCCCCCCGGAGTCGACCAGCACGGCCCGCACCGGTGCGAGGCCGTCGGCGATCAGGTTGTCCAGGGTGGTGGGCAGCGACTGGGGTCCGACCCAGACCTCGCCGTCGAGCACGACCAGCAGCGGCAGCGCCGCGTCGGGTGCGGTCCCCGGCGGGTCGTAGAGCCACAGCGTCCGTCCGCCCGGCCCCTCGCCCCGGTCGAGGGTGCCGCGAGCGATGCCGCCACGCTCGATCAGCCACGGCTGCGCCGGGGCGGCGGGGCCCTCGACCACCGACTGCTCCACCCCGGCCCGGTTGCGGCAGGTGAGCGGATTGAGCGGATCGGGGCGACCGCGGTCCAGGGCGGCCCGGATGGCGACCTGGTCGCCGACCACCCACGGCGCGGGCTCCCCACGGCGATGCACCAGGAACGAGTACGAGGCGCGCCAGTCGGCGCCCATCGTGAAGGAGGCATGCCACAGGTCGGTGCCCGGCACGTGGTCGAGCAGGGTCTGGGCCAGCGAGGTCTCGTCGGTGAGCCGGTTGGCGAAGAGCAGCACCTGCTCGGCGTCGCCGTCGGTGTCGCGCCACACGAAGGTGACGGTCATGGTCTGCTCGCCGTCGGCGCCGGGCTCGTGCACCTGGATCAGGGGCGCGACCCGGGCGACGTCGTCCCAGAACCGCTCCAGATCCGCGGGTGCCTCGCCCAGACCCGCGATCAGCGGCGACGCCACCCGCGGCACCGGGCTGGGCCGGGGGCGCTTGGGCGGGCGCCGGCGGGCCGGAGTCTCCGCACCGCCCGCGGGCCTCATCGCGCCTCCGGGATGACCAGCGGCGTCGCCGAGACCGGGTCGGAGATGATCCGGCAGGGCAGGTCGTAGACCTCCTCGATCAGCGCCGCGGTGACGACCTCGTTCGGTGCCCCTTCGGCCACGATCCGGCCCTCGCGCATGACGACCAGGTGGTCGGCGTACCGGAAGGCGAGATGGAGCTCGTGGAGCACCGCGATCACGGTCTTGCCGCCCTCGACCAGGCTGCGGGCCAGGTCGAGCACCTCGAGCTGGTGGCTCATGTCGAGGTACGTGGTGGGCTCGTCGAGCAGCAGCAGCGAGGTCTCCTGGGCCAGCGCCATCGCCAGCCAGACCCGTTGCCGCTGTCCGCCGGAGAGCTCCTCGACGGCCCGGTCGCGCAGCACCGCGACGTCGGCGGCCGCCATCGCCGCCTCGACGGCGGCCTCGTCGGCGGCCGACCACTGCCGGAAGAGGCCCTGGTGCGGGTAGCGTCCGCGCCCCACCAGGTCGGCGACGGTGAGCCCGTCGGGGGCCGTCGGGCTCTGCGGGAGCAGCCCGATCTCGCGGGCCAGCGCCTTCGCCTCGTACGTCGACACGGCCCGCCCGTCCAACGTGACCGCCCCACCGGCAGCGGGCAGCAGCCGCGCCAAGGAGCGCAGCAGGGTGGACTTGCCGCAGGCGTTCGGGCCGACGATGACGGTGAAGACGCCGTCGGGGACCTCCAGGTCGAGGCCGTCGATGATCCGGCGCTGGCCGTAGCCGACGGCGAGCTCGCTGGCGTGCAAGCGGGCGCTGCGTCGGTAGTCCTGGTTCACTTGTTTCTCCTCAGGGCGAGCAGGGCGATCAGGTACACCCCGCCGAGCGCGCCGGTGATGACGCCCACCGCGAGCTCGGTCGGGGCGAAGAGGCGCTGGGCCAGCACGTCGCTGACCAGCACCAGGAGGGCACCGACCAGGCCGGGGCCGATCAGGCCGGGGGTGGACGATCCGGCCAGGCGGCGCGAGATCTGCGGCGCGGCCAGGGCGACGAACGCGATCGGTCCGGTAGCGGCGGTGGCGACGCTGACCAGGGCGACGGCGAGGATCACCGCGGTGGTGCGGATCCGGGTGACCGGCACCCCCGAGGCGCGGGCCACGTCGTCACCGAGGGCGAGCTGGGCCAGCGGCCGGGTCAGGGCCAGGGCGGCCACGGCGAGCACCACGACCGCGCCCAGGGTGAGCAGCGCCCGCGGCCACAGCATCGCGTTGAGGGACCCCGCGAGCCACTGTGCAGCGGTCTGGGCGGCGACCAGGTTGGCCCGCACCACCAGCAGGGTGTTGACGGCCGAGAGCAGCGCTCCGACACCGAGGCCGACCAGGATCAGGCGCTGCCCGGTCATCCCGGTCGCCCGGGTGAGCAGATGCACCGCGAGCGCGGTGGCCAGGCCGCCGATCAGGGCGCCGAGCGCCACCTCGTGGGTGGTCCCGCCGAGCACGATGATCTGGATCAGGGCACCGGTGGCCGCACCGGTGGTGAAGCCGAGGATGTCGGGGCTGCCCAGCGGGTTGCCGGTGATGTTCTGGAAGAGCGACCCGGCGATGCCGAGCGCGGTGCCGACGGTGACCGCCGCGACGATCCGCGGCGCCCGCAGCTCCTGGACGAAGTACGTGCCGAGCGGGTCGTCGCTGCGTCCTACCAGGGCCGACCAGACCTGCGTCGGACTCAGCTCGTAGTCGCCGAGCATCATCGCCGTGGTGGCCACCGCGAGGATCGCGACCAGCAGGACGGCCAGCACGAGGGCGGTACGCCGATGGAAGCGGAAGGACCAGCGACGCTCGGCTCCACGACCGGCCCCACGACCGGCACGGAGGGTGATCTGCGTGCTCACAGCGAGGGCACCTTCCGCCGGGAGACCAGGGCGATGAAGATCGGGGCACCGACCAGGGCGGCGACCACGCCGACCTGGACCTCCTGCGGGGCGAGCACCACCCGGGCCAGGGTGTCGGCGGCGAGCAGCCAGGCAGCGCCGAGGATCACGCTCAGCACGGCGATCCAGCGCTGGTCGTTGCCGATCAGGGCACGGACCAGCAGCGGGACGGCCAGGCCGACGAACCCGATCGGCCCTGCCGCGGCGGTCGCGCCACCGGCGAGCAGGACGGCGGCGATCACGCCGAGGGTGCGCACCCGGGCGACCGGGACGCCCAGCGAGCGGGCGGTGTCATCCCCCAACGAGAGTGCGTTCAGGGCCGGGGCGAGCACCAGTGCGACCACCGCGCCGAGGACGAAGAGCGGGGCGGTCAGGGCGAGCTCGTGCCAGCCGCGTCCCTCCAGGGACCCGGCGATCCAGTAGCGGAACTCGTTGAACGCCTCCTGGTCGGCCAGCACCACGGTCTGTGTGATCGCGGCCAGCGCGGCACTGACGGCGACACCGGCCAGGGCCACCCGGGCGGGGTTGTGCAGGGCGGCACCGGTCCCGGCCAGGAGCAGCACCCCGGCGGCGGCGATCCCCGCCCCGAGCAGCGCGAACCAGAGGTAGAACCCGATCCCGGAGACGCCGGTGAGAGCGACCGCGGCGGTCACGGCCAGGGCCGCACCGGCATTGACCCCGAGGATCCCGGGGTCGGCCAGCGGGTTGCGGGTCAGTGACTGGAGCACCGAGCCCGACAGCGCCAGGGCCGCACCGATGACCGCGCCGATGACGGTGCGGGGCACCCGCAGGCCGTGCAGCACCTCGGAGGCGGTGGAGCCGTCGGGGTGCAGCAGCAGCCGCCAGGTCTCCCCCATCCCGAGCCGGTGGGAGCCGAACGTGAGGCTGGCCAGCACGGCGAGGACGAGGGCGACCAGGGCCAGTGCCAGGACCAGCGGGCGCGAGCGCTCACGCACGACGACGAGAACGCGCGACGAGCACGACCGCGGCGACGAGTCCGGCCAGCAGCCCGGCGCCGCCGACCCACGGGAAGCCTGCCTCCGAGGTGGTGGTCACCCGGGCGGTCGGGGCGCTGTCGTCGGCCAGGGCCGCGTCGACGGCGGCCTCGATCGAGGCCTTCTCCTGCGGCGTCATCGCCGAGGACTCCTCGTCCACGGCACCGCTGCCGGTCGTGGCAGCGGCGCTCGGCGTGGTCGCAGGACTCGGGGTGGCGCTGCTCGTCGCGGTCGCGGCGGGGTCGGTGACGACCAGGGTCTTGCCGGCGGCGAGCGCCGTCGTCCCGGCGTCCGATGTCGTGCCGGTGGTGCCGCCCGTGGACGACGTACCGGAGGAGGAGGCGGCACCGGCGACGATGGTGAAGTCGGAGCCACGGCGGGTGGTGTAGCCCTTCACCCCGAGGTAGTTGCCGGCCGCGTCCTTCATCTCCTTGCTGGCCAGGAAGCGGATCCAGTGCCGGCCCGGCTTGAGGTCGCTGGGCAGCACGAACGAGCCCGCTGCCGAGCCCGAGGACGAGAGCCGCTGCTGGTGCACGACGCAGGCGCCGTGCACGGCCTTGGCCGAGCAGAACTGGCCGTCGTCGAGCTTGAGGTAGACCACCTCACCGGCCGGGAAGCCGCTGACGGTGAAGTGCAGGGTGGAGCCGGCGGTCAGGCTGCGCGGGCTGGCCGAGGCGGAGGTGCCGGCGGTGTTCGCCCCGGCGCCGTCGTCGGGGATGGCGTGCGCGGCCGGTGCGGCCAGCAGGGCCGCCCCGAAGGCGACCATCGCAGCGGTACGTCGACCCGCACGGGTCCAGGAGAGCGAGCGCATCAGGGCGCCACCTTTCGGAGACGGACGACGACGCCGGTGCCGGCCAGGACCACGGCGCCCAGCCCCAGCAGCCAGCCGTCGGCGACGGAGAAGAACGACGAGGCGGTGACCGTCAACGGCGTCGCCGTGGCAGGCACCTCGGCCCCGGTCGAGGCGGCGGGCTCGGTGGAGTCCGGCGTCGCGGCGGTGGCCCCGATCCGTACCGGCGCCCAGCCGATCAGCGCACCGGAGCGGTCCTGGGCGCTGATCCGGAAGACGCCCTCGCCCAGCGAGGCGAGGTCGAGTCGGACCTGGTGGGCCGCATCGGGGGTCACCCAGCCCGCCTGGATCTGGGCACCGGCGCGGAAGACGGTGACGAAGACCGGCGCTCCCGGGGTGGCCTCGGGCAGCGACAGCGTCACCACCGGGCCGGTCACGGCGGCGGTGGCGCCGTGCCGCTCGATCGAGGCCAGGGCCTTGAACGAGGAGGCGGGCAGCGCGGGGACGACCAGGGTCGCGGTCGGCAGCGCGACCACGCTGGCCGTGGTAGCCACCGTCCGGGTCACCACCACCGAGCGCAGGGTGGTGCGGTCCCAGCCCAGCAGCGTGCCGACCGAGCCCTGCTCCCCTGACTGCGCGACCACCCGGACCGATCCCGTCGGGGTGTCCGAGGGCACCCGCACCGTGATGCCGTGGCGGGCGTCGAGCCGGAACCAGCGGTCCGACCACGGATAGCGGGGCGATCCGTCGGCGACGTACACGGAGAGGAAGACCCAGGTGCCGACCGGCTGCGAGGGCAGGCTCACGCGGAGCTTGCCCGTCGGTTTCAGGGCGGCGCTCAGGCCGCCCCGGGTGCCGGCCTTGAGCGCGGAGGGGGCGAGCGGGTCGGGGCTGCCGTTGGGCCGGTAGGTGCCGACCACGAAGTCGGCGTCGAGCGAACGGATCTTGTCGTTGGCCCGCAGCGAGCCGGACAGGAAGCGGAGCGTGTGCGAGCCGTTGGTCAACGCCGGGATCGAGGTCGCGGTGGTGCCGTCGGGCAGCGCGATCGAGGCGGTGAAGCTGCCGGTGGCGTGGTCGGCCTGGATGATCGCCCAGATGGTGCGGTTGCTGTGCACATGTGAGTCGAGGTGGCTGTAGGTGCCGTCGTCGATCTTCACCCCGATCCGCGAGGCGCCGCCGGTCGGGTGGCACCAGCCGGTGCCGCTGACCTGGAGCAGGCCACCGAGCTTCACCGTCGGGGTGAGCACGGTGACGGTGGTCGCCGCGGTGGTGGGCTTGCAGGCCACGTCGGCGCCGTCGTCGGGTGCCACGTAGGCGGTCCCGTCGATGGCGAGCAGGGGGCTCAGCACCGAGCGCTGCACGTCGCCGGTGCCGAACTTGCCGCTGGCCATCCGGACCGAGAGGTACTGCCCGGAGGTGAGACCGGCAGGCAGGTCGAGCTCGACGTCGAAGGAGCCGTCGGCGGCGACCTTGAACTGGTGGGTGGCACTGACGGTGGCCCGGCCCATCGCCCAGATGGTGGCGTCGGACTCCTCCAGTGCCGAGGTGCGCTCGAACTGGGTGGAGTCGCTGGCGTTGAGCTTGACCGCGATCGTCGACGGGGCTCCCGAGGACGTCTTCCAGCCGGTGCCGGCGATGTGGAGGGTGCCGTCGGTGGTCGAGACCGAGCGCTGCACCCAGGCCTTGGCGGTGCCGCTGGTCAGCGCGTAGCCCCAGACCTCCGGGGCGTTGGCCGAGGTGTCGGCGGCGAGGTACTCGAAGGTGCCGGTGGTGGCGTTGCCCGCGTTGTCGGTGGTGTCGAGCGAGCCGACCAGACCGATCACGGTGTGGCCCCCGCCGACGACCTGGACCGGCTTCGAGGTCGCCGCGGTGCCGTCGGGCACGGTGATCTCGGTGCTGAACGAGCCGTCAGCGTCGGCCGCCACGATCGCCCAGACGGTCGGCATCGTGGCCGAGACGGTGGTGTCGGTCCGGCTGACCTGACCCAGGTCGAGCTTGAGGGCGATCTGCTTGGCGCCGCCGCCGGCCTTGTTGCACCAGCCGGTGCCGGTGACGGTGAGCCGGCCGCCCAGCGAGACCGCCTGGGCGCCGACGGCGAGGTGCGGGTTCTGCACGCAGGCGGTGGTGGCCTGGGCGGTGGTGCGGGTGCCGGTCGCGGCGCTGGGGCTGCTGGGGCTCGGGCTGCTGCTGGGGGCGGCGTCGGTGTCCTTGGTCGCGCTGTCCTTGGTCGGACTGTCCTTCGTCGCGGCGCCGGACGAGGTGGCGTCCGTGCTCGGTGAGGCAGCGGCCGTCGGAGCGGCGGTGGTCTCGGTGGCGCTGTCGGCGACGTTCGCGGTGTCGGCGGACGGGCTCGGGCTGGCCGAGGCACTCGCGGTCGGCTGGACCGTCGCAGCGGTGCCCGTCGGTCCGGTCGAGCCGGCCGCCTCGGCGGCGAGCGCCGGACCGCTGACCGCGATCAGCATCATCGTCGCGGCGATCCCGGCGACGACCTGGGTGGGGCGGCGTACGCCGCGGCAGGGGGCGAGGGGGTTCACGACAGCGCCGCCTTCACGTCGTCGACCAGGCCCTGCATCAGGATCGGGCCGCCGGTCGAGGTCCACAACGAGCCGTCGACGGTGATGACGTGGCCGGCAGTGACCGCCTTCAGGGCACTGAACCCGGGCACCGAGCGCGCCTCATTCAGCGCCGCTGCGGCGCCGTCCTTGTCACTGGAGCCACCGGCGTCGGGGTTGCCGTTCGAGGAGCCGCCGAGGGTGCCGAAGAAGAGGTAGTCGGCGTCGATCTGGTCGAGGTTCTCCAACGAGATCGGCTCGGAGTGGCCGCGGCCGCGCTTGTCCTGGCTCTTCGGCCGGGCCAGGACGAGGTCGGTGAGGGCCTGACCGGCGGGCAGCTCCTTGAGGATCACCGAGGCCGAGCCGCCCTGCCAGCGCACGACCGAGAACGTCTTGCCGGCGTAGGTGGCACCGAGGGCCTTGCGGGTCTGGGCCACCTTCGCGTCGTACGTCGCCACCACCTGCGTCGCGGCCGACTTCTTGTTCAGCGCATCGGCCACCAGGGAGAACGTCGCGCGCCAGTCCCCGCCGGCGTACCCGGCGTAGAACGTCGGGGCGATCTTGCGCAGGATCGCGATCGCGTCGGGGTTGTTGTTGATGCTGGTGCCGTCGACCAGGATCAGGTCGGGCTTGGCCTTGGCGATCGCCTCGTAGTTCGGGTTGGCGACGCCGCCGAGGATCGGCAGGTCACCGGCGCGGTCGGCGAGGTAGTGCGGCACGGTGGACTGGCCGCGGCCGGTGATGGTGCCGACCGGCGTGACGCCGAGGGCGAGCGCACCGTCCAGGGTCGGCTCGCTCAGCGCGACCACCCGCTGCGGCTCGGCGGGCACCTGCATCGCGGTGCCCTCGACGTCGGTGACAGTGCGGGTGGCACTGCTCGCCGAAGCCCCCGCACCGCCTCCGGAACCGGCGCCGGAGGCCGATCCGCACGCCGCGCTCAGCGGCGCGACGACGAGAGCGAGGAGGAGCGCCAGAGCGCCCCGGGACCGCAGTGTGGGAGTAGACACGCGAACAACACCCATCCATCGACAACAATATTAGGTGAGGCGACCCTAACAGTTGTCGGATGATTGGGGTGATCCGCGTCAGAGGGTGGGACTCTCCCCCAGGTCATGCTCGGCATGCTCGGCCGCGACCGCGCCGGCCGCGCGGGCGTTGCCGGCGACCAGGGCCGCCAGCAGGGCACCGTGGTCACGCTGACGCTCGCTCGCACTCTCCTGGGAGACGATCGCCCCGGCCGCGAGGCCACTGCGGATCGCCGCCGAGACACCGGCATAGAGCTCGGCCAGCAGGCGGTTGCCCGACAGCTCCACCACCAGGGCATGGAACTGCCCCGGGGTCTTGCCGCGCTCGATCCCGACGGCGTTCTCCAAGTCGGCCCGGTGGGCGACACGCAGCCGCTCCAACCCCTCGTCATCTGCGGCGATGGCGGCCAGCTCGGCCGCCTGGACCTCGAGTGCGCGGCGTACGGCCAAGATGTCGGACCAGGTGTGCGACGCGGCGAAGTCGGCCAGCACGCCGTGCACCGGACTGAGCGAGCGGACGAAGGTCCCCCGCCCCGGAGCGGGCTCGACCAGGCCGAGGTGGGCGAGACTGCGGATGGCCTCGCGGATCGTGCTGCGCCCCACCCCGAACTCGGCGGCCAGGTCGGCCTCGGTCGGGATCCGACTGTTGACCGGCCACCGTCCCGAGGTGATGTCAGCCTGGAGCCGTCCGACTGTCTGCTGCGCGCGATCGCTACCCCAGGCCATGCCCGGGATTCTCCATCGTGAGACCCCTCTCGACACTATTGTCTGACCTAAGTTAGTCTCGCCTTACCTAATGAAGATGAGGCTTGCCTAAGTAAGCCTGAAGAGGAGTGTCATGCGCACCACCACCATGCGACGGGTCGGGCGAACCGCTGCCGGCATGATCGCGGCGTCCCTCGGCCTCACCGCACTGGCCGTCAGCCCGGCGCACGCCGCCGACGCGATCCTGAGCCTCGGCGCCGACTCCGGCGCCACCGCCAGCACCCCCGACATCGCCTACGTCGGCCAGGCGATCCACCTCGAGGGCACCGCCTGGACGAAGTCCGCCGGCGTCGCCGGGTGCGTCGCGGTCAAGCTCGGCAACGGCACCGGTGCCTCGATCGCCAACGCGCTCGCCGTCACCCAGTCGCCCGTGCCCACCAGCACCGGTGCGTGCTCCGGCCTGAGCGCCCCCGACGGCGTCTACGCGATGGTCCCCACCGACGCGAGCGGCGCGTTCAGCGTCGACCTGCCCTTCCCCACCACGGCGAACACCTCCCCGGCGATCACCGAGGGCAGCTGGGCCGCCGGCACGACGCACCACGTCCGCCTCCTCACCGGCTTCGACGGTGCCACGCCGCGCTCGGGCTACGCCGACTTCACCGTCGCCACCCCCGCGACCACCCCGACCCTCTCCGACGTGACGGTCAGCTACAGCGCCTCGGGCCCCTCGGCCGCGCTGAGCGGCTCCGGCTTCCCCGGTGGCTCCACCCTGACCGCGACCCTCGACGGCACGGCCCTGACCTTCTCCGGTCGTGGGCTCACCACCGGACCGACGTACGCCGTCCCGGCGACGGGTGCCATCTCCGGCGTCAACGTCGTCCTGCCGGCCGGCACCCGGGCCGGGGCCCACACCGTCACCATCCACGGCACCGACGCCACCAGTGCCGGGTACGACGTCCCGGTCACCGTCAACGTCACGCCGTCGCTGACCTGGAGTGCCGGGATCAAGCCCGGCGCCAGCGGCACCCTGACGGTGAGCGGCATCGCCACCGGCGCCGTGATCAGCTCGGTCAAGGACGGCTCCGTCGAGATCGCCTCCGCGCTCGGCGCCGCCGATGCCAGCGGCACCGCGACCGGCGCCTACAGCGTCCCGGCCAGCACCACGGCCGGCTTCCGCCCCTTCGTCCTGACCCAGACCAGCCCGAACGCCACGTTCACGGTCAACACCGTGGTCTACCCGAACGAGGTCGTCAGCGGCGCCGCCCGGTTCGCGATCACCTCCGACGCGAACGACCCCGCGCTCTTCCAGGGCCTGTACCAGTCGGCGTACAGCGAGAAGGAGAAGGTCCTCTTCGCCACCTCGGCCAACCGGAGCACCAAGGAGGGGTACCTCTACAAGCTCGACGCCGACACCCTGCAGGTGATCGCCAGCGCCCACGCCAGCACCACCGCGACCGACGTCCCGACCGACGTCGACGGGGTCAAGGCCGCGGCCCAGTTCGGGGTCGGCGTCGACGACGTCAACGGCACCGTGTGGACGACCAGCACCTCCGACACCAGCGTCTCGGTCTACCGCGCCAGCGACCTGAAGCTGCTCAAGCAGTTCCCGACCGGCACCCTGGACCACCCGCGTGACGTCGTCTACGACCCGAAGACGGACCACATCTTCGTCAGCTCGGCCAGCGAGGGCACCTCGGGCAACGGCTACCTGACTGTCTTCGAGGGTGGGGACAACAACAAGAACGGCACCCCGTACGAGGTCGTCAAGAAGCTCAAGACCGGCCCGCGCAGCGCGTTCAACCCGGTCTCGCTCTCGCTCGACAACGGCACCCTGGTCTCCCCCAGCCTCGCCACCGACCAGGTCGCGGTGATCGACACCGCCAAGGCCGTCACCTCGGCCGTGCCCGACGCCGCCGACGCGGTCGACTCCTCGGTCCGCTTCATCGAGATCGGTGACCACAGCAGCGCCGGCAACGGCCGCGGCGCCTCCGGTGCCGCCTACGACGACGAGGACCACCGGATCTTCATCGCCAGCCAGAACGACAACGCCGTCTTCGTGGCCGACTCCCGGACCGGCGAGCTGATCGCCACCGTCCCCACCGGACAGCAGGCGCTCAACGTCACCTACGACAAGGTGCACAAGCTCGCGTACGTCGCCAACCTCGGTGGCACCACGCTGACCGTGCTCGACAAGAACGGCGCCAAGGTCGCCGCTCTGCCGGTCGCCAAGGCGAACCACGTCTCGGTCAACGACGCCGGCACCGTCTTCGCCGTCGACAAGGTCAGCCCGACCAACCACGTCTGGAAGATCGAGCCCCGGATCGAGGCCCTCGGCGGCGTCGACCTGCTCGACCCGACCAAGGCCGGCATCACCGGCGACGAGAAGACCACCCCGCTGGAGGTCACCGCGACGTACGGCCAGCCGATCCACCTGGAGGGCACCAACTTCCGCACCTCCGACGGCACCAGCGGCTCGACGCTGGGCGTGAAGCCGGCCAGCGTCTCGGGCTCCCCCACGATCGCCACGATCGAGGCCGGCACCGACGGCTCCTTCGCCGTCGACGTCCCGTTCCCCGACGGCTGGACCGTCGGCGACACCCAGCACCTGCGGGTGCTGAGCGGCTCGCTCAAGACCGGCGACACCGCCCGGTCCTTCGCGATCAAGGTGACGGTCAAGGCCGCCGGTGCGGTCGCCGTCTCCACCCCGCGGATCTCCGGCTCGGCCACCGTCGGCCAGACCCTGAGCGCCACCGCCTCCTCGACCACGGCCGGCGCGAAGCTCGCCTACCAGTGGAAGCGTGACAACACCGCCATCGCAGGTGCCACCGCGGCGACGTACAAGGTGACCAGCGCCGACGCCGGCCACCAGCTCAGCGTCGCCGTGACCGCGACGGCCACGGGCTACACCACCACGACGACCTCCTCGACCTCGGTCAAGGTCGCCGCCGTGACCAAGCCGCTCACCCCGGCGGAGAAGAAGGTCCAGGCCGCTCAGGCCAAGGTCACCGCCGCTGCCGCCAAGGTGAAGTCGATCACGTCGCAGATCTCCGCAGTGAAGAAGTCCTCGCTGTCGAAGAAGGCCAAGGCCACGAAGGTCAAGGCGCTGAACAAGAAGCTCAGTGCCGCGAAGAAGACCCTGGCGAAGAACAAGACCGCGCTCACCAAGGCCCAGAAGGCGCTGAAGAAGAGCACGAAGAAGTAGTCCCCGCTCCACCCACGACGGCCCCCGCTTCGGCGGGGGCCGTCTGGCATTGCTGGCGACGTCGGCGACGAGCCGCCGCCACCGGCCCTCCGGGTCCGTCAGGGGCTAGGAGGCACCGTGCTGCTGGTGTCGCACCGCCTGGCGATCCTCCCAGCTGGCGAGGAAACGGAGGGCCTCGGCGGCGGGGCTGTCGGGTGCCGCGGTGTAGGTGATGATCACGAGTCCGTCGCCCGGCAGCTCCAGGGCTTCGCCGGTGAGCCGCAGGTCCCCGACGACGGCGTTGCGCAGCGTCTTCGCGGCGGTGCGGTGGAGTCGGACGTCGTGCCTGGCCCACCGGGTGGCGAAGTCCT
Organism: Nocardioides sp.; assembly: GCF_030150155.1. Taxonomy (GTDB): domain Bacteria; phylum Actinomycetota; class Actinomycetes; order Propionibacteriales; family Nocardioidaceae; genus Nocardioides. The sequence continues at coordinate 63,558 of NZ_JASLGR010000036.1, forward strand.
GGCTACGGGTGGCGAGCTCCCCGACGAGGTCGGTCAGGGACTTGTCGTGCGGGTTGCGTCCGGCCTCGCCCCGCAGCGCTGCGACGGCCCCGTCGGCGACCTCGTCCCACTCGACGAACAAGACAGGGGCGCGCTGGTCGAGGAAGAGGAACCGGGCGAGGTTGATCGGCAGGGAGTCGAACACGTCCCCGTACAACGCGACCGCGGTGTGATTGGCGGCCAGGATGTCGAGTCGGCCGTTGCGGACGTAGGCGGGTCCGTCGATGGTGTCCAGAATCCGCAGCACTCCCTGCCGGACCGCTGAGACCGAGACCCGCCGGGAGCCGCGGACCGGTCCGCCCGAGGCGCGGGCCAGGTCGAACAGATGCTCGCGTTCGGCCTCGTCCAGCCGCAGCGCTCGGGCCAGGGCGTCGAGGACCTGCTCGGAGACGCCGGCGAGGTTCCCACGCTCGAGACGGATGTAGTAGTCGGCGCTGACCCCGGCGAGCAGGGCCACCTCCTCACGGCGCAGCCCCGGGACGCGGCGGGTCGACCCGAAGGTCGGCAGCCCCGCGTCGGACGGAGTGACCTTCGCCCGTCGGGTGGTGAGGAACTCACGCACGTCGTCCTTGATGCTCACCCTGCCACGGTACGAGGCGTCAGGGTCCGATGGGAGGGTCTGCCAGACCCTGTCACAGCAGAGACTCTCACCGCGGGCCGAACGCGGGTTCGATGGTGGACATGGCAACCGTCACCACCACCCCCGCCGCGGCCACCCGGTCGTTCGGTCCTCGCCAGCTCGCCACCCTGGGCGGGGCGATGCTCGGCTTCTTCGTCGTCGCCCTGGATGCCCAGATCGTCAACGTCGCCCTGCCCTCGATCGGGTCGGCCCTGGGCGGCGGGCTGACCTCGTTGCAGTGGGTCGTGACCGGCTACACCCTCACCTTCTCGGCCCTGATCCTGTTCGCCGGCACGCTGTCGGACCGGATCGGTGCCCGGAAGGCGTACGCGGCGGGGATGGTGGTCTTCGCGATCGCGTCGGCCTGCTGCGGTCTGGCGCCGAGCATCCCCACCCTCGTCATCGCCCGCCTGGTCCAGGGCGCCGGTGCCGCACTGGTGACCCCGACCTCCCTGGCCCTCATCCGGGAGGGGTTCGACGACGTCACCCAGCGCACCCGGGCGATCGGTCTGTGGGCCGTCGGTGGCTCCGTCGCGGCCGCTGCCGGTCCCATCGTCGGCGGGGCCCTGACGGCCCTCGACTGGCGGCTCATCTTCTGGGTCAACATCCCCGTCGCGGTGCTCGCACTGGCGTTCGTCTCCCGCACCGCCCCCTCACCGGTCCGCAGGGCGCCGTTCGACCTGATCGGCCAGGTCACCGCCGTCACCGCCCTCGGCGCGTTGAGCTACGTCGTCATCGAAGGCCGCACCCTCGGCTGGACCAGCCCCACCGCCCTCGGACTGGTGGCTCTCGGGCTCGCGGTGGCGGTCGGGTTCGTGGTCGCTCAGGCACGGCGGGCTCACCCGATGGTGCCGCCGGCCATGTTCGCCTCCCGGACTCTGCGCGTCGCACTGGTGATCGCGTTCACCTCGATGGCGGCGTTCTACAGCGTCGTGTTCGTCCAGTCCCTGTACTTCCAGCAGCAGCGCCACGCCACCGCCCTGGTCACCGGCGTGCTGTTCCTGCCCATGACCGGACTGGTCACGGTGATCAGCTCGTCCTCCGCTGCGCTGGTGGCCCGATTCGGGCAGCGGAACCTGATCCTCGCCGGTCTGGTCATCCAGTGCGTCGGCCTGCTCGTGATCGCATCGCTCCCGGCCACCATCACGGTCTGGGGTGTGGCGCTCGCGATGATCCCGGTCGGGGTCGGTGGTGCCCTCACCGTCCCGCCGATCGCGTCCCTGGTCCTGGAGAACGCCCCCGGCGACCTGTCCGGCACCGCCTCGGGCGTGCTGAACACCTCCCGCCAGCTCGGCGGCTCCCTCGGCGTCGCCGCGGTCGGCGCGGTCATCGGTGCCCACCAGGTGTTCATGGACGGGATGCGGGTCGGGCTCATCGCCACCGTCGTCGTCCTGGCCGCCACCGCCGTCCTGTCCACCACGCTTCGCCCGCACCAGAGCTGAACCCGTCTCACACCTCAGGAGTCACCATGCACACCGTCACCCTCAACAACGGCGTCCAGATGCCCGTCATCGGCTTCGGCGTCTACCAGATTCCCGACGCCGACACCCAGGCCGCGGTCGAAGCCGCACTGGCGGCCGGGTACCGACACCTCGACACCGCCGCGTCGTACGGCAACGAAGAGGCCGTCGGTGCGGCCATCAGGGCCTCCGGCATCGACCGCGGCGACCTGTTCATCACCACGAAGCTCTGGATCCAGCACGCTCCCACCGGACGCGTCGAGGACGAGACAGCCACGGCGTTCGACGGCTCGCTGCGCCGTCTCGGGCTGGACTACGTCGACCTGTACCTGATCCACCAGCCGCTGGGTGACTACTACGCGGAGTGGCGCGCCCTGCAGGAGCTCACCCGGGCCGGCGTGGCCCGTGCGATCGGGGTCTCGAACTTCCACCCCGATCGGCTGGTGGACCTGATCCAGCACAACGAGATCACGCCCGCGGTCAACCAGATCGAGACCCACCCCTTCCACCAGCGGGTCTTCGATCAGAGCGTGATGTCCGAGTACGGCGTCCAGATCGAGTCCTGGGGTCCGTTCGCCGAAGGCAGGAACGACCTGTTCACCCACCCGGTCCTCACCGCCGTGGCAGCGGCGCACGGCAGGTCGGTGGCCCAGATCGTGCTTCGCTGGCTGACCCAGCGCGGTGTCGTGGTGATCCCGAAGTCGGTCAAGCCTGAGCGGATGGCGCAGAACCTCGACGTCCTCGACTTCACCCTGACCGCCGAGGAGATGGAGCAGATCGCCGCCCTCGACGGCGGCACCAGCCTCTTCTTCGACCACCGTGACCCGGGGATGGTCACATGGCTCGGCGGGCGTCGCTACCAGTAGCCGTGCGGCGTCAGGATCTCCTCTCCTGTTCGAACGTATGTTCGAGTGATGTGGTAGGGTGGCGGTAGCTCGTCGGTGAGGGTTCCCCGTGATGGTCAGGGGAGAAGCCGACGGGTCAGCCGTGGGGAGTGAACCCACTGCCTGGGGCCGGCGCACGGAGGAGCCACAGACCTGGTCGGGGTCTGTGTGACGTGCTTGCCGCCCGAGGGGGTTCGATGACGCAGACGGTGGAGCGAGTCCATCCGGTCCTGG
>NZ_JASLGR010000037.1 GCF_030150155.1 Nocardioides sp.
CGCCGGGCTTACACAGCGAACCCTGATTGGATGAGAACGTGACGGCACAGAAGCTGGACGGAACCGCGACCGCGGCGGCCATCAAGGCCGAGCTGATGACCCGCGTGGCGGCCTTGCACGCGAAGGGCATCACGCCCGGCCTCGGCACCATCCTGGTCGGCGACGACCCGGGCTCGCGGTGGTACGTCAACGGCAAGCACAAGGACTGTGCCGAGGTCGGCATCGAGTCGATCCGGATCGACCTGCCCGCCACCGCCACCCAGGACGAGATCGAGGACGCGGTCCGCACTCTCAACGAGGACCCGTCCTGCACCGGCTACATCGTGCAGCTGCCGCTGCCGAAGGGGATCGACGAGAACCGCGTCCTCGGCCTGATCGACCCGGCCAAGGACGCCGACGGCCTGCACCCGACCAACCTCGGCTGGCTGGTGCTGGGCAAGGAGGCGCCGCTGCCGTGCACCCCGTTCGGCATCGTCGAGCTGCTCCGTCGCCACGGTGTCGAGCTCAACGGCGCCGAGGTCGTCGTGGTCGGTCGCGGCGTGACCGTCGGTCGCCCGCTCGGCCTGCTGCTCACCCGCCGCTCCGAGAACGCCACCGTGACGCTGTGCCACACCGGCACCCGCGACCTGGCCGCGCACACCCGCACCGCCGACATCGTGGTGGCCGCCGCCGGCGTGCCGCACATGATCACCGGCGACATGATCAAGCCGGGCGCCGCGCTGCTCGACGTCGGCGTCAGCCGGGTCGACGGCAAGGTCACCGGCGACCTCGCCCCCGACGTCTGGGACGTCGCCGGCTGGGTCTCCCCGAACCCGGGCGGTGTCGGTCCGATGACGCGCGCGATGCTGCTGGCCAACGTGGTCGGTGCCGCGGAGAAGTCGCTGGCGTGACCTCCGAGGCCGGCACGCCGCAGGGCGCGGAGCACACCGAGACCCCCGTCGGCGTGGGGGAGGGTGCCGTCGAAGGACGGCGCTACCCCTCGACCATCGGCGGGCTGTGCTACCTCACGATCCTCGGCGTGGCCATCGCCGGTGTGGTGGTGGCGGCGCTGGGCAGCTGGCGTCTCGGGGTCTACCTGATCGCGGCGGCGCTGGTCGTGGCCGGAGGTCTGCGGGCCGCCCTGCCCCAGCGCGACGCGGGCATGCTCGCGGTCCGGGGCAAGGCGCTGGACAGCTGCCTGCTGATCGGCGTCGGCCTGATCCTGGCCCTGCTGGCCAGCGGCCTGCCTGACGGTCCCTGAGGATCCCTGATGGTCCCCGAGGGGCCCTGAGTCTCAGGAGGCGGCCCAGCGCCGCTGAGCGGCCCGGGTCACCAGCAGTGCTCGGGCGTCGTCGGCCGAGCCGGCGTGCCCGAAGTGGAACCCCTGGGCCATCCCGCAGCCGGCACTGCGCAGCAGCGCGCCCTGCTCGGCCGTCTCCACGCCCTCGGCGACCACGTCGGCGGCCAGGGCGGCGCCGATGCTGGTGATCGCCTGGACGATGGCGCGCTGCGACATGTCCCGGGTGATGTCGGTGACGAACGACCTGTCGATCTTGATCGTGTCGACCGGGTAGTCACGGATCCGGGCGAGCGAGGACTGCCCGGTGCCGAAGTCGTCCAGGGCGATGCCCACCCCGGCGGCCTTGAGCTCGGCCAGGGTGGCGAACACGGCGGTGGAGCCACGTTCGACCAGCGTGTTCTCCGAGATCTCCACCTCGATGAGCGAGGTGGGGACGTCGTACTCCTCCAGGACGGCGAGCAGGGCGGAGGCGAAGTCGGGGCGGAGCAGCTCGACGGGGGAGGCGTTGATCGAGACCGGCACGGCCGGGAGCCCCTCGTTGAGCCAGTCGGCGATGTCGGCGGCGACCTGGCGGTGCATCTGGGTGGCGAGCTGGACGGCCAGCTCGTGGTGGGTGAAGGCCTCGGCCAGCAGCGCTGGTGCGCCGAGCTCGCCGTCGACCTGGTGCCAGCGCAGCAGGGCCTCGAAACCGGCCAGGGAGCCGTCGGCGAGCAGCACCTTCGGCTGATACGTCGGTACGACGGCACCGCGGCGCAGCACGTCGCGGGCCAGGGTCAGCTGCTCCAGGGCCCGCACCGCCCCCAGGCGCAGCGACGGGTCGAAGGCCTGGATGCCGCCGCGGCCGGTCGACTTGGCGTGGTTGAGGGCGATGTCGGCGGCGCTCATCAGGCCGGTCTCGTCCGACGCGTCGCCGGGGAGGGTGGCCCACCCGACGGTCATGGCGCCGTTGATCTCGCGGTCCCCGAAGAGGATCGGCTTGTCCAGTTGGCGCGAGACCCGCTGGGCCAGGTCGGCCATCTCGTCGCGGTCGTAGACCCGCTCCAGGCAGATCGCGAACTCGTCGCCGCCCAGCCGGGCCAGCACGCCGTCGGCGGGCAGGCAGCGCGACAGGCGACGGGCCACGGCACGGAGCAGGTGGTCCCCGGCGGCGTGGCCGAGGGTGTCGTTGGTGGTCTTGAAGTCGTCGAGGTCGATCAGCACGACGCCCATGTGGCTGCCGTCGCGGTGGCAGCGGGCGACCACCCGCTTGAGTCGGGCGCGGAACGCCCGCCGGTTCATCAGGCCGGTGAGGGCGTCGGTCTCGCTGGCGTTGCGCAGCCGCTCCTCGGCGATCCGCTGGGCGGTGATGTCACGCGAGACGCAGAGCACGGAGGTGACCTCGCCGTCGGTGTCGACGACGGGGGTGAGCAGGTTGTCCCAGAACTGGGAGGAGCCGTCGGCGGCGATGCTGCGGCCGTTGAACCGGGCGCTCTCCCCGGCGAAGGCGCGGCGCAGGGCGATCCGTCCACGGGCGCGGCACTCGGGCGGGAGCAGTGGGAGCCACTTCATCCCGAAGCCGGCCTCGACCTGCTCGGCGGTGACCCCGAGCGCCTCGCAGCCCGACCGGTTCATGTGGATCAGGCAGCCGTCGAGGTCGATCACCTTGATGCAGTCGACGCTCGCGTCGAGCATCTCGCGCTCGAGCGCGCCCTGGTCGACCGGACCGTCGGTGACGGAGCCGTCGGACTCGATGATGGCCATGCTTCCCCCAGAATCCTCCGCCGGGGCGGAGGGGCAACCACACGTTTCGTCCGGGGAGCGTACCCAGTAGTAATGAGAGAAGCCCAAGAACGGTCACGACGTGGACCGTCCTTGGGCTCCCCATCAGCCGAAGTTTTACCTTGCGACGTCAGTTCTGGGCGTCGGGCTCCTGCAGCGGCTTCCACTGCTGAGCGGCGTAGTCCCACTCCCAGCCGTCCTGGATGATCCGCTGCGGGGGCTGCGGGGCACCCAGCGGCGACTCCGAGGTGTGCTCGTTGACCTGGCTCCAGGCCGGGGTCGAGGCGGTGGCGGGGCGGACCGGGCGCTGGGGCAGGGTCAGACCCGAGCCCTCGACCGGCTCGGCGTCGCGGCCGAAGAGCAGCGGGTAGGTGACGCCCGCGATCACCGCACCGACGAGCGGGGCGAGGATGAAGAGCCAGAGCTGGACGATCGCGTCGCCGCCGGCGAAGAGAGCCGGGCCGATCGAACGCGCCGGGTTGACCGACGTACCCGTGAGCGGGATGCCGACGAAGTGGATCGCGGCCAGGGCCAGGCCGATCGCGACCGGGGCGAGGGCGAGCAGCTTGTTGCGGGCATCGGTGACGCTGAGGATGACCCACAGGAAGACAGCGGTCAGGACCGCCTCGACCAGGAACGCCGACCACCAGGCGAGGTCGATCTTGGTCTGGCTGCCGAAGGCGTTCTGGCCCATGTGGCCGGTGGTGGTGAAGCCGGGGATGCCGTGCAGCACGATGAAGAGCGCGAGCGCGCCGACGATCGCACCGATCAGCTGGCCGGCGAAGTAGACCGGCGTGGCGCGCCAGGCTAGGCGGCCGCTGGTCGCGATGCCGACGGTGACGGCGGGGTTGAAGTGTCCGCCGGAGATCCGGCCGAAGGCGGTGGCGCTGATGATGATGGCGATACCGAAGGCCAGCCCGGTGCTGGTGATGTCGGCACTGCTCACCACGGCTGCGCCGCAGCCGAGGAAGACCAGGATGAAGGTGCCGAGGGCTTCGGCGGCGAGGATCTGCCAGACGGCAGGGTCAGGGTCCCGAGGCTTGGCGGTCGCTGCCACGACCTCGGTTCCGTTGTGCGGGTCGCTGGATGCGCCTGTGGATTCAACGTCACTCATGCTTCATCACCCTAGTCTTTAAATCTGTGCCAGTCCTCAGGCAAGGTGGTCGAGGCGAGACGTGTCGGTTCCGTCAGGTATCTTGACGTCAAGCAATCTTTTGTCTTTCCGTCCTTGTCAGGAGCGCATCAACGATGTCTGCACGGATCATCTACACCCACACCGATGAGGCGCCGCTGCTCGCGACGTACTCCTTCCTGCCGATCGTGCAGGCGTACGCCGCCAAGGCCGGCGTCGAGATCGAGACCCGCGACATCTCCGTCGCCGCCCGGATCCTCGCCCAGTTCGGGCTCGCCGACGACGCGCTGGCCGAGCTCGGTGAGCTCGCCAAGACGCCCGACGCGAACATCGTCAAGCTGCCCAACATCTCGGCCTCCATCCCGCAGCTCAAGGCAGCGATCAAGGAGCTCCAGGACAAGGGCTTCGCCGTTCCGGACTACCCCGAGGCGCCCTCGACGCCCGAGGAGCAGGAGATCCGCGCGAAGTTCGACAAGGTCAAGGGCTCGGCCGTCAACCCGGTCCTGCGCGAGGGCAACTCCGACCGGCGCGCGCCGCTGTCGGTCAAGGCCTACGCCAAGAAGCACCCGCACCGGAACAAGGCGTTCGGCGAGGGCTCCAAGACCACCGTCGCCACGATGGGCGCGCACGACTTCAAGTCCAACGAGAAGTCGACCACCATCGCCGCTGCCGACACCCTCTCGATCGTCTTCGAGGCCGCCAATGGCGAGAAGAAGGTCCTGCTGGAGAAGCTCCCCGTGCTCGCCGGCGAGGTGATCGACTCCACCAAGATGTCGGCCGCCAACCTGGACGCCTTCCTCGCCAACGCCCTGGCCACCGCCAAGGCCGAGGACGTGCTCTTCTCGGTCCACCTCAAGGCCACCATGATGAAGGTCTCCGACCCGATCATCTTCGGCCACGTGGTCCGCGCCTACTTCAAGGACGTCTTCGCGCAGTACGGCGACGACCTGGCCGCGGCGGGCCTGTCGGCCAACGACGGCCTCGGCTCGATCCTGGCCGGCCTGGACGCCCTGCCCAACGGTGCTGAGATCAAGGCTGCCTTCGAGGCCGCGATCGCCAACGGCCCGCGCCTGTCCTACGTCAACTCCGACAAGGGCATCACGAACCTGCACGTCCCCTCCGACGTGATCGTTGACGCCTCGATGCCGGCCCTGATCCGCAACGGCGGCAAGCTGTGGGGCGTCGACGGCGCCGAGGACGACACCCTCGCGGTGATCCCGGACTCGTCGTACGCCAGCGTCTATCAGGCCACCATCGACGACGTGAAGAAGAACGGCCCGCTCGACCCGGCCACCATCGGCACCGTCCCGAACGTCGGTCTGATGGCGCAGGCGGCCGAGGAGTACGGCTCGCACAACAAGACGTTCGAGATCGCCGGCGAGGGCACGGTCCGCATCGTCGCCTCCAACGGCGACGTCGTCCTGGAGCACGACGTCGAGGCTGGCGACATCTGGCGCGCCTGCCAGACCAAGGACATCCCGATCCAGGACTGGATCAAGCTGGCCGTCACCCGCGCCCGCGCCTCGGCCACCCCGGCCATCTTCTGGCTCGACGAGACCCGCGCCCACGACGCCGAGCTGATCAAGAAGATCAACCAGTACCTGCCCGAGCACGACACCGAGGGCCTGGAGATCCAGATCCTGGCGCCCGCGCTTGCCACGACGTACTCCCTGGAGCGGATGCGCAAGGGTCAGGACACCATCTCGGTGACCGGCAACGTGCTGCGCGACTACAACACCGACCTGTTCCCGATCCTCGAGGTCGGCACGTCGGCGAAGATGCTCTCCATCGTCCCGCTGATCGCCGGCGGTGGCCTGTTCGAGACCGGTGCCGGCGGCTCGGCCCCGAAGCACGTCCAGCAGCTGGTCGAGGAGAACTACCTGCGCTGGGACAGCCTGGGTGAGTTCTTCGCTCTGGTCCCGTCCTTCGAGCAGTACGCCGCCCAGGCGGGCGACCCGGCCGCGAAGGTGCTCGCCGACGCGCTCGACGCCGCCACCGGCACGTTCCTCGACGAGGACCGCAGCCCGGGACGCAAGCTCGGCACGATCGACAACCGTGGCTCGCACTTCTACCTGGCGCTGTACTGGGCCGAGGAGCTCGCCAAGCAGACCGAGAACGCCGACCTGGCCGCCGCCTTCGGTCCGCTCGCGGCCACGCTGCGCGAGCAGGAGTCGACCATCGTCTCCGAGCTCAACGCCGTCCAGGGCAAGCCCGCCGACATCGGTGGCTACTACTACCCGGACGCCGAGAAGACCGCCGTCGTGATGCGTCCGTCGGCGACGCTGAACAGCGCGATCGACTCGCTCTGATCTGAGTCAGACGCACTGCCCCGGGCCGTTGGTTCGGGGCAGTGTGCATTTCACTGACGGCCGGCGCACGATCCTGGAAGACTGCCGCGGTGACGCACACGCACCAGGGCGAGGTCGATTCCATCCGTCGCTATCAGACGACGCCGGAGCCGTCCTTCTACCGTCGGGCCGGGCAGGACATCCTGCGGGCGCGGTGGCAGCGGCCCGAGCATCTGGCGGCCCTCTGCACGCCGCTCATCCTCTGCCTGCTGCTGGGGATCATCGAAGGCTTCGCGCCGTACAAGATCGCGCTCCTGGCGCTGATGCTGCTCGTCGTTCTCGGACCGTTGCAGTGGTGGGGTCAGGCATCGACGCTCGGCAAGCAGGTGCGCCGGGTGCTGCCGCCGACGGTGGCGGTACGGACCGAGTTTGACGGGGCCTTCGTCACCATCATTGTCGCCGACCTCACGGTGCGGGTGCCGTGTCGTCGCCTCGTCGGGGTCCGGCGCTCCGGCGCGGTGGTGCTCTTCGACGGCCTCCCGGGCCTGGCTCTGGTGGCCCTGCCGGCGGCCGTCTTCCCCGACGAGGAGATCAGTCGGCTGCGCTCGGGGCAGGCCCCGGTGGTGGCGCGAAAATGAATGGCTCGGCCGGGGTCGAGTTTCGTAAGGTCGATCAGTGGTTGTCTCGGGGAGCACTGATCAGAACCGGAGCCTGAGCTGGCGGCGGTTGCGCTCGCCGGGCGCCGGTGTCGCGGTGCTGATCACGATGATCGCTGCTGTGGGCCAGGCGCTGGCCACGGTGGTGGCAGGTCATCTCGCCCAGGCCCCGCGGACCGGCCTGGTGGTGCTGCTCGGCACCCTGACAATCGGTCCGGCGATCGCTGCCATCTCGGGCCGTGTGGTCTGGTACGGCTGCGTCGACCGCGCCGAAGGGCGGTTGCGCGCCGATCTGCTCACCGCCGCGCTGCACCAGCCGCTGGCCGACCTGAGCGAGCAGGCCGCGGGCGAGATCCTCGACCGGGTCGACGACGACACCCACGAGGTGGGCTCGCTGCTGCGCGGCCAGGCCTGGGAGGCCCTCGTCACGGTCTGCGGGCTGGTCCCGATGTGGCTCGTGGCCGGGTTCACCTGGTGGCCGGCGTTCGTGCTGCTGCCCGCGATGGCCGGCCTGATCATCGTCGCGATCCGGCCGCTGCTCGGCGTGATCGCCGAGCGCAAGGTCCGCGAGGAGATGGCCTGGACCGACAACGCTGCGGCGCTGGAGGAGGGCGTCGCTGCCCGCAACGACCTGCGCACCAGCCTGGGCCAGGCGCACATGCTCGGACGGTTCGCCGCGATCTGTGCCCAGGTCCATGCACGGTTCCTCGACGTCGTACGGATGGAGAGTCGGCTGGTCCGGGTCAGCGGCCTGCTGCTGCACGGCCTGCTCGCCGCGGTCGGGATCGCCGGGGTCTGGCTGGCCGCCGACGGGCAGCTCACCGTCGCGCGGCTGGTCACCCTCTTCCTGATCACCACCTCCTTCGTCGGCCAGGTCGACCAGCTCGGCCGCCACCTGCCCGACCTCCAGGCCGGGATCGGTGCGCTCACCCGCCTGCGCCAGCTCCTCGACGTCGAGCCCGAGCCGGTCGGCGGAGCCGAGGTGCCGGGCGGCGCACTGGACCTGGAGCTGCGCGATCTGTCCTTCTCGTACGACGAGGGCACGTTCAGCCTCACCGACGTCTCGCTGAGGGTCCCCGCCGGTCAGACCCTCGCGCTGGTCGGTCGCACGGGCTCGGGCAAGTCGACCCTCGCCGCGATGCTCTCGCGTGCCGTCGAGCCGCCGCCCGGGACGATCCTGCTCGGTGGCGTCGACGTCACCACCGTCGACCTGCAGCGGCTCCGGTCCGCTGTCGGCGTCGTCACCCAGCGCACCGAGATCCTGGCCGGGACGCTGACCGAGAACATCACCCTCTTCGAGGACGCGATCAGCGACCGGGTGCCCGCGGCCGTGGCCGAGCTCGGCCTGGCGGCGTGGGTCGCCGGCCTGCCCGACGGGCTGGACACGGTGCTCGGCCCCGGTGGGACCGCCCTGTCGGCGGGGGAGGAGCAGCTGGTCGCCTTCGCCCGGCTCCTGGTGCGTGATGTGCAGGTCGTCGTACTCGACGAGGCGACGGCCCGGATGGACCCGCTCACCGAGGCTCGGGTGGTGGCGGCCTCCGAGCGGCTGCTGAGCGGGCGGACCGGCATCCTGGTCGCCCACCGGCTGAGCACCATCGAACGCGCCGACCTGGTCGCCGTCCTGGACCGGGGACGGGTCGTCCAGCAGGGTCCCCGGACGGTGCTGGCCGCCCAGCCCGGGCCGTTCGCGGACCTGCTTGCCGCCGGAGCGACGGCGACGTCGGCCGAGCCGCAGGTGAGCTCCGTGGTCGAGATCGAGGGCGTCCAAGTCGGCACCCGTCGGCGTCAGGGTGAGCCGCCCGAGGTGGAGGAGCCCGGCACCGGTCCTGGCCTGGCGCGCGGCATCGCCCATGCGCTGGTGGTGCGACCTTGGTGGGGCCTGTTCTCCGTGCTGACGTTCCTCGGCGCCGGGCTGCTCGGCTCCCAGGGCGCCATCACCGGCCTGCTCTGGGGTCGGATCGTGGAGCAGCTGCAGGAAGGTGCGACGCCGCGCGCGCTGCTCGCGGTGCTGACCGTGACGCTGTTGTGCGCCCCGTTGCTGCTCAGTGACGCGGTGCTGCGCTACCCGCGCTGGTGGGTCGAGGTGATGCTCCGGGCCCGGATGAGTGTGCTCGCCGGTCAGATCCGCCCGCACCGGCTGCCCGCCACGCCGCCCGGCGAGGTCGTAGCCCGGGCGATGGACGCCGACCGGTTCGCGCGCTACGCCGACCGCTGGGTCGACTTCACCCTGGGTCTGGCGATCGCGACGGTGACCGCGATCGCGGCCGGGACCTGGGTCGCCGGTGCCGTCCTCCTGATCGTGATGACGGTCTCGGCGCTGGCCTCCTCGATCGGGCGTCCGATCGCCGGCCGCTCGGCGACGAGGTCCTCGGCTGCCCGGGCCCGCTTCGGGCGGGTCCTGGTCTCGGTGCTCGACTCGGCGCGGACGGTCAAGCTCGCCGGCCGGATCACGCAGGTACGCCGTCACCTGGCCGCCGTGGACGAGCCGCGGGTCAACGCCGCCGTCTTCGAGCACCGGGTGCAGGCGGTGCTCGACGGGGTGCCGATCGTGATGGTCCAGTGCGGCGTCGTCGCCGCCTGGGCGCTGCTGCTCGAAGGGGTCTGGGGCCTGGCGACGGCGCTGCTCGTCGCCAACGCGGTCAACGGGTTCAACTGGTTCGGTCGGGTCGCCGGTGCGGTCGTCACCGAGGCGCCCGGCACCCGGTCGTGGATGAAGGCGACCTCGGCGTTCGCCGGTGGGGCCGACCTGATGGACGTCCCGCCCGGGGTCGACCTGGTCACCGGCGCGGCCCCGGCCGCCGCCGATCCCGCCCCGGTGCCGCTGAGGGCGCTGGAGCTGGCCGGTGTCACGGCGGTGTACGACGACGGCACCATCGGGGTGCGCGACGTGTCCCTGAAGGTCGAGCGTGGCGAGCTGGTCCTGCTGCTGGGACAGGTCGGATCGGGGAAGTCGTCGCTGCTCTCCGCGCTGGCCGGTCTGGTGGCGCACTCGGGGCAGATCCGGTGGAACGGCGAGGCCGTCTCCGACCCACAGGTCTTCCTCCGGCCGGGCCAGGTCGCCCACGTCGCCCAGGTCCCGCGGGTGCTCTCGGGCACGTTCAGCGACAACGTCAGGCTCGGGTTCGACCGCGAGCTCGGCGCTCCGGTGCGGGCCGCCCGGCTCGACCGCGACATGAGCGAGGCCGGCGGGCACAGCGCGCTGGTCGGTCACCGGGGTGTGCGCCTGTCCGGCGGGCAGGTCCAGCGCCTGGCCCTCGCTCGGGCGCTGGCGACCGGCGCCGAGCTGCTGCTGGCCGACGACGTCTCCTCGGCCTTGGACGCCACCACCGAGATCGAGCTGTGGGCGGCGTTGCGTGCCCGCGGTGCGACGGTGGTGGGGGCGACCTCGAAGCGCTCGGCGTTGGCGGAGGCGGACCGGGTCGTCGTCCTGGTGGACGGCGAGGTCGCGGCCGAGGGGCCGTGGTCGATGTTGGCAGGGGAGTGGGGGCACCTCGCCGGTTGAGGTGCTCCCGCTGGGCCGGGCCAATCGCTAAGGTTCCTCAGCATGGACGCGACCACGACCGAGCTCGAGCGCTTCACGGAGTCGGCCGAGAGCGTCGTGTCCTATCTGCGCTCGCACAGCTGCCTGACTGACTGGTCGGTCAGCCGGATCGACTCGGTCGAGCAGGTGCACCTCCACGTCAGTGGGGGCTCCCTGCTGGAGGTGGGCGACCGGGTGCCGTGGGAGGACACGTTCTGCCGCCAGATGCTCGGCGGTGCGTCGCAGATCGTCTTCGACTCCCAGCGTGAGGCCGCCTACGCGGCGCTGCCGGCATCGGCCGACGTGCGCTCGTACGCCGGGTTCCCGATCGTCGAGGACGACGGATCGCTCTTCGGCACCCTGTGCGGCCTGGGGGCCGAGCCGATCCGGTCGGCCGACGAGCTCGACGCGGAGCTGCTCGGCCTGCTCTCGACGCTGCTGTCGAGTCAGCTGCGCCTGGTCCGGGCCGCCGCGTCCCACCGGCACTCGGCGGTGCTGGCCGATGCGGCGGCGAACACCGACGTGCTCACCGGACTGCTGAACCGTCGCGGCTGGGACATCCTCGCCGCCGACGTCGAGGCCCGGGTCGCCGGACTGGGCGAGCACGGTGGGGTCGTGATGATCGACCTCGACGGCCTCAAGACGGTCAACGACACCGTCGGCCACCACGCGGGTGACGTCCTGCTGCGCCGGGCCGGCGAGGTGCTGCGGGAGGTGACCCGGCCGGTCGACTCCGTGGCCCGACTGGGCGGCGACGAGTTCGCCGTCTACGTCGACGACGTCCCGTCGGCCGACCTCGACGCGATCGTGCGCCGCTACGCCGAGGCGCTGGAGGCGGCCGACGTGGCCGGCTCGATCGGTGCCGCCGCCGTCGTCCCGGTCGCGGGCCAGGGCTGCGTCGCCCATGCCCTCGCCGAGGCCGACGCACTGATGTACGTCGCCAAGGCGGAGCGGAAGCGGAGTGCCGGGAGGTCCGGACTCGCCTGAGTTTCGAACAAGTGTTCGAGTTGTGTGGTAGGGTGGCGGTAGCTCGTCGGTGAGGGTTCCCCGTGATGGTCAGGGGAGAAGCTGGCGGGTCAGCCGTGGGGAGTGAACCCACTGCCTGGGGCCGGCGCACGGAGGAGCCACAGACCTGGTCGGGGTCTGTGTGACGTGCTTGCCGCCCGAGGGGGTTCGATGACGCAGACGGTGGAGCGAGTCCATCCGGTCCTGG
>NZ_JASLGR010000013.1 GCF_030150155.1 Nocardioides sp.
GGTGGAAGCCAGGCAGGCGTTCGGGCGATCCTTTCTTTCCGTCGATCCTGAGGCGCTTACCCTGCTGAGCCGGACGGCCTTCCGTGACATCGCCCACCTGCTGCGCCCTTCGCACCTGAAGCAGCTGCGGTCCATCCTCGACGATCCCGAGGCCTCGCCGAACGACCGCTACGAGGCGCGCGACCTGCTGCAGAACGCGAACATCGCGGCCGGCGGCATCCTGCCGATGTGCCAGGACACCGGCACCGCGATCGTGATGGGCAAGCGCGGCCAGGGGGTGCTCACCGACGGGCGGGACGAGGAGCACCTCGCCCGCGGCGTCTACGACGCGTACACCCAGCTGAACCTGCGCTACTCCCAGATGGCGCCGCTGACCATGTGGGATGAGAAGAACACCGGGTCCAACCTGCCGGCCCAGATCGAGCTGTACGCCACCGACGGGGACGCCTACAAGTTCCTCTTCATGGCCAAGGGCGGCGGCTCCGCGAACAAGTCGTACCTGTACCAGGAGACGAAGGCGGTGCTGAACCCGGCCCGGATGGCCTCCTTCCTGGAGGAGAAGATCGCGGCGATCGGCACGTCCGCCTGCCCGCCTTACCACCTGGCGATCGTAGTGGGCGGGACCAGCGCGGAGTTCGCGCTGAAGACCGCCAAGTACGCGTCGGCCCGCTACCTGGACACGCTGCCGTCAGCCGGGTCCGCGCTCGGCTACGGGTTCCGGGACCTGGAGCTCGAGCAGAAGGTCCTGGAGATCACCAGGAAGATCGGGATCGGCGCGCAGTTCGGCGGCAAGTACTTCTGCCATGACGTGCGGGTGATCCGCCTGCCCCGGCACGGGGCGTCCTGCCCGGTCGCCATCGCCGTGTCGTGCTCGGCGGACCGGCAGGCCCTCGGCAAGATCACGGCCGGGGGCGTCTTCCTCGAGCAGCTCGAGACCGACCCGGCGCAGTACCTGCCCGACACCACCGAGCAGCACCTGATCGAGGGCGGCGAGTCGGTCGCGATCGACCTCAACCAGCCGATGTCCGCGATCCTGGCCGAGCTGTCGAAGCACCCGGTCAAGACCCGGCTCTCCCTGACCGGCCCGCTGGTCGTGGCCCGCGACATCGCGCACGCCAAGATCAAGGAGCGCCTCGACGCCGGCGGTGACATGCCGCAGTACCTCAAGGACCACCCGGTCTACTACGCCGGTCCGGCCAAGACCCCCGACGGGATGGCCTCGGGCTCCTTCGGCCCGACCACGGCCGGCCGGATGGACTCCTACGTCGACCAGTTCCAGGCCGCGGGCGGCTCGATGGTGATGCTGGCCAAGGGCAACCGGTCCAAGGTCGTCACCGAGGCCTGCGACACCCACGGCGGCTTCTACCTCGGCTCGATCGGTGGCCCGGCCGCGCGTCTGGCCCAGGACTGCATCAAGTCCGTCGAGGTGATCGAGTACCCCGAGCTCGGCATGGAGGCGATCTGGAAGATCGAGGTCGAGGACTTCCCGGCCTTCATCGTGGTCGACGACAAGGGCAACGACTTCTTCACCGACCCGTCGGGGTCGGTGACGGTGCCGCTGACCGGCATCCGGATCCGCTCGAAGGAGTAATTCCGGCGTTCGGCAGCGCGGCCGACTCCCTCCCACCTACCGTAGGTAGCGTCTCGATTCGGGGGGAGGGAGACACGATGCGTCGTGGTGCGCTCACCACCGTGGACGGGGCACCGCCGGCCTGGATGGGCGCGGTCCGCCTCGCTGCCGGCCTCGTCGTCCTCCTGACCGCCCTGGCCGTCCTGGTCGGCTGGGGCATCGGCTCGACCGCGCTGACCTCCTTCGGCGGCTTCCACGACCTGCGCCCGTGGGACGCCGTGGCCTTCGCCGTCGCCGGTGCCGCCCTGCTGGCCCCCGGCGAGCCGTTCGCGTCCCGCAGCCCGGCCGCCGCCCGGCTCCTGGTGCTGCTCGGCGTGCTGGGCCTGCTCGGGCTCGCCCAGGTGGTCAGCCACCGTGCGCTCGGGGTCGCACACCTGGTCGGGCAGCACCCGCACCACGACCTGCGGCTCTACCCCTCCCCGCAGGTGTCGGTGGAGATGGTGCTGTTCAGCCTGACCCAGGTCCGTGGCCACCGCCGGGCCCTGTCCCTGCTGCGCGGCATCGCCCAGGGCACCTTCCTGGTGATCGCCCTGACCTTCGGCGTCGGCCTCACCTTCGGTGCCGACGAGCTGTTGCGCTACAACGACCGTCCCGGCATCTCGGTGCCCGCCGTGATCGCGCTGCTGGGGCTGGCCCTCGGCCTGATCGCGATCCGCTCCCGGAGCCTGCCGCTGCGCTGGCTGTGGGAGCGCTCGGTCACCGGCACCCTGGTGCGCCGGCTGCTGCCCGCGATGGCGCTGCTCCCGGTCGCCCTCGGCACCCTGATCGTCGCGGGCCACCGGGCGGGCTGGTTCGACGTCGAGTTCGGCCTGGCGATGTTCACCGTCGTGATCACCTCGGCCGGGGTCGCGATGGTGGGCTTCACCGCCGCCGTCGTACGTCGGGCCGAGCTGCGCGCCGAACGCTCGGCGTCGCGTTCCCGGGCCCTGCTGGACTCCGCTCCGGACGTGACCATCGTCGTGGACCAGGCCGGGACGATCCTGTACGCCAACGCCCACACCACGACGCTGCTGGGCTACCTGGCCGACGAGCTCCCCGGCCAGAGCGTGGACGTGCTGGTGCCCGACGCGGTCCGCGCCCGTCATGTCGCGCTGCGGTCGACGTACGCCGCCCAGCCGACCCGCCGCACGATGGGCGCCGACCTCTCCCTGACCGCCCGGCACCGCGACGGCCACGAGATCCCGGTGGAGATCAGCCTCGGGCCGGTGCCGACCCGCAGCGGCACCGACTTCGTGGTGGCGATCCGCGATGCCACCCAGAAGCGTGCCAGCGAGATCGCGCTGCGCGAGGCGCAGGACCGCTACCGGATCCTGGCCGAGCAGGACGACCTCACCGGGCTGTCGAACCGGCGCCGCTTCGAGGCCGACATCGAACGTCACCTCTCCCTGCCCGGGCGCCCGACCGGGGCACTGATCTTCATCGACCTGGACCACTTCAAGCACGTCAACGACACCCTCGGGCACCGCGCCGGCGACCGGCTGCTGGTGATGGTCTCGCACGCGATGGCCGAGGCGCTGCCCGAGCACGGCTCGATCGCCCGCCGCGGCGGGGACGAGTTCCTGGTGCTGCTGCGCGAGGGCGACGGTCGGGCCGCCGAGCGGCACGCCCGCCGGCTGGTCGCCACGGTGCCGCAGGTGGCCGCCGAGTTCTCCGTCGGAGCGTCGATCTCGGCCTCGGCCGGGGTGGCGGCCTTCGACGCCCTGCCGGTCGGGACGCACTCGGTGGAGCAGGCCGTCACGACCGCGATGAACCGCGCCGACATCGCGCTCTACGCCGCCAAGGGCGCGGGCCGGAACCAGACCCGGCTGTGGACCGCCGCCGACGAGCGGGACCTGGAGCAGCCGCCGCGCTGAGACGAGTCCCGGTCAGCGGGGAGACGGGCCCCCGCACGCGACCGGGTCCTTAGCCTCCGAGGCATGGACGCCTCGAACGCACGCGCACAGCTCTCGGCCCTCCTCGACCGGCAGCGGCAGGCCGATCTGGCCGGCTCGATCCCCGACGCCGCCGAGCGTCGCGCCCGGATCCAGACGGTGATCGACCTGCTGGTGGACCGCGCCGACGACCTCGTCGCCGCGATGGACACCGACTTCGGAGGCCGCCCGGAGGGCTACTCGCTGATGAACGACGTGCTCGGCTCGATCGCGGCACTGAAGTTCGCGCGCGACAACGTCGAGACCTGGATGCAGCCCGACCCCCGGCCGGCGTTCGCCCCCTACGACCAGCTCGGCGCGACCGCGGAGGTGCTGCACCAGCCGAAGGGCAGCGTCGGCATCATCGGCACCTGGAACGCCCCGGTCTACACCCTGCTCAGTCCCCTGGCCGGTGTGCTCGCAGCGGGCAACCGGGCGGTGCTCAAGCCCTCGGAGGTGGTGCCGCGCACCGCCGACGTACTCGCCGCGGCGGCCGCCGACCTGCTCGACCCGACCGTGGTCGCCGTCGTCACCGGTGGCCCCGACGTCGCCGACGTCCTCACCTCGCTCCCCTTCGACCACCTCGTCTTCACCGGGTCCACCGCGATCGGCAGGCTGGTGATGGCCAACGCCGCCCGCAACCTCGTCCCGGTGACCCTGGAGCTGGGCGGCAAGTCCCCGGTGATCGTGTCGCGCTCGGCCGACCTCGCCGACGCCGCCCGCCGGATCGCGGTCGGCAAGGCCACCAACGGCGGCCAGATCTGCATCAGCCCCGACACCCTCCACGTCCCCACCGAGCTGGTCGACACCTTCGTCGCGCAGCTGCGTGAGCAGTACGCCGCTCTCCTGCCCAGCGCCACCAGCGCTGACGCCGTCGCGGTGGTCAACGACCGGCATGCCGCCCGGATCCAGGCCTACGTCGACGACGCCGTCGCCCGCGGTGCCCGGGTCGAGCTCGCCCCGGCCGAGGCGCTGCCCGAGAACGGCCGCCGGCTGCCGCTGCAGATCGTCGTCGACCCGCCCGCGGACGCACTGATCCGCTCCGAGGAGATCTTCGGCCCGGCAGTGGTCGTGCTGGGCTACGACGAGCTCGGCGACGTCCTCGCCGGGATCAACGCCGGCCCGACGCCGCTGGCGCTGTACTACTTCGGGGCCGACGCTGCCGAGGAAGCGCACGTGCTGGCCTCCACCCGGTCCGGCGGGGTGACGATCAACGAGGTGATGATGCATCCGGGGCTGCCCGATGCGCCGTTCGGCGGTCTGGGCGCCTCCGGGCTGGGGCACTACAACGGCCGCGAGGGGTTCCTGGAGTTCAGCCATGCCCGCGCGGTGTTCCGCTCCGCCGGGCCCGATCTGCGCAGCGACTGGGGCATGGTTCCGCCGTACGGTGAGGGCTTCAGGGCGATGATGGCCGCCCAGGTCACCCGGTAGCACCGTCCCGCGGCCGGGAACATTCCCCGGCCGCGGGACGCTCTCCCTACATGACTGAATTTCGCATCGAACATGACTCCATGGGTGATGTGAAGGTCCCTGTCGACGCACTCTGGCGTGCCCAGACCCAACGCGCCGTCGAGAACTTCCCGATCTCCGGCACCCCGCTCGAACCCGCCCTCATCCACGCGATCGCGCGGGTCAAGGCCGCCGCGGCAGCGGTCAACGTCGAGCTGGGGGTGATCACCCCCGAGGCCGGTGCGGCCATCGGTGCCGCCGCCGACTCGATCGTCGCCGGCGAGCACGACGACGCGTTCCCGATCGACGTCTTCCAGACCGGCTCGGGCACCTCGTCGAACATGAACGCCAACGAGGTGATCGCCTCGCTGGCGCACCGGGCCGGGGTCGAGGTGCACCCCAACGACCAGGTGAACGCGTCCCAGTCCTCCAACGACACCTTCCCGACCGCGATCCACGTCGCTACGGCGTTGGCGGTACGCGATGAGCTGCTGCCCGCTCTCGACGTGCTCGCCACGTCGTTCGAGGCGAAGGCTGCCGAGTTCGCCGCCCTGGTGAAGTCGGGGCGGACTCACCTGATGGACGCCACCCCGGTGATGCTCGGCCAGGAGTTCGGTGGGTATGCGGCCACGATCCGCTATGCGGCCGAGCGGCTGGGCGCGGTCCTCCCCCGAGTGCGGGAGCTGCCCCTGGGCGGCACCGCCGTCGGCACCGGGATCAACACCCCGGCCGGCTTCGCAGCAGCCGTGATCGCTGAGCTCTCCCGGGCCACCGGTGAGCCGTTCACCGAGGCCCGCAACCACTTCGAGGCCCAGGGCACCCGCGACTCGCTGGTCGAGCTCTCCGGTGTGCTCAAGACGCTGGCCGTCGGCCTGATCAAGATCAACAACGACCTGCGCTGGATGTCGTCGGGCCCGACCACCGGCCTGGCCGAGATCCACCTGCCCGACCTGCAGCCGGGCTCCTCGATCATGCCCGGCAAGGTCAACCCGGTGCTGCCCGAGGCGACCCTGATGGTCGCCTTCCAGGTGATCGGCAACGACACCACCGTGACGATGGCCGGCGCCTCGGGCGCGTTCGAGCTCAACGTCGCGATGCCGGTGATGGCGCGTAACGTGCTGGAGTCGATCCGGCTGCTCGCGGCCGCGATGACGGTGCTCGCGCAGCGCACGATCGACGGGATCGTGCCGAACGCCGAGCGGATGCGTCGCTTCGCCGAGTCCTCCCCCTCGATCGTCACCCCGCTCAACCGGGTGCTCGGCTACGAGGTCGCCGCGAAAATCGCCAAGCAGGCGTTGGCCGAGGGCGCGACGATCCGCGACACGGTGATCAAGGCCGGGTACGTCGAGGACGGAACCCTCACGCTGGAGCAGCTGGATGCTGCCCTGGACGTGGAGTCCATGACGCATCCGTGATCAGGCGTGGAAGGTCCCGTTCGCCCAGCCCTCGACCACCGCTTGCGGCAGATCACGGCGTACGACGCCCGGTGGCGGGCGCCGGTTCCGCGGCACCGCCACCTGTGGGCTGTCCGGTGCCAGCCGATCCTCCCAGCCCCAGTGCAGGGCCGCACTCTCCAGGATCAGGTAGCCGTTGGCCTCACGAGCCAGCGCCAGGGCCGCGTCGGTCACCGGCAGCGCGTACCGGTCCCGACCGACGTGCACGAGCTCGCCTGCCCTGACTGCGCGGCGCAGTCCCGAGCGGCCGACGTTCGCACACAGCGTGGCGGCGTCGCTGATGCCTCCCAGCGCGAGGGTCAGGCCGACTGCGTCCATGCGCCGAGCATGCCCCGATACGCGTCCGAGCGGCGCGTTATCCACAGGGCCGTTCGTGCGTGCCCGCGGGATGACACGCCGATCGGTCCGGCGTGTCGGGCTCACAGGCCGCTGGAACGGTCAGTGACAGCGACGCTCAGTACCAGCCGTTGGACTGCGAGTGCCCCCAGGCACCGCACGGGCTGCCGTAGCGGCCCTGGATGTAGCCCAGACCCCACTTGATCTGGGTGACCGGGTTGGTCTGCCAGTTCGGGCCGGCCGAGGCCATCTTCGAGCCGGGCAGGGCCTGCGGGATGCCGTAGGCGCTCGAGCTCGGGTTGTCGGCGTTGACCCGCCAGCCCGACTCCTTGGTCCACAGCTTGTCCAGGCAGTCGAACTGCGAGCTGCTCCAGCCGTAGTCGCCCAGCAGGGCCGCGGCGATCGTCTTCGGGTCGCCCTGGGCGGCGTCGACCTTCTGCGTGACGGCCTTCACGTCGGTCTCGGCCGCAGCGGCCAGGCTGGCCGCCTTGGTCGGGTCCGCCGACTCGCGCCGGTCGCTGGACCGGGAGAGCTCGCTCGTCCGGGTCACCGTGCCGGCGTTGGAGCCGGCCGCTGCGTCGACGGTCGAGCTCTGCACCGAGGAGTCGGCGGCCGAGAGGGCCACCTGCCCGATCGAGTCGGCGGCGGCGACAGCCGAGCCGCCCTGACCACTGAGAACAACTCCACCAGCCACCACGGCACCGGTCGCTGCGACCGCCAGGCCGCCGACCAGTGGGGTGCCCAATGAGGCGCGTCGGCGCCGAGGCGCGGCGTGCTTCCCCACTCACTTCTCCCTACACGGACGACCGGCCCTGTCCTAGGCCAAGCCCCCACCATGCCCGAGCAGGTGCGGCGTCGCAAACCAAACATGCGCTTCAGGTGGACCTCATTGACCACATTCGTCACATCAGCCCCACTGGGGAACACCAGTTTCAGAGGACGACGTTCTCCAACATCTCTGTGACCAAGGCCGCAATCGGCGAGCGCTCCGACCGAGTCAGCGTGACGTGGGCGAAGAGCGGGTGCCCCTTGAGCTTGTCCACCACCGCGACCACGCCGTCGTGCCGGCCGACCCGGAGGTTGTCGCGCTGGGCCACGTCGTGGGTCAGCACCACCTTCGAGCCCTGCCCGATCCGGGAGAGCACGGTGAGCAGGACGTTGCGCTCCAGGGACTGGGCCTCGTCCACGATCACGAACGCGTCGTGCAGCGAGCGACCCCGGATGTGGGTCAGCGGCAGCACCTCGAGCATCCCGCGGTCCACGATCTCGTCGATCACGTCCTGGCTCGTCATCGCGCCGAGCGTGTCGAAGACCGCCTGGGCCCACGGCCCCATCTTCTCCGCCTCCGAGCCGGGCAGGTAGCCGAGCTCCTGGCCACCGACGGCGAACAGCGGCCTGAAGATCACGACCTTCTTGTGCTGGCGCCGCTCCAGGACCGCCTCCAGGCCCGCACACAGCGCCATCGCCGACTTGCCGGTGCCCGCACGCCCGCCGAGGGAGACGATGCCGACATCGGGGTCGAGCAGCATCTCCAGGGCGATCCGCTGCTCGGCCGAGCGGCCGTGGATGCCGAACGCCTCCCGGTCACCGCGGACCAGGTGCACCTGCTTGTCGGCCCCGACCCGGCCCAGCGCCGTGCCACGGTCCGAGAGCAGCACCAGCCCGGTGTGGCAGGGCAGGTCCCGCGCGTCGTCCAGGGCGATCACGCCATCGTCGTACAGCTCGTCGAGATCAATGACGGAGACCTCCAGCTCGGCCATCCCGGTCCAGCCGATGTCGGAGTCCGAGATCGCCTCGGCGCGGTACTCCTCGGCCTCCAGCCCGACCGCCGACGCCTTGATCCGCAGCGGCAGGTCCTTGGAGACCAGCACCACGTCCGCGCCCTCGTCGGCGAGGTTCTTCGCGACCGCGAGGATCCGGGTGTCGTTGTCCCCCAGCCGGAAGCCCGACGGCAGCGACATCGGGTCGGTGTGGTTCAGCTCGACCCGCAGCGTGCCACCCTCCTCGCCCACCGGAACGGGGGCGTCGAGCCGCCCGTGCGCGATCCGCAGGTCGTCGAGTGTGCGCAGCGCCGTACGCGCGAAGAAGCCCAGCTCGGGGTGGTGACGTTTGCCTTCCAGCTCGGTCACCACGACGACTGGGAGGACGACCTCGTGCTCGGCGAAGCGCTTGAGCGCGCCCGGGTCGGCGAGCAGCACGCTGGTGTCCAGAACGTAGGTCTTCTTGGCCGGAGTAGCCACGCGGTTCACCCCATCAGACCGCGCGCTCACTCTTCGCTCGGCCTCAGTTCGTGCACATGGACCGAGAAGGAACCCGAAGGCCGGAGTGGCGGCCCCCTTCACCTCGGCACGCCGGAGCGCTTCGAGTGATCAGGTCGTGAGTCTTCACGAGCGGGCCTCCTGGTACGACAGGCTTCCCCACCTGTCGTTAAGCCGAACGTACGCCGCTGAGGCAACCAGTCGGATCGACACGCCGAGTTTTCTGGTGAACAGTTTGTTTCCAGAAACGGGCGGCCTCAGCGCCCGAGCCGACGCTCGCGCTGGGCGTAGTCGCGCAGTGCGCGGATGAAGTCGACGCGGCGGAAGTCGGGCCACAGCGCCTCGCAGAAGTAGAACTCCGACTTCGCCGACTGCCACAGCAGGAAGCCGCCCAAGCGCTGCTCCCCCGAGGTGCGGATCACCAGGTCAGGGTCGGGCTGGCCGGCGGTGTAGAGGTGCTCGGAGATCTGCTCGACGTCGATGATCTGGGCGAGCTCCTCCAGGGACGTGCCCTTGGCGGCATGCTCGGCGAGCAGGGACCGTACGGCGTCGGCGATCTCGCGC
Organism: Nocardioides sp.; assembly: GCF_030150155.1. Taxonomy (GTDB): domain Bacteria; phylum Actinomycetota; class Actinomycetes; order Propionibacteriales; family Nocardioidaceae; genus Nocardioides. The sequence goes on from NZ_JASLGR010000013.1 coordinate 9,602, forward strand.
CGGCCGCCGTACCCGACAGCGACGTTGACCAGGAGTCCGTCGACGTCACGGGTGGCCTCGGCGGCCGCCTTGAGCCGCTCGGTGGTGTGGGCCGGGAGCAGGTCGAGGGCACCGACCGGGTTGATCCGCCAGCGTCGCTGGTCGGCCAGGGAGTCCACGGCGTCCTCGATGATGCCGAGCAGCGGCACCAGCTCGGACTCGGGACGGTTGAGGTTGTCGGTGGAGAGCAGCCACAGCGTGACGACCGCGATGCCGGCCTCCTCGCACCAGGTCAGCAGCGGCTCGATGTTGGCGGCGCCAGCGCGGTGGCCGTGGGCGGTGTCGCGGCCGACGGCCTTGGCCCAGCGGCGATTGCCGTCGAGCATGATGCCGATGTGCTGGGGTCGCCCCTCCTTGGGCAGCCGACGCAGCATCCGCGCCTCGTACGCCGGGTAGAGCGCCTTGCGCACGCCCCGCTTCCAATCTGCCACGCCCTTCAGGGTAGACCCCGGGCGCCGGACTCCGAGGATCCACCGGCGACCGAGTACCGTCGTGCCCATGAACAAGGGCAGGACCGAGCCGCTCCGAAACCGGCTTGAGAATGCCGTCGCCGACACCGTCGAGACCGTCACCGAACGGCTCGCCGAGATCAAGCCGAAGCTGCGCGGCTGGATCCACGCCGGGTCGGCTCCGTTGGTGCTGGCGGCCGGGATCGTGCTGGTCGTGCTGGCGCCCTCGGGCTCACCCAAGGTCGGCGCCGCGGTCTTCAGCGCGGCCTCCCTGATGCTCTTCACCGTCTCGGCGACCTACCACCGCGGCCATTGGGGCCCACGCGCCCATGCCTTCCTGAAGCGGTGGGACCACGCCAACATCTTCCTGCTGATCGCAGGCACCTACACGCCGTTCTCGCTGCTGCTCCTGCACGGCACGTCCCGAGCGGTGCTGCTGTGGGTGGTCTGGGTCGGCGCCGCGCTCGGGGTGCTCTTCCGGATCTTCTGGACCGGCGCGCCGCGCTGGCTCTACGTGCCGATCTACGTCGCGATGGGGTGGGCGGCGGTCTTCTTCATCCCCGGCTTCTTCTCCGGTGCCACCTCGATCGGCTGGGGCACGGGGATCGCCACGTTCGTCCTGATCATCGTCGGCGGGGTGCTCTACACGATGGGCGGCGTGGTCTACGGCTTCAAGTGGCCCGACCCGTCACCGCGCTGGTTCGGCTTCCACGAGATCTTCCACGTCTTCACCATCCTGGCCTTCGCCGCGCACTACACCGGTGTCTCGCTGACGATGTACGCCCTGCGCTGAGACGCCCTGCGCCGAGAGGCCCGCGCCGGGTGGATCAGGCCAGGTCGGCCGCCGAGGTCGTCGGCGCCCGACAGACGAACCCGCGACACAGGTACGCCGTGGGCCGGGCGTCGATCGCGGGGCGGTCGGCCAGCAGGGGGATGCCGGTGTCGGCGTACGCGGAGACGGCGAGGATCGCACCCGGTCGCGCCATCGCGGCGCGGATCAGTGCGTCCCGGTCGGCTCCGGCCGGTCCGATGATGGCGATCTCCTCGGGGCCTTCGGCGAGGATCCGGGCCGCGGTGAGGGCGTGCCCGGCGAAGCGCGGGGCCTTGTCGGCCAGGGTGGCGGTGGTGGTCAGGGCGGCCTCGGCCAGCTCCCGGTAACGGTGCTCCCCGGTCAGGGCGTGCGCGGTGACGAGGGCGCCGATCAGGGCGCTGACCCCGGACGGGCTGGCGTTGTCGGAGGCGTCCCGCGGGCGGGTGACGAGCGCCTCGGCGTCGTCGGCGGTGTCGTAGTAGCCGCCGTCGCCGGCACCGAAGTGGGTCAGCGCGGTCTCGATCAGATCGAGGCCGCGGGTGAGCCAGTCGGCGTCCCCGGTGGCCCGGGCCAGGGCGAGGAACCCGTCGGCGACGCAGCCATAGTCGTCCAGTACGCCGGCATGGGAGCCGACCACGCCGTCGCGAGAGACCCGGCGCAGTCGTCCGTCGACCAGGTGGGTGCTGGTCAGCAGGGTGGCGGCGGCCTCGGCGGCCTCGATCAGGTCGGGGCGGGACAGCCGCAGGCCGGCGTCGACGAGGCCGGAGATCGCCAGGCCGTTCCAGGCGGCGACCACCTTGTCGTCACGGGCCGGGCGGGTGCGGGTGGCGCGGACGTCGAGGAGCCGGGCGCTGACCTCAGCGAGGCGGCGCGGGTCAGCGGCGGCCGGATGGCGCAGCTGGAGGGTGGAGGTGCCGTGCTCGAAGGTGCCCTCGTCGGTGACGTGGAAGGTCTCGGCGGCCCAGCGGCCGCGGTCGACTCCGAGCGCCTCGGTGAGCTGGGCAGGGGTCCAGACGTAGAACCGACCCTCCTCCCCCTCGGAGTCGGCGTCGAGGGCGCTGGCGAAGCCACCCTGGTCGGTACGGAGCTCGCGGAGCAGGAAGTCGGCGGTGGCAGCAGCGATCCGGTCACCCAGGTCGGTGCCGAGCCGCGCGTACAGTCCGAGCAGCTGCGCGTTGTCGTAGAGCATCTTCTCGAAGTGCGGCACCACCCAGCCGCGGTCGACGGCGTAGCGCGCGAAGCCGCCGCCGATCTGGTCGTACATACCGCCTCCGGCCATCGCGGCGACGGTGCGGTTGAGCATCATCCGAGCTTTCTGGCCGGTGTCGGACGAGCTGACGGAGCGGCGCAGGAACTCCAGCACCATCGACGGCGGGAACTTCGGCGCTCCCCCGAACCCGCCGGCCATCGGATCGAACTGATCGGCAAGGGTCTCGATCGCAGCGTCGAGGTCGATCGGGTCGGCTGTGGGCTGCGGGGTCGACGCCGCCAGGTGCTCGCGGACGCTGGCCGCCACCCGATCCACCTCGTCGCGCCGGTTGGCCCATCCCTCGGCGAGGGCTTGGAGGACCTGGGTGAACGCCGGCTGCCCATGTCGCGGCTGGTCCGGGAAGTAGGTGCCCGCGAAGAACGGCGCCCCATCGGTATCGAGCACGACGGTCATCGGCCACCCGCCCTGCCCCGTCATCGCGCTGGTCGCCGCCATGTACACAGCATCGACATCAGGCCGCTCCTCCCGGTCGACCTTGATGTTCACGAAGTGCTCGTTCATGTACGCCGCCGTCGCGTTGTCTTCGAACGACTCGTGCGCCATCACGTGGCACCAGTGGCAGGCGGCGTACCCGACGCTCACGAGGACGGGCACATCGCGACGCTTCGCCTCGGCGAAGGCCTCCGGGCTCCACTCCCACCAGTCCACCGGGTTGTCGGCGTGCTGGAGCAGGTACGGCGACGTGGCGGAGGCGAGGCGGTTGGGCACGGGATCCACGCTAGCGGGCGGGGCGATCGAGGGCTGGGCCCATTGCACGATCAGCAACGGGATTTGCGCGGCGCACCTCCAGACCTTCGTCAGCGCCAACGATCCGCGAAGGAGGGCGCTCCGTCGCACCGCCACGTAGGACGTGCCGCACACTTCACAGGGACAACACGGCTTTCGTCCGATCGAGAGATCCTCGTCCGCCACCTCGAAAAAGAAGGCCGTGCACGTGTTCCGAGTGCGGGACAAGTACTGGCCCAGGGAGGCCGCGACCGTGGTTCCGGGCCCACGCCAACCCAGTGACCAATTGACCCCACCATCCACGAACTGGCGGCCGCGCACCGCTGCACGGTCCGGGAGGAAGTCCGCGGACCTGACGCAACCGGTCGATCGATCCGCAGGGCGGGTTGGAGATCGGCCGAAGGACGGCGTTCCAGGCGCGCCCACGCACCACGTCCACCCAAGGACACCGACCAGAGACACGCCACGCACGACCGATGGCTGCCGGAGCAGACACGATCGGTGGGCCGGACAATACCGATCCACCGCTGACCCAACTACCTTGTCCAGCACGAGGATCCGCCTCACTAAGGCAGCCTGCTCCTCTTTGAGCAGAACGGGCTTCGCCGATCGACATGCTCTTCGAGCACAGGCACCTGCACGTCAACGGCCTCTGGTCGACGCCACACCCCCAGTTTCCGCGTCCCAAGGAAGGATCGCGTCCCGCACGACGGCCCCCTTCCCGCTCGCACATGTTCGACGAGCTCGTGCCACGCGTGAAGAAGCTGCTTAACTGCGCCCGGCGGTATCGCTGCAGCAGGTGCTCAACGCACAGGAGGAGCGCCAGCCAGCGGAACTAGGACTGCAACCGCCGCAGACACCCCTCCGCCTTTGCTAGCAACTCGCGCCCCGACTACACCGACGTTGCCTCGGGCAGCAGGTCGCCCTGCGGACGCGAGCCCGAGAGCGCAGCATGACCGTCCACCGCAGCGACCTGCCCGTCGACGTCATTCTCAGCGTGCCGCTATCGCCGGATTGAGTCTTGGCGCCAATAGCAGCGACGAGACGCAATTCAGGCAGGTCAGTCCTCCGGCCAATCGACTCGGTAGTCGAAGCTTATCGGGTCCAACTCTTCGTCCTCGGGATTCCAATACTGGACAGTGTAGTAGCCGACGTCGGGGTTGATCTCCCCCTCGTTGTCGAAGATCATCCCTGACCACACCCCAAGGATGCACTGGCCCGGGTGTGAGCGTGCCCACGCGACTTCTGCCCTCGTAACGATGACGGACTCACCACGGGTGGTCGTGCCCTTGGCTTCCAGATACAGGAGTTCCTCGCCTTTCCGCGCAAGCGCGTCATAGGGCGCAGTCAGGTGGGTGTCCACCACGTCCCACCCGTCCCGCTCGAACGTCCCCATGAGCCAACCTTGTGCGGCCATCTCTACTTTGCTGCGGCGCACGGGGTCGAGCATTCGGTTTTGGCCTCTACCCGGAACCCAACGTTCCACCCCGATCCCAACCTCGGGATCTTTGTCTCCCCGGGGCTGCCCGCCGTTGTGGGCGGGATCTCCGCCCTCACCGAGGACCTGCAATGCGTCAGCGAGTGCACGGAGTCCGACCACCGTGACATTGCCACCACCCGCGGACTCACTCTCGCGGGAGTCGTAGTGGGCGTGCCAGGGAAGCCCAGCCAACCGAATAATCTCCTCAGTCGTCTCGGTGCGATTCCGGTAGCCGATTCCAGCCCGCTCGGCGGCCGCTCTAAAGACTCCCGCAGGAACGGTGCCTCGCTGAATGCCTGTAATGTCGATCGGGGCGAGTCCGAGCATATTCGTCAAGACGTCCGTAGCGGTTTGCTTTTCAGACGGCACAAAGCCCCCCTCGGCCTGTTCCGGGTTCACCACAACTACCTCGGGCCGCAGTCCGGCTCACAATGCGGCAGGCGGACCTCCCAGACGAAATCCACTCCTGGGCCGCACGCCGGGTGGCGCCACGCCTCGAAGTGCGCCTCTGGCCGCCGTCGACCGCTAGCACCTTAGCGATCCTACGACCTCGGCCAGTCATACCGTGCAACAGCAAGCGACGTCCCCCGCGTCTTGGGGACGGAGAGGTTGTACCTCGGCCGCCGCGAGCGGCCCACTCCTCCTTCCTCGTCGGGGGCCTGCCTGCCCTGGGCGAAGCCGGTGATTTGGCCGGCCGCCTTCGCAGCGTCCAACGCGGCCTCGTTGTGAAAGTAGAACGCCTCGACATGAAGGGGCTCGAAAGCTGATTTCCTTGCTCGAGAGCCGCCGCTGTTCGAAGACCTCGACTTCACACCCTGAGCCGCCTTGAAGCCGCGGTGCCACTCAACGAACTCCCCGTCGTCATCACTGATCGCCTCACCCCCGATCATCAAGAAACCAAGGCCTTGCTCCCGAATGCAGGCGTCCATCGCCTCCTGATCGTTCAGCGGTGCAGCTGACTGTCCCCGCTTGATCGCACTTGTCAACGGCGAGCGCCATGACTCCGTGTGCGCCTTGAGATCCCAGACGTAGCGCAGGCTGTAGTCGAAGACCGTCTTGCCGTACACGACTTGCGGCGGATTAGGGTTGGGGGTGAACGCCGAGTTGAGAAGGGCGCGGCCACGAGCCTCCCAATAGAAGCCCTGCCACTCGTTCTGGTTCGGCCCCTCGGTGACACCCTGATCAAGCATCCAGTGGATGCACTTCCGGGCATCCCACACGACCCGTTTCCCACCGTCGCCCTGCTTCTCGGCTCGCCACCCGTCCAGAAGTGCGGCGGCAAGCGCCTGCCCTTCCTCCTCAGGCGTACCGAACAGACCCAGACGGGCAGCACCAAGACGCCCGAGTCGACGCTCCGCGCCTGCAAGCAGCGTGTTGAGTCCGATCAAGGAGATCGTCTCGCCCGTCGACTCGCATATGTCGGACCAAGGAGCACCGAACTCGTCGGCAAGCGCCGCCCCCAGCTTCGTCTTGCTGAGCTTGACCTCCAGATGCGGTGCCAGGCCCGCAGCAAGGTTGACGAGTACAGACTTGTGCTCCTTGCTGCCGGGGCCAAGCCACTCAGGACCGGAGTTCGTCAAGCCACTGATCCGGTTGACTGCCTCGATCTTCGACGGGGCAGGCTCAAACTCAGCCCACTGGGCGTCGCTGAGGGTCGCCGGCCGCTGCGCGGCCAGACGCCGAAGGGAGCCTGCATGAAACGCCTCCGTTGCGCCCTCCAGCAGAATGTTGAGGCCGTCCAGGGTCACCTTGTTGCGGTCGGTGCACGTCGAGTTCCAGTCGATGTCCAACCTGAGTGCGATCCGCTCCCCCATCTGGGCGTTGGTTCGAGCCATGTCGATGTCGAGGCCGAGCGCGTCTCGGAGTGCAACGATCGCGCGCTTCTCGCCGCGAGTGCCAGCGTCGACAGCCCCCGTGAGCGAATAGATTCGGGCAACGGCCTCTGCCGCCGTCTCAGCAGGAATGAAGAACGGTCGGTCAGACAGCACGGAGCCCACCGACCAAGCCTATGGGTATCGAAGTCGGCATCGTCAGGCTTTGACGATATCCACCTGCGCAATGCATGCACCTCAGCCGGTGCACACGAGCGCGCACACTCGATCAGCGACCTCGATCGGGTCTTCGTGCTCCCAAGCCCGCAAGACGGTCCACCCGGCGGCTTCCAGACGCAGGTTCGTGTCAGCATCGCGCGCTCGGTTCCGTGCGATCTTGGTACTCCAGTACTCGGCATTCATCTTTGCCTTCATGCCGTGGTCCGGGCAGCCATGCCAGTAGCACCCGTCCACGAAGACCGCGACCTTAGCGCGAGTGAACACAAGGTCGGCTCGGCGGTTCAAGTCAAGCCAAGGCCTCGCATCAACCAGATAGCGGGGTCTCGAAGCGTGAAGGAATCGCCGAACGCGGACCTCTGGCATCGTGTCTCGAGGCCGATTTGGCTCGCATGACAGCACGGGCAGCCGCACTCGATGCCCACGGTTCGTACCCCTTGACCATCCTCCAACGCTGCCATTTGCTCAGTCGCGAATCCGATCGCCGACGTCCTGCAAGTCCCAGCCAGGACCCGGATATGGGCCACATCAGGCCGCGGTGCACTGACGCGGGCCGACTACGGATGAGCAGGAACGTGGGTCGAGAGTCGATCGGCCACGTCCAAAGGCGAGGTAGTCATGGCAGCTTCGACGATCCGGGGTCCAACTCCGTCCGGGTCCGCCTCTAGAAGGCTCCGATCGCGGAGAACGTGCTCACGGAAGACGTGCTGCACTGCCCCGACCGCGACGCCGTTCCCCATCTGCTTGTACGTCGCAGCAGGCAGTTGGCCAGGGAAGACGAATGAGTCCGGAAGACCTTGGAGCCGCGCGGTCTCACGCGGCGAGAGTCGTCGCTCGAGGGGACCGACGATCGACGTCTGTGTGATCGCCACAAGCGCGGGGAGATACGTCGGCCGCTTGGCCCGGATCCCTGACGGTCGGAAGTGCATGACGGTGTCCCATAGGGACTTGGCGTCCTGCGCCTGCCACTCCAACTTTCGGCGAGAGCCTGGGAACAGATCCGTGTACACGCCCCAACGCCACGCCCAAGGAAGAATGTCGCGCCAGTGTTCCTCGAACGCGTCGTAGTTGCGACGGAGATGCGACTGCTTCCACCGAGGCAACGACTCACTGATCTTCGGTCGCGTGACTTTTGCCGGCATCTTGAAGCCAACCTCTGCCGCGGCAACGTATCGACCATCCGAGCCGCGCGCGGGCGACAGTGCGCGTCGCATCGCAGACGCCGCCTCCGGAAAGTCCAGCCAGGAGTCAGCCCAATACGGGAACCCCTTCAGAGGCTCGCCTGTGCGATCACGCATGAAGAGCGTGAACTCGTCCCAGGCGTCAATCCATAACTTCTCGACGGAGGTCAGCTCGCAGCCAAGAATGGCGTGAGCATCGTCCAGCAGTCCGCCGTCTAGGAGACTCCAGCCTCCCTCGCTCGCTCCGGGATCGAAGAGCGGCGCGTCAGCCGTCGCGGACGTCCGGAATCGGTCTGCCATCGTCGCGACCGGCGCCGGTCCCTGGACTTCGAAGTCCACCTCTCCGCTAGCGAGACGAGGCACAGTCTGAGGCGCATACGTTGCCGTGATGAACACCCGCTCTCGCACCTGGGGCGTCCCTCCCAGGTGCTCGGGCAACAGGTGGGGCGAGAAGACCGCTGGCCGGGCCGAGACGTTGTAGCCCTCCTCCCGCAAGGTCTTGATAATCACGTCCCACTCGTGAGCGTGCCGCGGGCCAATCAGATTCCGCACGTTCTCCAGCAGAACCACCTTGGGGTGATGCGCCTTGATGATCGAGGCGATGTTGAAGAAGAGCGTCCCACGCGCCTCGTCCATGCCGCGCTGCGCGCCAGACTTGCTGAACGGCTGGCACGGAAAGCCTGCACAGAGCACGTCATGCTCAGGCACGTTCATGACGCCGAGCGCATCATCGGCGTCATGAGTGATGTCCCCGAGAGCACGGTGACCCCAGTTGGCTTCGTAGACCGCCGCCGCCTTCCGGTCGATCTCAACGGCGTAGACACACTCACCGCCGAACGACTTCATCACCGCATGGAAACCGCCGATCCCAGCGAAGAGGTCGATGAATCTGAACGCGGGCTCCTGCATGAAGGAATGGTACGCAGAGCCCACCGACAGAATCGCTTCCCGCGCCGTTGTGAGCTGGACAACACGCGAGCGCGGACCTACCCCGCACCGGCGGGGCAGCCTCTCCCTTCGCCCCACTATCGACGGACTGCTTCGCGGACGAGGAGGTACTGAGCCCGCTGAGGCCAGAGCGTGATCCCGACTAGCGAGGATGGGCGCCAGCAGGGGCGGGTTCAGGCGTCGGCGAGCAGCTCCCTGACCTCGGCCTCGATCACGTCCGCCGTCACCGGCGGCTCGTAGCGCTTGAGCACCTCGCCGGTCGGGCTGATCAGGAACTTGGTGAAGTTCCACTTCACGTCGTCGACGCCTGCCTCAGGGTTGATGGAGGAGATCGCCTCGAAGAAGCCGCCGTACTGCGGGCCGAAGTCCCCGGGGGCCTCACTCCGCAGGAACCGGTAGAGCGGCGCGGCGCCCTCTCCGTTGACCTCGATCCGGGCGAAGACCGGGAAGGTCACGTCGTACGTCGTCCGGCAGAACTCCTGGATCTCCGCATCACTGCCCGGCTCCTGCTCCTTGAACTGGTTGCACGGGAAGCCCAGCACGGCGACCTGGTCGCCCAACGACCGGTGCAGTGCCTCGAGACCCTCGTACTGCGGGGTCAGACCGCACTTGCTTGCGGTGTTGACCACCAGGAGGTACCGCCCGGCGTACTCAGCCAGGGAGACCTCGCCGCCCTCGGCGGTCGTGGCGGTGAAATCGTGAACCGTCGTCATCGGAGTCATCCGTCCTGTTGTCGGTGAAGCAGAAGGGCGCAGCACATTCGCCACTGCAACCGTCCTCAGGTCCTGTCCATTCCTCGAATCTCGTCCCCACTCGCTTCCTGGGCGCACCGGGCCACCGGCCGGCGCAGGCTCAGCAGGATCCGCTCCCCAGCCATGATCTGCGTCGGGTCGGCGACATGGCCGCACCCCATCACACGGGGGCCAGGACCGAAAGCGAGCAGTTGAGCCGCGACTCCGGCCGGGAGCGGCTCGGGCACCTCACTCACAGATCGCGCGCGTCGCGCGGGATCACCGAGGCGCGATGGGCTGATCCCCCGCATCAGCAGCAGGTGCAGCGCTCATCAGGCGCCCCGCTCTCGAGAGCGTCGAAGCTTTCAAAGCCGTCGAGTTGGAAGCACGTCCAGCGGCAACCTACGCCAGCAGAACAGCAGACCGTCAGCGACGGACCCACTTCCCCAGGTCCGCGTCGTCGAGCAACCCGCGGGCCTCGGCCTCCCGGTCCTCGGGCACCATCACCCGGGGCAGCACGCTGATCAGGTTGCCGCCCATCACGCTCGCATGGCGATCGGCGATGTGGCACGGGATGCCTGCGTCGACGAGGAGGCTTTCGACGATGGCGAGGATGGCGGGATCGCTGGTGCGGACGACTTCACCCATGCCCCGAGCGTAGGCACCCCTTCAGCGTTTCGCCAGGGTGACGCCGCGCAGGATCAGCCATGCCACCAGCTGCAGGGCAACGACGACGACCCCGAGCACCAGGACGTGATGCTCGGCCAGGGCCCCGGCGACCGCTCCCCCGATCAGCGCCCCGATGCCCTGGACGGCGGCGAAGACGCCGTACGCCGTCGCCCGCCGGGCCCCGGGAACGAGGTCGGCGACGAACGCCTTGACCGTCGAGTCTTGGACGCCGGTGGCGAAGCCCCACACCACCACGCCGGCCAGGACCAGCCACAGCCGGTCGGTGAAGACGCAGAACGGGACGATCGCCACCAGCGGCGGCACCAACAGCAGGACGCCGCCACCGCGCCGATCGAAGAGCCGGCCGGTCGCCAGTGCCGCGAGCGCTTCGACCGCCATCGCCAGCGCGTAGACCAGCGGGACCGCGGCCGCTGTGACCACTCCGTCCTGAACGAACCGGAAGGAGATCACCCCGAAGGTCATCAGGCCTGCCGTGGTCAGGGCCGCCGACAGCGAGAAGAGGTGGAAGGAGGCCGGCAGATCGCGGCCCACCGCCGCCCTCCCGATCGCCCGTAGCACCCCGCCCGGCCTCGCGGCGACGGCGGGAACGCCGACCGTGCTGGACTCAGCGTCCTCAGGCTCTGCCGGCGCGGTGATCGGGGCGCGTCGGTACAGCAGCGCCAGCAGCACCAGCGAGAGGGCGCCCGGGACAGCCAGCACAGCGAATCCCGGCCACAGCACACCGGTCAGCGCCGCCATGGCGGCCAGGAGCAGCGGCCCGAGGAAAGCACCCACCTGGTCGAGCGCCTTGTGCACCGCGAAGCCCTGGCCTCGTCCGGTCGACCTGGCCATCCGGGCCAGCAGCGCCGACTTCGCTGGGGAGCGCACCGCTTTGCCGGTGCGCTCCAGCAGGATCAGGGTCGCAGCCACGGCAAGTCCGGCCGCGCCCAGGAACGGAGTGAACGCCAGCAACGGCACACAGACGGCGGTCATCGCGTAGCCGACCACGGTCAACCGCCAGTGGTTCGCCGCTCGGTCAGCCCACACCCCGGTCCCGAGCCGGAGGATGAGTGCGATCCCCTCGCCCGCACCGGTGACGACCCCGACGGTGAGCGCCGAGGCGCCCACCGAGCCCAATAGCGGTCCCGACATCGCCCGCATGCCTTCATAGACCATGTCTGCGGCGAGGCTGACCAGCCCGAAGACGACGACGGTGCGCCACGGGGTCCACGAACCCGAGATCGTCTGGGCACGGCGAGGCACTGGCTTCACGGAGAGATTCTGGCCTATCCCGGTCTCAGCAGGTGCCGCTGCCCAACAGCGCGAGACCGGCCAGATCGCCGTCGGCGTACACCAGCTGGCCGACGTTGGTCGGGTACATCATCTGGCGTCGGTCCTTGACGTGGCCGAGCCCCAGGACATGGCCGAGCTCGTGCATCACGATGGCGCGTTCCTCGGCGTTGTTCCCGGCCGCGCTCTCCTGGGCGAACCAGTCGCGGCGCAAGGCGATGGCTCCGGTCAGGTAGTGCGGTTGCACCTGCCCGTTGACGGTCAAGGCTGTCGAGCCGCCGAGACCGACGGCGTCCTCGTCGGCGTCGCTCTGGGGCAGGACGGCGGGAAAGGTGATCACCACCGGCTTGGGCCGAGTGCCCCGAAGGTTCTCCTCGAACGTCACCGAGGTCGTGCCGCGGTACTCGAACTTGAGGCCGGTGGTGGCCTGCGCCTCGGCGACCGCGGGCTCGATGAAGGAGAGGTAGTCGGCGGGGGCACCGACGGGGTTGATCGCGTACTCGATCGGCTCACAGGGATCATAGGTCACCGGAGCGCCGGTCGCCGTCCGCTTCTCGATCCGGTAGCTGCTCGACGTACTCGGTGGCGTCGGCTCGGCCAACAGCCGGTGGTGCCGAAACACCCCCAGCTGCTCGGCGACAATGGCGCCGTCACCGTTGCGGGCCAGCACCGCCAGGCCGCCGAGGACGGCGACCACCACCACGCCGATCAGCACCGGACGCATCCGTCTGCGGCGTCGGACCGTGCGTGTACGCCGGACCTCGGCACGCTCCTGGGCCAGGGCCGTCGCCGGGTCGGGCCGGGTGACGCCCGTCCACCGGCGGCCGTCGTGCCAGCGCTGCCCGACGCCGTCGGGATCGCTGTACCACCCGGGCTCCATGCCCTCCCCCTTCGCCGGTGTGAACCACCGACGCTAGTTGTGCCGAGCACCCGATGAGGAGAGATTCGGGCAACCTCCGCCGGTCGCCGACGGCACCACCAGGGCGGCACGCACCGTGCTCCCACCGCGACGCCCACGGAGACAAGGGACACACCCGCAGGCACAGGGGTTGCGTCGCCCACCGAATCGAGCAACGCTCAAGACCCCGGAGGAGGTCTACATGAACCACACTGCCCCCGTGCTGGTGGCCGGCGGGACCGGCTTCGTCGGTCGTCGCCTGGTCGCCGCGCTCACCGATCAGGCGCGCGAGGTCCGGGTGATGACCCGCCACCCCGAGCACTACGACGGACCAGGGATCGCGGTCCGGGGCGACGTCGCCGACCCTGAGTCACTGAGGGCCGCGCTGGACGGGTGCTCAGCGGCGTACTACCTGGTGCACTCCTTGGGCAGCGCTGACTTCGAATCCCGCGACGCGGCCGCCGCTCGCGCGTTCGGCCGGGCGGCGCGTCAGGGCGGGATCGCGCAGATCATCTATCTGGGTGGCCTCGGTGCCGACTCCGACACTCTCTCGCCCCACCTGCGCAGCCGGCGCGAGGTCGAACGCCTCCTGGCCGCTGACGGAGCGCCGGTCACCGTCCTGCGGGCGGGGATCATCATCGGCCACGGCGGTATCTCCTGGGAGATCACCCGCCAGCTGGTCGCGCATCTGCCGGCCATGATCACGCCGCGCTGGGTGACCACCCGGACCCAGCCGATCGCGATCGCCGATGTCACCCGCTACCTGGTCGGCGTCCTGGAGAACCCAGACGCACTCGGCCGCACCTTCGAGATCGGTGGCCCCGAGGTGCTGGCGTACGCCGACATGCTCTCCCGGGTGGCAGCGATCAAGGGCCGGGCCCTGCCGATCCTGCCGGTCCCTCTCCTCACCCCCGGCCTCTCCTCGCGGTGGCTCGCCTTCATCACCGACGTCGACACCGAGACCGGCCGCAACCTGATCGACTCGATGACCAACGCCGTCGTCGTCCACGACACCGCGATCCGGGAGGTGGTGCCGTTCGAGCCGATGAGCTACGAGGCCGCCGTCCAGATCGCCCTGGCCGAACGGACCCAGGCACGGGCGGCTGAGCAGTGAGCCGGTTCGACCGGCTCCTGCCCAAGCCCCTGACCCACCGGCACGGCTCCGGGCCGATCGAGCCCCCCGCACTGCAACGACGTCGGCGCCGGGTCGTCGCCGGGACGGCGGTGCTGGGCACCGCTCTGCTGGGACGGTCACTGACCCGCGCACCGGGCTCAGCCGACTTCTATGCCTCCACCGCAGCGGTGGCCTCGGTCTACACCGCGGGAAGCCTCGCCTCGGGCCCCTTGCATCGCGGCTGGGTGGAGAACCGCGACGACTCCCTGCGTCGGCCGATCCTGACCCCGGTCGCGACCGGCGTGGCAGCGTTCGGCGTCTTCTATGTCGGCGCCCTCGTCGCCCGTCGGGTCCCGGTCCTCGGCGAGGCCGTCGCCCGGGTCCTGGCCTTCGCCCACGAAGGTGCGACCCCCGCGGTGTGGGCGACCACCCTCGCCAACGGCGCCGCCGAGGAGCTGTTCTATCGCGGCGCCCTGTACGCCGCCCTGGAGACGCACCAGCCGCTCGCCGGATCGACCGCGGTCTATGCGCTGGCCACCTCGGCGACCCGCAACCCGGCACTGGTGCTGGCCGCCACGGCGATGGGAACCCTGTTCGCCTACCAGCGCCGCGCCTCGGGCGGCATCCAGGCGCCGATGATCACCCATCTCACCTGGTCGACGCTGATGCTGCGCTTCCTCCCGCCGCTCTTCCGGCGCGACGAGGCCGCACCACTCTGATCATCAGCATCGTCATCCCGATCGCGGTGACCTGGGTGTCACCGTTCATGGTCAGGCAGGCGCTGCGCAGCCTCGCCGCCGGCCTCAGCGGTTCAGGAACGCGTCGATCAGGGCGCTCGCCTCGTCCCCCACCACTGCCCGGCTGATGGTGCGGGCCTCGTCGGCGGCGTGGACGTCGCGCGAGACCTCCAGGCCCGAGCGGAGCAGACGCCGGGCCTGGCCCAGGGCGAGGGCCGGTCCGGCGGCGAGCGTGCGGCCGATCTCGAGCGCGCGCTCGGCCGCCGTACCGCCGGCGACCTCGGCAGCGCCGGAGCCGTCGACCACCTCGGTGACCAGGTCCCACTCCAGCGCCGTGTCGGCCGAGAGCACCCGCTGGTTCACGGTCAGGTCGAGGGCGCGGCGCAGGCCGACGACCCGCGGCAGCAGGTAGGAGACGCCCGAGTCCGGGGTCAGGCCGATCCCGGCGAAGGCCATCGTGAACTTGGTGGCGCGTTCGGCGACCACCAGGTCGGCGGCCAGCACGAAGCCGAGACCGGCACCGGCGACGGCGCCGTGCACCCCGGCGACGACCGGCTTGGCGAGGTCGGAGAGCGCCCGCAGCGCCCCACCGAGCACGCTGGCGAGCTCGTGGATGTACGCGTCGCGTGCCTCGGCCGCGACGAAGGAGGCGACGTCGCCGCCGGCGCAGAAGCGCTTCCCGGCCCCGGTCACCACGACCACGCGGATGTCGTCGGCCGCACAGCGCTCGACGGCGGCGACGAGGTCGAGTGCGGTGGGCAGGTCGAAGGAGTTGGCGGCGGCGGGCCGGTTCAGCACGAGGTGGGCGACGCCGGAGTCGACCGACAGGAGCACGCCCGCGGCGTTCGTCTCTTCACTCATGCCCTCCCTTCTATCAGTCGCCGGGCGCGTACGGGAGCCGAGTCCCATAAGATCAGGCCGTTTGTGCTCAGGCCGCTGCGGCCGCGCACGCCCCCATCCCCCATCCCTCAGGAGGACCCGTGTCCTGGACCATCCACGGTGACGGCAAGTCCGTCGCCCCCGGCGAGGTCGTCAAGCCCCACGAGCGACTCTCGTGGCCGCGCACCATCGGTCTGGGCGGGCAGCACGTCGTCGCCATGTTCGGCGCGACCTTCCTGGTCCCGATCATCACGGGCTTCGACCCCAGCACCACGCTGCTCTTCTCCGGCATCGGCACGATGCTCTTCCTGCTCATCACCCGCAACCGGGTGCCGAGCTACCTGGGCTCGTCGTTCGCGTTCATCTCCCCGGTGCTGGCCGCCAAGACCGGTGACGACATCTCCACCGCGCTCTTCGCGATCATCGCCACCGGTGCCGCGCTAGCCCTGATCGGTCTGCTCGTGATGCGGGTCGGCACGGGCTGGATCCACGCCCTGATGCCGCCGGTCGTGATGGGCGGCGTGGTCGCCCTGATCGGCTTCAACCTGGCCCAGGCGTCGTGG
The DNA here is from genome assembly GCF_030150155.1 of Nocardioides sp. Classification (GTDB taxonomy): domain Bacteria; phylum Actinomycetota; class Actinomycetes; order Propionibacteriales; family Nocardioidaceae; genus Nocardioides. The sequence continues at coordinate 25,435 of NZ_JASLGR010000013.1, forward strand.
AACAACGTGATCAACCTCGACGCCGGCGGCACCTTCGCCCCCGGCGGCAAGCCGGTCGACGACAAGCACCTGCTGCTCGCCACCGTCACCGTGGTCGCCATCGTCGTGATCGCCGCGCTCTTCCGCGGCATCCTCGGCCGGATCGCGGTGCTGCTCGGCTTCCTGGTCGGCTACCTGGTCTCGATCGCGATGGGCGTGCCCAACTTCGACGGCGTCAAGGCCGCCGACTGGTTCGGCCTGCCGCACCTGACCCACCCCAGCGCCGACTGGAGCGCGCTGCCGATGTTCCTGCCGGTCGTCTTCGTCCTGGTCGCCGAGAACGTCGGCCACGTCCGCTCCGTGGCCCACCTGGTCAAGGACGACTCGATCAACGCCATGACCGGTCGGGCGCTCTTCGCCGACGGCGTCGCCACGATGGTCGCCGGCGCGGGCGGCGGCTCGGCCACGACGACGTACGGCGAGAACATCGGCGTCATGTCGGCCACGCGGGTCTTCTCCACGGCCGCGTACTGGGTGGCCGGCATCGTCGCCTTCCTCCTCGCCATGTCGCCGAAGTTCGGTGCCCTGCTGTTCACCATCCCGAACGGTGTCATCGGCGGCGCCACGCTGGTGCTGTACGGCGTCATCGGCCTGATCGGCATCCGGATGTGGATCGACGCCCGGGTCGACTTCGGTATCCAGAAGAACCTCTTCCCCGTCGCCGCCGCCCTCATCATCGCGATGGGGATGGGCAACGACGTGGTGAAGTTCGGCGACTTCACCCTGGGCGGCATCGCGATCGCGACCGCCGCGATCCTGGTGCTGTTCCACCTGATGAACGGCCTGGAGACGCTGCGCGGCGGCACCGAGGAGTCAGCGCCGACGGAGGCGAAGGCCTGAACATTCCCGATCCCCGGACAACCCGGTCCGATCCCCCTATCCTCCAACGGTGATGACCCCCACCCGCCCCCAGAAGATGGTCGCCGCCGGCATGGCGTCGCTCGCCCTGGCCGCCGTCGTCGGCGTCCCCGGTGCCGCCGAGGCCGCCAAGCCACGCAAGATCGCCGCCTGCTACGTCAAGGAGACCGGCACCCTGCGTGTGATCGGCGCCGGCGAGCGCTGCACGGCTGAGGAGAAGAAGGTCGTCTGGCGGGTCGAGGGCCGCCGAGGCAAGACCGGAAAGACGGGCAAGACCGGGAAGACCGGCGCTACCGGGGCCGCCGGTGCCCAGGGAGCCGCCGGTGCCCAGGGTGCGACGGGGGCGACGGGGGCCGACGGCGCCGCCGGGGCTCAGGGCAGCATCGGCCCGGCCGGGCCTGTCGGCCCCACCGGAGCGACCGGGGCCACGGGCGCGACCGGAGCCGACGGCGCTGCCGGAGCGAACGGAGCGAACGGAGCCGCTGGCGCAGCCGGCCCGGCGGGAGCAGCCGGCCCGGCCGGTGCCACGGGCGCCACGGGCGCCACGGGCCCGACCGGAGCCGACGGCGCCACCGGCCCGACCGGGCCTGCCGGTTCCGGGAGCGGATCGCAGTACCTGAGCAGCTCAGGCCTCACCTCGATGTCTCTCACCACGATCGCGGGCGGGCTGACCGGGAACGGCGCTGTACTCCCGGTCAGCGGCACCAGCTCGATGACGACCTCGGTGACCACAGGGAGCATCGATGCCCTGGCGGTCGGGGGCCTGTCCCAACCCGTGCTGAACGCCACCACGCTCACCGGTGTGACCGCCAACTTCACTCTCACCCAGGCAATGTCCCTGATCGGCACGACCGTCTCCGTCACTGCCCAGGTATGGCGGTCCGACGGGAACCTGGCGCCCTTCACCCCGATCACCGGGGCCACGTGCACCACCACTCCCGCGTTGACAGGCCTCATCGCGACCGGCACCACCGCCTCCTGTTCGGTGACCGGCCGGTCGATCCCCGTCGCCAGCGGGCAGCAGCTGATCGTGGTCTTCAGCGCGACCGCGACCGGCATCAGCCTGGTCAACACGATCACCGGCTACGGCAGCGCGGCGGTCACGACCTCCTGAGCTCGACGCCCGGGAGTAGCGTCGAGTCATGAGCGACAACGTGATTCGACAGATCATCCTGTCCACCGAGAACCTCGACGACTCGATCGCCTTCTACGAAGGCCTCGGCTACACGCTGCGGTTCCGCGACGGGGCGCACTACGCCGCCCTCGACGGCGGCGCCGTCACCCTGGCCCTGGCCACCTCGATCGACCATCCCCTGCCCGGCAAGGTCGTGGTCGGGATCAAGACCCCGACCACGGCCGACGTCGACACCCAGGCCGCCGCGATCGAGGCTGCCGGCGGGGCGATCGTGAAGGCGCCGTACGACGACGCGCACGAGCGCCGCGCGGTGGTCTACGACAACCAGGGCAACGGACTGGTGTTCTACAGCCCGCTCCCCCGGGACTGACCCGGCCCGAGCCACCAGTACCGCCAGACCGGCGGTCCGACGAGAGTCGGACCGCCGGTCTTTCGCATTCCCCCTCCCCTGGCGGCCGTCCCCGCGCCCCACGGTTTCATAACCCCCCGGGGGGATATGCTACCGTCGCCTCGTTATCCCCCCAGGGGGTTCTGAGAGGAGTTGGAATGAGTACCGCCCGCCCCGGCCCACTGGGCCGCCTCGGCCTCGGAGTCCTGCGTCACGGTCGGCTGACCGCGGTGCTGTGGCTGCTGGTCATCGTCGGCCTCGGCCTGTTCGCCCCACGCGTGGAGAGCTCGCTGTCGGGTGCCGGCTGGCAGGCCAGCGGCTCCGCGTCGGTCCAGGCCCGGCACCTGGCCGAGGAGCACTTCGGCGGCAACGCCTCCTCCGCGCTCCAGGTCGTCGTGCACAGCGACGCGCCCCTCACCGACGCCGCCGGGCAGAAGGTGCTCGCCCAGGTCGAGGCGACCCTGCACGCCGATGACCGGATCTCCACCGTGATCGCACCGCAGCCCGGTGCCACCCTCAGCGCCGACGGCACCACCGCGATCGTGATCGGTGGCGCCGCGGTCGACACCAACGAGATGGTCAAGGCCGCCGTCGACCTCAAGGAGCCCCTGACCGCCCTGTCGGGCGACGGCATCGAGGTCACTCCGACCGGCGCCTCCCAGCTCTGGGCCGACTTCAACGCCGCCAACCTCGACGCGATGATGAAGTCCGAGATCATGTCCTGGCCGGTCACCCTGGCCGTCCTGGTGCTGGCCTTCGGCGCCCTCATCGCCGCCGGACTGCCGCTGCTGCTCACCCTGGCCGGACTGGTCGCCTCGGCCGGCTCCCTGGTGCTGATCAACGAGATCGTCCCGGTCTCGATCTGGGCGATGAACTTCGCGATGATGTTCGCCCTCGCCCTCGGGATCGACTACGCCCTCTTCCTCGTCGTGAGGTTCCGCGCCGCCCGCGCCAAGGCCGGCGCCACCCGGGAGAGCGCCGTCGCCGAGACGATGGACACCGCCGGCAAGGCGGTGCTGCTCTCCGGCCTGACCGTGCTGGTCTCGCTCTCGGCCGTCGAGATCGTGCCCTCGCCGTCGTTCCGGTCGATGGCCGGCGGCATCATGCTCGCCGTCGTCTTCGTGCTCGCCGCCACCTTGACCCTGCTGCCGCTGGTGCTGGGCAAGCTCGACACCCGGATCAACAAGCTGGCGCTGCCCTGGACCCGTACGGCCGAGCACCACTCCCCCCGCTTCGCCCGCTGGGGTGAGCGGCTGTGGCGGCGCCCGTTCCTCTACGGTGCCGGTGCCCTGGTGGTGCTGATCGCCCTGGCCGCCCCGATCCTCGGCCTGCGCACCGCGATGCCCTCGATCAAGGTGCTCCCCGACGACGCCCCTGCCCGGGTCGGCTACGACCGGGTCCAGGAGGCCTTCGGGCCGGGCACCGCCGGCATGCTCCAGATCGTCGTCCCCCGTACGTCGGCCGGTGCGGCCGCCGCCGTGGTGAGCGCCGATCCTGGCATCGCCGGGGCAATGCCGGCGACCGAGGCCGTCGACGGGTCGTCGTACGCGATGATCCAGGCGGTCCCCACGGTCGACCCGTCCGACCCGGCCCTGGCCCAGACGGTGGAGCGACTGCGCGCCGACCTGCCCGACGACGCCCTGGTCGGTGGCCCTGCGGTGGAGAACCTCGACCTCAAGGCCCAGCTCGACCACTCCACGCCGCTGGTGATCGGGATCGTGCTCGCGCTCGGCTTCCTGCTGTTGCTGATCGCCCTGCAGGCGCCCCTGATCGCACTGCTGGGCACCCTGGTCAGCCTGCTCTCCACCGCCGCCGCGTTCGGCGTGGCCCGGCTGGTCTTCCAGGACGGGCACCTCTCCGGGCTCTTCGGATTCGAGTCCCAGGGGTTCCTCGACGCCTGGGCGCCGGTCTTCTTCTTCGCGATGATCTTCGCCATCGCGATGGACTACACCGTCTTCCTGCTGGCCTCGGCCAAGGAGAACTGGGAGCGCACCGGTGACGCCCGCAGTGCGATGGTCGGGGCGCTGGCCCAGTCCGGGCGGGTGATCTTCGCCGCCGGCGCGGTGATGGTGGCGGTCTTCTTCACCTTCTCGCTGTCCGGGCCGCTGCCACCCAAGGAGATGGGCGTCATCCTCGGCGTCGCCGTCCTGCTGGACGCCTTCGTCGTCCGACTGGTGCTGCTGCCGGTGCTGCTACGGCTGACCGGCCGCGCTGCCTGGGCCTGCCCCGCGTGGCTGCGCCGGATCCTGCCCAGCATCCGCTTCAGCCACTGACCCTCCGACCTACCGATCCAGGAGATCCTCGTGCACGACTTCAACCTCGACCGCGGCGTGATGCTCGTCGCCGGCACCGTCACCCTGCTCAGCGCCCTGCTGGCAGCCCTGGTCTCGCCGTGGTGGCTGCTGCTCACCACGTTCGTCGGCCTCAACCTGTTCCAGGCCAGCCTGACCGGGTTCTGCCCTGCCGCGATCCTGCTCAAGCGCTTCGGCGTCAGGGCCGGGTGCGCGTTCCGGGAATGAACCGCTCCATCCAGGCGACCAGCGCCTCGTCATGAGCACGACGCGCTGAGGCGGGGCCGTACGTGCTCCCCTCGTGCGCGCTGCCCGGCAGCACCAGCACCTCGCTCGGCGTACCGACAGCACACAGCTGACGGTGCATCGACCAGGCCTGGGGCGCCGGGCAGCGCCGGTCCTCGGTCCCGGTGACGAACAGGGTCGGCGTGCGGGCGCCGCGGGAGCGGTACAGCGGCGACTGGTCGCGGTAGCGCTCGGGCCGGTCCAGGGGCGTGCCGAGCATCTGCTCGGTGAAGAACCGCGGGCCGATGTCGCTGGTGAAGTACATCGAGGCCAGGTCGGTGACCGGGTTCTCCGCCACCGCGGCACCGAACCGCCGCGTGGTCGCCCCCAGCCAGGCAGCCATGTAGCCGCCGTAGGAGTTGCCCGCGATGCCCAGCCGATCGTCGTCGGCCCAGCCGCGGGCGACCGCCTCGTCGACCACCGCGAGCAGGTCACGGCTCGGCCCCTCGGCCCAGTCGCCCTGCACCGAGGTGGCGAACTCCGTCGAGGTGCCCGTCGAGCCGCGCGGGTTGGCGTAGAGCACGCCGAACCCGGCCTCGACCAGGGCCACGGCGTCCAGGGAGAACGACTCGCCGTAGGAGTAGTGCGGGCCGCCGTGCACCAGCAGCACCGTCGGCAGCGGGCCGGTGGCCTCGGCCGGACGCAGGAACCAGGCGTCGATCGGCGCGACCGCGTCGGTGCTGACCCTGAACCGCTCCACGCTCATCGCGGGGGCCGCCTCGGTGAAGCGCCGCACCACCCGCTCCTCGCCGGTGGCCCAGTCGACGCACGCGATCTGCGCCCACTGGTCCGGGGCGATCGTCGCCATCACCAGTCGGCCGTTGCTGAAGCCGACCGGGGTGCAGGTCCGCTCGCCGCCGACGTACGCCGTCACGGTGACGTCCGACCCGTCGATCCGTGCCAGCGCGATCCCCATCGCGCCCCGGGTGACGGTACGGATCAGGAAGAGGTCCTCGTCCACGGCCAGCAGCAGCCGGTCGCCGGTGTCGACCAGCTCGGCGGGGTGGTCGCCGTAGACGTCGCCGCCCAGCCCGGGGACCTCACCGGGAACCTCACCGGAGGCCGTGATCGTGGTCAGGGTGACCACCGGCGGGGCGGTGGCATCGCCCAGGTCGACGCGGTAGAGCTCGGGCTCGGCCCCCGGCGTCGGCTCGAAGACCAGCACCAGCAGGCAGGTGTCGCTGAGCCACTCCACCGAGAAGGACCGCCCGGCCGGCACGGCTGGCGTCAGCCGGGACCCGTCCAGGCCCAGCACGTGCAGCTGCTGGCCGCCGATCCGGTCCTCGGGGTCGATCCCGGCCGCTGCAGCGATCCGAGTGGCGTCGGGCGACCAGCGCAGCAGCGACCAGCGCCAGCCGTCGTCGGTCAGGAGGCGGGGCTCCTCGTCGTCGTGGGCGCCGGCGATCAGCACCTGCGGCGGGGCGTCCAGCGGTCCGAGGCCGTCGAAGTCCAGGTAGGGCCGGGTCCAGCGGAACGGCTCGGAGCGGTCCACCGGCTGAGCCGTCGCGGCGGTGAAGGCCAGGTGGGCACCGTCGGGCGACCACAGCGGCGCCGAGGCGGCCCCCGCCGAGCCGGGCAGGGTGCGGCGGCTGCCGTCGGGCTCGCGGAGCACGATCGTGCCGTCCTCGGCGTCGGCGTCGATCCAGGCCAGCCGGCGTCCCCAGGGCGACCAGGTGGCGCCGTACCCGGCACCGAGCGGCTCCTCGGTCCCGGTCTCGAGGTCGAGCACGCTGACCTCGATGCCGTCGGGTCCGGCGGTCGACAGGGTCAGCCAGCGGGCGTCGTAGGTGAGGTCGGCGTGGAGCGGGGCGTGGGCATAGCCGGACGGCAGGGACATCCTCAGTCCTCGGGCAGGGTCAGGAGGGTGAGCATGGTGGCAGCGCTCTCACGGGTCTCGTAGGTGTGGGTGAGCGAGCCGTCGAAGCGGACCGCGTCGCCGGGGCCGAGGGTGAGGGTGCGCTCCCCGACGGTCAGGTAGACGGTGCCGGTGACGACGTACGCGTGCTCGACCGACGCCTTCCCGTGCACGCCGACGCTGCCCTTCTCCCCGGCCCGCAGGACCGACTCGGTGAACTCGAACCGGCTCCGGTCGTGCATGTCGAACAGCGTCCTGACCCGGGAGTCGTCCGCCCCACGGGCCGGGGCGCGCAGCACCTCGGGTTCCGACAGCGGCATCCGGGTCAGGTCGGCGAAGGCCAGGTCGAGCGCCTCGGCGATCCGGCTCAGCGCGGCCAGCGTCGCGTTGGCGTCCTCGTGCTCGATCCGCGACAGCAGCGCCGCGCTCAGCCCGGTGGTGGCGGCCAGGTCGCGCAGGCTCAGGCCCTTGGCCAGGCGTGCGCGCCGCATGTTCTCCGCCACCGCACGGCGGACCAGCTGCTCGCTCATCACGCCACCACCGAGGCGATCAGACGCTGGGTGTACTCGTGCTCGGGTGCGGTCAGGATCTGGTCCATCGACCCCGCCTCGACCACCGAGCCGCGCTGCATCACGTAGGCCCGGTCGACCACCTGCCGGGCCACGGCCAGGTCGTGGGTGATCAGCAGCAGGCCGATCCCGAGCCGGGTGCGCAGGTCGTTGAGCAGGTTGAGCACCTGCGCCTGCACCGAGACGTCGAGCGCCGAGACCGGCTCGTCGCAGATCAGCAGCTCGGGGCGGGGCGCCAGCGCCCGCGCGATCGCCACCCGTTGCAACTCACCGCCCGACAGCGCTCGCGGCTTCCTCCGGGCGTACGCCGACGGCAGCCCGACCAGCTCCAGCAGCGCCGCCACGTCGAGGTCGTCCGAGGGTGCGACCCGGAGCGCCTCGCCCAGGGTGGCCCCGATCGTCATCGCCGGGTTGAGGGTCGAGGTCGGGTCCTGGAAGACGATCTGGGCGCGCTGCGGACCGGGGCGGGTCGAGCCCCAGGTGATCGCTCCGGCGTCGAGCCGTTCGAGGCCCACCAGGGTGCGCGCCAGGGTGGTCTTGCCCGAGCCGGACTCGCCGACGATGCCGACCGCCTCGCCCGGTGCGACGCGGATCGAGACCCCGTCGAGAGCCGGCGGTGCGTCGGGGGCGAAGCGCCGGAACGCGTCGGTGACGCTGACCAGGTCCTCGGCGGCCACGGTGTCGGCGGCGACCCCGGTCGCCGGGTCCTCGGCGATGTCGGCGGCGTCACGCAGTGCGGCGACGGTGCGCTCCCCCGGGGCCAGCGGATGCCAGCAGGCGACCTCGCGCGGCTCCTGCTCGACCCCGGCCAGGGGCGGTGCCTCGGTGCGGCAGCGCTCGTCGGCCAGCGGGCAGCGGGCGGCGAAGACACAGCCCGTGATCGTCTCGCCCGGGTGCGGCACCGAGCCCGGCATCGTCGGGAGCAGCGCCAGGCGTCGCTCCAACGGGGGCTCGGAGTCGCGCAGGCCGGCGGTGTAGGGGTGGTGGGGCGCGGCCAGGACCGCACCGGAGGCGCCGGTCTCGACCACGCGACCGGCGTACATCACGATCAGGTCGTCGGCCTGGTGCCGGGCCACGGCGAGGTCGTGGGTGATCAGGATGAACGCCATCCGGCGCTCGGCCTGGATCCGGGCGATCAGGTCGAGCACCTGGCGCTGGGTGGTGACGTCGAGCGCGGTGGTCGGCTCGTCGCCGATCAGCACGTCCGGGTCCGAGGCCAGTGCGGCCGCCAGGGCGACCCGCTGGCGCATCCCGCCGGAGAGCTCGAAGGGGTACTGGCCGGCGACCCGCGCCGGCAGGTCGACCTCGGCCAGACGGCGTTCGATCTCGGCCTTGAGCGCACTGCCCGACAGCCCCGTCAGCGGTGCGGCGATCTGGTCGCCGCAGCGGTGCAGCGGGGACAGGCTGGTGAACGGGTTCTGCAGCAGCAGCCCGACCCGACCGTCGGTGCTGACCGTGCCGGTCGAGGTCAGGCCGGGCGGCAGCAGACCGGAGACGGCCTTGGCCGACACCGACTTGCCCGAGCCCGACTCACCGACGATGGCGATGGTCCGGCCGGGCGCGACCGCGAGGTCGAGGCCGGTCACGATCGGGCCGTGCGGCCCGGTGACGGCGAGGTCGGTGACCTCGAGTCCGGTGAACGTCATCGCTTCTCCCCTGCCGCCGTGAGCCGCTCGCCGACCAGGTCACCGAGCAGGTTGACCAGGGTCGCGGTGATGATGATCAGCAGGCCGGGCACGACCGCGGCGGCCCAGTTCAGGCCGAGCAGGTCGCGACCGTCGCTGAGCTGACGGCCCCAGTCCGCGTGCCCGGGTCCGATGCCGAGGCCGAGGAAGGAGAGCGCGGAGATCGAGACGAGGGCGAACGCGACGTTGATCAGCATCGTGGCGAACGCGATCGGGAGCACGTTGGGCACCAGGTGGCGGAACATGATCCGCCACCGCGACAGGCCGAGCACCTGGGCCGCCTCGACATAGGGCAGGCCGCGCTGGGCGAGCACCGCTCCCCTGACCATCCGGATGTCGGTGGGCGAGAAGAGCACCACCAGGACGCCGACGGTGACCCAGTAGCCGCCGTCGATGAGGCCCGCGACCACGATCGCGATCAGGGTCGTCGGCAGGGCCAGCAGGAGGTCGGCGTACTTGGACAGGAGCAGGTCCAGCCAGCCGCCGGAGTACCCGGCGATGGTGCCGAGCAGCAGTCCGATCGCCATCGAGCCGAGGGCGATCACGACCGGTCCGACGACGGCGCTGCGCGCCCCGGCGACGGCCATCTGGAGGACGTCGCGGCCGAGCTGGTCAGTGCCGAACAGGTGTCCGCCGGTGCCCGGCGCGGTGGTGCCGAGCAGGATGTCCTTGTGGGTCGCGTCGGGCACCAGCAGCCCGGAGAACGCAGCACACACGGCGATCACGACCAGCGGCAGCGCCAGCAGCGAGAGCGTGAGGGTGGAGGTCCGCTTCATCGGCGTGCTCCTCGGACGCGGGGGTCGATCGCCCAGGTCGCCACATCGACGGCCAGGGCGGTCAGGGCGATCACGGCGGCGGTGAGCAGGGTGATCGCCTGGACGACGGGGATGTCCTTGAACGTGACCGAGCTGGCCAGCAGCGAGCCCAGGCCGGGCAGCGCGAAGGTCACCTCGACCAGCAGCGTGCCACCGAAGAAGAACGCGAAGACCAGGCCGAGCGAGGTCACGATCGGGATCGCGGCGTTGCGCAGCACCAGCCGGGCGATGGCCAGCTCGGAGAGCCGCCGGCTGCGGGCGAAGGTGACGTAGTCCGACCCCAGCTCGCGTACGACGGCGGTGCGGGTGAGCTTGAAGACCAGCGCCCCCGAGGCGAACGCCAGCGTGATCGCGGGCAGGGTGAGGTGCCAGACCCGGTCGACGAAGCCCTCCCCGAGTCCGAAGACCGGGAAGATCGAGAGCTTCACGCCGAGCAGGTAGAGCAGCACCAGGCCGATCGCGAAGCTGGGCGCCCCGACGCCGACGAAGGCTGCCCCACCGAGCAGGCGGTCGGAGAGACCACCGGCACGCCAGGCGGCCCAGAAGCCGGCCGGGACACCGATCACGACGGTGAGCACGAACGCCATCAGGGCGAGCTCCCCGGTGACCCCGGCACGCGAGCCGAGCAGGCTCGTCACCGAGCCGCCGCTGCGCACCGAGGTGCCGAAGTCGAAGTGCAGCGCGTCACCGAGCCAGCGCAGGTACTGCAGCCAGAACGGGTCGTCGAGGTGATACTGCGCCTTGATCGCCGCGAGCGCCTCGGGTGAGGGCGTGCGCGGCCCGAGCAGGTTGCGAGCCGGGTCCCCCGGCGCCATGTAGAGCAGCGTGAAGACGACCAGGGAGAGCGCCAGCAGCAGGACCACCGTGGCGAGCAGCCGGGCGCCCACGAAGCGCAGCACCGGGGGCATGCCTCAGCCCCGGCTCTTGATCCGCTGGGTCCAGGGCGAGAGCAGGGTGTACGAGCCGAGGTCCTCGATCGTGTACGAGGACTCGATCGCGTACGCCGCCTCGCCCCACCACAGCGGCAGGTACGCGACGTCGGCCAGGGCGAGCCGCTGGGCCTCGATCAGCTCGTCGACGCGCGCGGACTCGTCGGTCTCCGAGGTGGCCTTGGCCAGCAGGGCGGCGACCTTGGGGTTCTTGTACGACGCCGGGTTGCCCGCGCCGAGGAACCAGTTCGGCAGCTCGGCCGGGTCGCCGGTGGTGTTGAAGTAGCTCATGTAGGCCAGGCCGTACTTGTCGGACCCGATGGTGCCGTACCACTGCTCGGTCGGCATCTCCTTGATCTCGATCTCGATGCCGAGCTCCTTGACCGCCTCGGCCAGGGCCTGGAAGACCAGGCTGACCTCGCCGATGCCGAGCTCCTTGACCGCCTCGGCCAGGGCCTGGAAGACCAGGCTGACCTCGCGGGCGTCGGAGGCGACCCCGACGGTGGTCTTGAAGCCCTGGGGCACCTTCGACTGGGCCAGCTCCGCCTTGGCCTTGTCCAGGTCGTAGGGCAGGTCGAGCAGGGCGAGCTTCTGCAGCGCCTCGGAGTCGGTGTAGAGCGAGGCGACCTGCTCGGGCGTGGTCAGCGCGGTGGCCGGCTGGCCGTGGCCGCCGAGCAGCGACGTCACGTAGCCGGCGCGGTCGGCGGCGTACGCGATCGCACGGCGCACGTGGACGTCGTCGAACGGCGCCACGGCGGTGTTGAAGTCGATCCCGACGTAGCTGCGGTTGGGGGCGAACAGGACGGTCGTGGAGCCGGCCTTCTTCCACTGCGCGGCCTGGCTGATCGAGACGTTGACGGCCAGGTCGATGTCGCCGGACTCGCGGGCGAGGATCCGGGTGGACTCCTCGGGGATGAACTTGATCTCGACCTTCTTGATCGCGACGTTGCCGCCCCACCACTTCCCGGTGGCCTCGAGCACGACGCCGGAGTCGGGGGTGAAGGAGGTGACCTTGTACGGGCCGGTGCCGGTGACCAGGCCCTTGGTGGTGCCGAGCTGGGCGACGCCGCCGGCGGCGGTGACGAAGCGCTCGGCGGTCACCCAGAAGGCGTTGGCCGCGGTCGGGCCCCAGGCGAAGGCGACGTCGGGCGAGGAGAGCGTGATGGTGACCTGCTGCGGGCCGGTCTTCTTCGCACCCTTGACGTTGGCCCAGTAGTACGCCGTGTTCGGCGCGACCTTGGCGTCCTTGGCGAGGTTCACCGAGTAGACGATGTCCTCGGGGGTGACGGCGCTGCCGTCGCTGAAGGTGGCGTCCTCACGCAGCTCGTAGACGTACGTCGTGGGGGTGGCCTGCTTCCACGACTTCGCGAGCGCCGGTGCCAGCGCGCCGGAGCTGTCGGGGGCGACCAGACCCTCGAGGACCAGGGTCGCCACGAAGTAGTTGACGATCCCGGCCTCCTTGCCCGGGTAGAGGTTGGTCAGCGAGGAGGGCAGCGCCACCGTGAGGGTGTCGATCTTGCCCGACCCACCGGAGCCGGTCTTCGACGAGCCGGAGTCGCCGCAGGCCGCGAGGGCGGCGAGCAGAGCGACCGCACCGGTGCCCTGGAACAGGGTCCGTCGGTTGATGGTGATGGTGCGGTCCATCGCATTCTCCTTCTGAGGTCCGATCGCCGAGATCGATGTGTTTAGTGAATCTTTGCAGATGCCACTCCTCAGTGAACAGGGGTCCGCTTCATGAGACGCGTCACCAACTGGTGGACAAGTTCGCCCTCGTCGGCCCGGACCAGGCGGTAGTCGCGCACCACCACCTCCCCCGCCACGACCACATGCCGCGGCCGCCGCCCCGGCGATCCCCAGAGCAGGCCCGCGACCGGATCGGCGATCCCCGCGTCCGCGACACCGCCCACGTCCCAGACACACAGGTCGCCGCCGTACACCGTGCCGAGCTCGGGTCGGCCCAGGCCGCCGGCCCCACCGCCGGTCGCCATCCTCAGCACCGTCCGGGCCGGCAGCTGCGGGCCGACCAGGCCCGAGACCTGCATCGCCAGCCGGGCGTCGGCGAGCAGGTGGCCGGCGTCGTTCGATCCCCCGCCCGAGGTGCCCAGCCCGACCGCGATCCCGGCCTCCAGCAGCGCCGCCACCGGAGCGATCCCCCAGCCCATCGGCACGTCGCAGCCCGGGGCGTGGGTGGCGCTCACCCCGGCCCGGGCGATCCGCTCGATCTCCGCGGGCGTCACGTCGCACAGGTGCGCGATCGTGACGTCGGGCTCCAGCCAGCCCCACTCCTCCAGCAGGTCGATCGGACGGCGCCCGTAGCGCTCCAGCGCGATCGCGGTGTCGACCTGCTCGTTGGCCTGGGTACGCCGCTTGAGGCCGTGGCGGCGGGCGACCTCGCCGAGCGCCTCGAACGTCTCACGCGCGTCGGAGTGCACCCCGGCCGGGCCGACCGCGACCTGGAGCAGCCCCTCGTCGCTGACCCCGCGCGCACCGACGCCGAGCGCCGTCACGATCGCCTCGGCCGAGGCCGCCGCCCAGGCCGGGTCGTCGCGGGCCGAGCCCCGCACGAAGACCAGGCGACCACCCAGGGTGGCCGCCGCCCCGACGGTCGCCTCGGCCAGCGCGACGGTGTCGGCCACCGGTGCCCCGTGCGGCCAGTTGAGGTGGTGGTCGGCCACCGTGGTGACCCCGCACAGCAGCGACTCCGCGATCCCGATCGCCGCTGCGGCGGCATAGAGATCCGGGTCGTGCCCGGCGCCGTCGTACGCCGCTGCCATCGTCGGCAGCCACTGCGCCATCGGCACCCCACGGGTGCCCGGCAGGGTGCGGAAGGCGCTCTGCAGCAAGTGGTGGTGGGCGTTGACCAGCCCCGGCGTGACGACGCAGTCGGTGGCGTCGAGGTCCTCGCGCAGCGCCGCGACCTCCAGGCTCCCGGTGACCTCGGTGCCGTCGCCGACCCAGACCGCGCGGGCCTCGTGCAGCGTCCCCATCAGAACAGGTCCAGCACGAGCCGCGGGCTGCGCGCCCGCGAGACGCACGGGTAGAAGAGCCGGTTCTCGGCCTGTTCCCCGGACGACAGGATCGAGTCGCGGTGGTCGCCCTCGCCCTCGAGCAGCACCGTCTCGCAGGTGCCGCAGGTGCCCTCCCGGCACGAGGAGACGACCAGGAAGCCCTCCTCCTCGATCACGTCGAGCGCGCTGCGGTCGGCGGGCACCTCGAAGACCCGCCCGCCGGCCTCGATCTCGAAGGCGGTGTCGACGTGTGCGCCGACCTCCTTGGGGGTGAAGTGCTCGACGTGGACCGGCACACCGGCGGCGAGCCCGAGCTCCTCGGCCGCGGCGAGCATCCCGGCCGGACCGCAGCACCAGACCTGGGTCGCGCCCTGCACGACGCCGCTCAGATCCAGGCCGGTGCCCTCGTCGTCGACGTGGAGCCGCACCCGGTCGCCGTACGTCGTCACGAGGCGCTCCGCGTAGGCCATCGAGGCCCTGCTCCGACCGGCGTAGTGCAGCACCCAGGTCCGCCCCGCCGCGGTGGCCGCCTCGATCATCGGCAGCAGCGGGGTGATCCCGATCCCGCCGGCGACGAAGGTGACGGGACCCTCCACCGGGGCGAAGGTGAAGTGGTTGCGCGGCATCCGGCAGCGCAGCGCCGCACCGACGGCGAGGTCGTGCATCAGCGCCGAGCCGCCCCGGCTCTCGGCCTCGCGGCGGACCGCGACGGTCCACTCGGCGGCGGTCTCGGGCCCCCGCGGGCCGCACAGCGAGTACTGCCGGTCCAGGTCGGGGGCGAGCAGCAGGTCGAGGTGCGCGCCGGGCTCCCACGCGGGCAGATCGGTGCCGTCCGGGGCGGTGAAGGTGAGCTCGACGACGCCGTCGGCGACGTCGAGGCGACGGGTCAGGACGAGGTCGATCAGGACGTCGACGGACGGCTGGGCAAGGGCGGTGTGGTTCGTCATCGCGGCACACGCTAACCGCGAAAACGGCTCGGATCGGGGGTGGTCAACGGTTGTAACAAACGTTTCAGAACAGTGAAATCGAAGCGTTACAGCAGGGAAACAGGGCGTTCCTAGCGTGCTCCTCATGCCCCCTCGTTCGGTGTCCCTGCTGCGCAACGCCACCCTGTCCGACGGACGTCGCGTCGACGTCGCGATCGACGGTGCCGTCGTGCACGACGTGTTCGAGGCCGGCACGGCGGCGACCCCCGAGGCCGCGGCGGCCGACCCGGCGAGCGTGCTGGACCTGGACGGCTACCTGCTGCTGACCGCGCCAGCCGACCCGCACGCCCACCTCGACAAGGCACTCAGCTTCGACGCCGTACAGCCGCCGTTCGGCGACCTCGGCACCGCGATCGAGGCGTGGATCGCCTGGAGTGCCGACGTCACGATCGACAACATCGTGGCCCGTGCCCGCGAGCAGGTCCTTCAGATGGTGGCCAACGGCACCACCGCGATCCGCTCCCACGCCGACGTCCTGCCCGGCAACGCCGCCCGCAACGTCGCGGCACTGGCCCAGGTCCGGGCCGAACTCGGGCACCTGGTCGACCTGGAGATCGTCGCGCTGTGCAGCTCGTTCGTCTCCGACGCCGAGATCGAGGAGGCGCTGGCCGCCGGCGCGACGGTGCTCGGCGGCGCCCCGCACCTGGCCGAGGACCCGATCGCCGAGCTCGAGCGGCTGCTCGCGATCGCCGAGCGACACCACCTCGCCGTCGACCTGCACACCGACGAGAGCCTGGACGGTCCGCTCACCCTGGACGCCTACGCCCGGGCGGTCCGCGACTGGCCGCGCGACCGGCAGTACTCCGCCGGGCACTGCTGCCGGCTGGGCACCCTGGAGTCCGCCGAGCTCGACGCCGTGATCGACGAGGTGAAGGCCTCCGACCTCGGGATCATCTCGCTGCCGATCACCAACCTCTACCTGCAGGGCTGGCAGCACCCGGTCTCCACGCCCCGCGGCCTGACCGCACTGCGGGCCCTGATCGACGCCGGGGTGCGGGTCGGCGCGGGTGCCGACAACGTCCGCGACCCGTTCAACCCGGTCGGGCGCAGCGACGCGTTCGAGACCGCCTCGCTGCTGATCACGGCCGGGCATCTCACCCCCGAGGAGTCCTGGTCCCTGGTCAGCGACGGCGCCCGCTCGGTGATGGGGCTCCCGGTCGCCGGGGCCGTCCCCGGTGCCCGCGCCGACCTGGTCGCGATCCGAGCCGCCAGCCTGCTGGAGGCGATCGCGGTGGCCAGCGCCGACCGACTCGTGCTGCACGGCGGCCGTCTCATCGCCGAGACGACCCTCTCCCGCTCCCTGGCCCTCTAGATCCCCGGCCCTCTCGATCCCCGGCCCCTGAACCACCGGATCATCCTGATCCGCCCGACCCTGCTCTGCGAAGGGACTCCCACATGACCGAACCCAGCGCCCCCGGTGTGCTGCTGGACTTCCGCAACACGGAGATGACGTTCCCCAACGGGACCGTCGCCCTCCACGGGGTGGACCTCACCGTCGCCCGAGGCGAGTTCGTCTCGGTAGTAGGTCCCTCCGGCTGCGGCAAGTCGACCCTGCTGCGCATCGCCTCGGGTCTCGAGACCCCCAGCGACGGCGACAACCGGGTCCACACCGACCGGATCGGCTACGTCTTCCAGGACGCCACCCTGCTGCCCTGGCGCACGGTGACGAAGAACGTCGAGCTGCTCGCCGAGCTCGACGGGATGAGCAGGGCCACCCGGGCTGCCAAGGCCGCCGACGCGATCGAGCTGGTCGGGCTAAGCGGCTTCGAGAAGTCGCTGCCCAAGCAGCTCTCCGGCGGCATGCGGATGCGGGTCTCGCTGGCCCGCTCGCTCGTCCTGGACCCGGAGCTCTTCCTCTTCGACGAGCCGTTCGGCGCCCTCGACGAGATCACCCGCGAGCGTCTCAACGACGAGCTGCTGCGGCTCTTCGTGGACAAGAAATTCGCCGGCCTGTTCATCACCCACTCCGTGGCCGAGGCGGTCTACCTCTCCACCAAGGTGATCGTGATGAGCGGCAGGCCGGGGAAGGTCGCCGGCACCTACGACATCCCGTTCGACATGCCCCGCACGCCCGATCTCCGGTTCACCCCCGAGTTCGCCCAGATCGTCGGCGAGGTCTCCGAAGCCCTGAGGGAGCACCACTGATGAAGTCCTCCGTCCTGTCCCGCTCGGCCCGCTGGGCCGGCCCGGTGATCGTCCTGGCGCTGCTGGTCGGGGTCTGGTACCTGGTCGCGCACTGGGAGGACTCCCGCGACCTGGGCTACCTGGTCCCCTATCCGCACGACGTGTGGTCCTCGGGCTTCGCCGACTCCCAGACCCGCAGCGACCTGCTCTCGGCGCTGTGGCAGACCAGCCAGGTGACCCTGATCGGCCTGATGATCGCGATCGTGATCGGCGTCGTGTGGGCGATGGCGATGGCCCAGGCCAAGTGGGCCGAGCAGTCCCTCTACCCGTACGCCGTGGTGCTCCAGTGCATCCCGATCCTCGCCCTGGTGCCGCTGATCGGCGCCATGTTCGGCTACGAGTTCCGCTCCCGGATCATCGTCACGGTGATCATCGCGATCTTCCCGATGGTCTCCAACACGCTGTTCGGTCTCCAGTCCACCGAGCGCGGCCAGCGTGAGCTCTTCGCCCTGCACCAGGCCAGCCGGTTCACGATGCTGCAGAAGCTGCAGTTCAAGGCGGCGCTGCCCTCGATGTTCGTCGGACTGCGCACCTCGGCCGGGATGGCCGTGATCGGCGCCATCGTCGCGGACCAGTTCTTCCAGCGCGGCAAGGGCGGTCTGGGTGTCCTCATCCAGGTCAGCGCCTCGCGTCTGGAGGGCCCCACGATGTGGGCCGCCATGCTGACCGCCGCCTTCCTCGGCATCGCGGTCTTCCTCCTCTTCGGGCTGCTCGGACGGCTCGCAGTCGGTCGCTGGCACGACTTCAGCTGACCACCATTCCCACCCCATCGAAGCCCCATCGAAAGTGAGAATCATGCGCACCACCTCCCGCGTGTTGGCTGCAACCGCGTCCCTCGCCCTGTCCGCCCTCACGCTGACCGCGTGCGGCAGTGACTCCGACTCCTCGAAGGCCGCCGAGTCGACCACGTCGGCGGCCGCCACCGGCTCGGTCGACCTCGCCGCCGCCGGCTGCCCCTCGACCGTCGTCGTCCAGACCGACTGGAACCCGGAGGCCGACCACGGCCACCTGTACCAGCTGCTCGGCCCGAACCCGAAGATCGACGCCGACAAGAAGTCGGTCACCGGCGACCTGTACGCCGCCGGCGCACCGACCGGGGTCAAGATCGAGATCCGCGCCGGCGGTCCGGCGATCGGCTACCAGAACGTCTCCTCGCAGATGTACCAGGACAAGTCGATCACGCTGGGCTACGTCACCACCGACGAGGCGATCCAGTTCTCCAAGACGATGCCGACCACCGGGGTCTTCGCCGAGAACGACAAGAGCGCGATGATGCTGATGTGGGACCCGGCGACGTACCCCGACGTCACCTCGATCGCCGACCTGGGCCCCGCGCTGGAGAAGGACAAGAGCGTGGTCCGCTACTTCAACGGTGCCGCCTACATGGAGTACCTGGTCGGCGCCGGGATCATCCCGAAGTCGGTCACCGACGGCTCCTACGACGGCACCCCGTCGAAGTTCGTCACCGACAAGGGCAAGGCCGCGCAGCAGGGCTTCGCCACCGCCGAGCCCTACATCTACGAGCACGAGGTGAAGGCCTGGGGCAAGCCGGTGAAGTTCGCCCAGATCGCGGACACCGCGTGGTCGCCGTACCCGGAGACGATGGCCGTCCGCACCGGTGACGTGAGCTCACTGAGCGGCTGCCTCAAGGCGCTGGTGCCGGTGATGCAGCAGGCCGACGTCGACTACTTCAAGGACCCGTCGACGACCAACAAGCTGATCGTCGAGCTGGTCGACAAGTACAACAACGGCTGGACCTACAGCGAGGACGTCGCGAACTACGCGGTGAAGACGATGAAGGACCTCAAGATCGCCACCGACGGCGACAACGGCTACGTCGGCGACCAGGACGAGGCCCGGATCACCAAGCTGATGGAGGTCGCGGTCCCGATCTACACCAAGTCCAAGGACTCCTCGGTCAAGGACGGCCTCAAGGCCACCGACCTGTTCACCAACGAGTTCCTCGACACCAAGATCGGCTTCGGCTTCTGAGCCTGAGCCACCTCGACGGCAGGGGCCGGCAGCGTCAGCTGTCGGCCCCCGCTGCATGTCCGAGGCCGTTCTTGACCACCAGCAGGCGATAGGGCTCGCCGTCGGCCGAGGCCCAGCGGTGGGCAGTGCCGCCGGGGACGTACGCCGAGTCGTAGGCCTCCAGGGTGGCGTGCTCCCCCGCGATCTCGATCACCAGCCGCCCCGCCACCACGTAGACGAACTCGTCGTCGGCGTGCACCCAGGTCTCCCCCAGCGCGGTCGAGGCGCCGACGAACTCCAGGGGGACGAAGGGTCGCTCCCCGTCGACCAGGGCATGGACCGCGGCGCCGCCCGACTCCGCCGGTGCCTCCTCGGTACGCCGCCGGATGGCGGCCCCCTCCCCGGTGCTCGCCGCACTGGCGGCCAGCAGGGCGTGCTGGGTGGTGCCGAGGGTCTGCGCGATCCGGTAGAGCGAGGCCATCGAAGGCCGCGCCAGGCCGCGCTCGATCTGGCTCAGGAACGGGTGCGACAGGTCGCAGTCCTGCGCCACCTGGACCAGGGTGAGCCCGCGCTCGTGGCGCAGCTCGCGGATCCGGCCGCCCAGGCGGGCAACGGAGTCGTCGAGGGCGGCGCGGCCCTCGGGTGCGGCGGGATCGACCATCCCGGCAGGTTAGTGCGTGATCGCTACGGAGCCGTTACGCCGGCGAAACGTGACCTTGCCATCCTCAATGTTGATCACACCAACATCGAGGGGATCCCCATGCCTGACCTGCCACACGCCTCCGCCGACGCGATCGACGCCCTGTACGACGAGCTCGTCACCCTCCTGGGCGAGCGTGGCGTCTCCCGCGATCTCGCCACCCGCCAGCGCGCGTCGGTCGACGAGGCCACCATGTCGCCGATCATCTCCGAGCTGCTCCCGCTCGGCCTGGCCGACCTGGTCGCCTACCCCACCAGCGCCGAGGAGATCGCGGTCGTGGTCGCGGCCTGCACCCGGCACGGCGTCCCGCTCACCCCGCGAGGCAAGGGCACCGGCAACTACGGCCAGGGCATCCCGATGGCCGGCGGCCTGATCCTCGACACCACCCGGGCCCGCGCGATCCTCGCCGTCACCGAGGGCACCATCACCGCCGAGGCCGGCGCCACGATGGTCGCCCTGGAGCAGGCGGCCGCGGCCCAGGGCCAGCAGCTGTGGATGTACCCCTCGACCGCCCAGTCCACCGTCGCCGGCTTCCTCGGCGGCGGCTCGGGCGGCACCGGCTCGATCAAGTACGGCTCCAACTGGCAGGGCTTCGTGGTCGCCCTCGACGTCGCCCTCCCGGGCGAGGAGCCCACCATCGTCCACCTCGAGGGCGAGGAGGCGCAGACCTTCGTCCACACCTACGGCACCGCCGGGGTGATGGTGCGCTGCACCGTCCGCCTGGAGCCGCTCCAGGACTGGGCCTCGCTCTACGCCACCTTCGGCACCCAGGCCGAGCTGCTGGTCGCGATCCGCACCCTGCGCGACCTCGAACCGCTCCCCCGGCTGGTCTCCGGCGACCCCGCCGCGATCGCCGCGAAGCTCCCCGCCGACCCCGCGATCGTGGTCGGATCCGCCTCGCTGCGCGCGATCCTCGACCCGGCCACCGTGGCCGAGGCGACCGAGCTGATCACCGCCGCGGGGGGCTCCGTGAGCGACGTACGCGGCGGGCTGAACAACTCCGTCAAGGTCTCGATGCTCTCCTACAACCACCCGATCTGGTGGCTGAAGAAGAACACCCCCGACGAGGTCTGGTTCCACGTCGAGGTCGGCGGCGAGGCCCTGATCGACAGGATCGACGAGGTCCAGGCCGTCTATCCCGGCGGCCTGCTCCACATCGAGGCCGCCCACAACGGCCCGATCGGCATGCTGACGGCGCCCTACACCGGTGCCGACGACGTCTATGCCGGCTACGACGCCCTGACCGCGCTCGGTGTCCGCGTGCACAGCCCGCACCAGTGGTACGTCGACCACGACATCGACGCCCTGGTCGCCCTCAAGGCCCGCACCGACCCGGCCGGGCTGCTCAACCCCGGCAAGCTCGGCGCCCCGGCCGACCTCAAGCAGGGCAACTCCACCGCCTCGGCCCAGCCGACCCGCTGACCACGCCGACCACGCCGACCACCACGAACGGACACTGACATGACCACCTCCCGCAAGCTCGTCGAACTCGCCGGCCCCGCCGTCGGCGCCCGCTTCACCTCCGACACCATCGTGGTCGTCGGCACCGGTGCGATCGAGCACCACGGCCCACACCTGCCGCTGGTCACCGACTACCTGCTGGCCGACGAGATCGGCACCGCCGCCGTCGCCCAGGCCGCGAGTGAGGGCCTCGACGTGTGGCAGCTCCCGACGCTGGCCTTCACCAAGTCCGACGAGCACTCCTGGGCACCGGGCACGGTCTGGCTGGACTGGGACACGATGTACAAGACCTGCCTGGAGATCGGGCGGGCCGTCGCCCTGATGGGGGCCGGGACGCTGGTCTTCTGCAACGGCCACGGCGGCAACACCGCCCTGCTCCAGGTGGTGCTGCGCGAGATCCGCAAGCAGTACGGCCTCAAGACCTTCTCGATGCCGTCCCTGATCCGCACCGAACCCCCGGCCGGCGAAGGCCTCGACGAATGCGGCCAGGGCATCCACGGCGGTGCCGCGGAGACCTCGATCATCCAGTACCTGCGCCCCGAGCTGGTCGACCTGAGCCTGGCCGAGCGCAACCTGCCGCCGCACTTCGCCGAGCTGAGGTACATCGGCTTCAACGGCATGCCGGTCAGCTTCGGCTGGCTCTCCAACGACTTCGGCCCGGCCGGGATCGTCGGCGACCCGACCCAGTCCACGGTCGAGTACGGCAAGGCGCTTTACGAGGCCAGCGTCGCCCAGGCGGTCGCCTCTCTGCACGAGATCGCCGGCTTCGAGCACAACCCCGCGGCGGTCTGAGCCGATGACCCAGCAGCCTCAGCCGGGCGTCGGCGTCGGCAACCCCGGAGCGTTCGGCACCGACCTCCCCGAGGACGCCGCCGACGGCGCCGTCACCGATCCGCTCGGCCTGCTCGGCGCCTGGCTGAGTGCTGCGAACACCCCCGTGCGTCCGCTGGGCACCCTGGCCACGATCGGTGCCGACGGCTACCCCAACGCCCGCCACCTGCTGGCCTCCCTCTTCGACGGCGAGCGGATCCACTTCCACACCGACGCACGCAGTCGCAAGGCCGCCGAGCTCGGGGCCGACCCGCGCGCGACCCTGGCCTTCGTCTGGGCCGACGTCGGCCGTCAGGTGATCGTCACCGGTGACGTCGTACCGGTGACTGAGGCCGAGCGCCTGGCCGCGTTCGAGGGGCGCAGCCGGTATCTCCAGATCCTCGCCCAGGTCAACGACGACGGTCTCGCCGCACAGCCGGCCGCGACCCGGCGCGCCGTGTGGTCGGCGTACGACGGCACCCACCCGACCATCGAGGCACCGCCCACCTGGGTGGGGTTCGCCCTCACTCCGCGCCGGATCGTGTTCTGGCGCGGAGACGCCGACGGCCCCTCGAATCGCGTGATCTGCGTTCGAGGGGCCGACGGCGGGTGGGTCAGCACGCGCCACGCGGGGTGAATCCGGACTGGCGCGTGCTGCCCGTCACTTCGTGATCTTCAGTGTCGTCGTGGCCGAGCTCGCCTTGAGGTACGTGGCGTCACCGGCGTAGGCGACCGTCACCTTCCAGGTGCCCTTGGCCAGCTTGGGAACGGTGACGGTGGCACTGCCTGCCCGCACAACGCCGGCGACCTTGGTCGCCTTGGTCCCCTTGGTCAGCGTGACGGTGACCGCACCGGTGGCCCTGGTCAGCGCCGCGGGAGTCTGCACCGTCACTGCGAGGGCCCCCGCCTTCTTCGAGGTCGGCACCTTGGTGACCTTGCCACTCACCTTGGTGACGCTGGCCTTGGCGACCGTCAGGGTGCCGGTCCGGGTGAAGCCGACGATCTGGTCATCACCGGTGTAGCTGACGGTGAAGGCGTGCGAACCGACCGGCAGCCCAGCAACGGCGAAGGCGGCGCTCGCGTTGGCGACGGTGGCGGTCAGGGTGCGGCCGGCGATCTTCAACGTCACCTGACCGGTCGGGATACGGCCGTAGTCGTTGGCGATCGAGAGGTTCACCCGCGCCACCGTTCCGACCGTGGCCGGAACGGCCTTGACCACCTGGTCGGAGACGACGCCGCCCGGCAGGCCCCCGAAGAACGTCTTCAGCCTGCTGACCGCCTCCTGACCGAAGGCCTTGTTGGTCAGGGCCTGCTCGACCAGGGCACGGCGAGCGCCCACGACGCTGGTCTGGTCACCGGCACTGAGCGTGGTCTTCTCGGCGGCGGTCAGATAGGCACTGTCCGGGGCGGCCTCAGCCGCGTCGGCGGAGGCCGGCACCGTCAGCTCGGTCGGGAAGCCGGGGTTGGCCACACTGGTGAACGTCGGGTTGAGCCCGAGTCGCGCGGAGGGATGCGTGAACCACCACTCGGACATGTACTCCTTGAAGGTCGCCAGACCGGTGGAGGCGTCAGAGTTCTGCTGGATCCACTGACGCTTCACCGCAGTGGATGCGGGCGTGGCGCCGGTGCCCCGCTGGTAGTTCACCAGGAACGGCACCTGCAGCTTGCGCACCACGTCCGGGAACGCGGTGGTGTCGCCCTTGGGGTAGTACGCCACCCGCGAGCCGCTGTTGGGGTCGTACTCGGTGACGACGTTCTTCAGGTAGGTCCGGACGAGGTCGCCGTACAGGTACGACGGCCTGAAGTTCGTGGTCGTGCCCGAGTTGGCGTTGTCCCGCACATGGATCGGGTTGCTGCCGCCGTTGGTCCCGTTGGTAGTCCCGCCGTCGAGGACCAGGTCGAAGTTGTAGACCACCTTGACGTCGTTGTCCTGGGCCTGAGCATTGACGTCCTTCAGCACCGCTCGGGTGTTGTGGCACCAGGTCCCGCCGAAGAGCAGCGCGAAGTTCTGCTGTGCGCTCTCCTTGGCATCGAGAAGGTGGAGCAGCTCGGGATAGGTGACCTGCTTGATCCGCCAGCCATCAGCGGCGTCGGCGTCGGTGAGAAGGTCGCCGCCGTAGCGCTGGGTGTCGGCATAGGAGGCGGCGTGCTTACCGTTGGCTGCGCTCTTCCACCAGTGGAACTGGTCCAGGGCGTCGATCGCGGCGCCACCGCCGGCGGCACCGAGCACGGTCGTCACACCGGTCGTGACCGCAGCCGTGTCGGCGGCGTCGGACAGGTCGGTCCAAGACAGGATCTTGTCCGCTGCACCGGCGCTGGTGTGGTCCTTGTCGTAGACGAAGAAGAGGTCGTCGCTGCTCCCCGCCACGGCGCTGTGCCCGCTGCGGTAGTCGAACAGCGGATCGACGGCGTCGTTGACCACACTGTCGTCGCTGCCGATCGTCACGGAGCTCGTGGACGCGGCGGTGGACTTGATGCCGTTGCCCAGGTAGGCACCCAGCAGGTGCTTCCAGGTGTTGCCGAAGACCGTCTGCGAGCTCGCGGCGAGCCCGATCCCCGCCGGGTTCCGGGTGTCGAGGTTGCGCTGGTCGGTGTAGCCCGACAGGTTCGGGTCGAACCAGTAGACGGTACGCACGCCAGCAGCGCGCGCCGCCGCATCGACAGCGACGGCGTTGACCTTGAAGCCAGCGTCGGCGGGATCGCCGATCAGGAAGGCGTACTGACCAGGCTGCTGCAGCAGCCACTGGAACCGGTCGTAGGTGACGGTCTCGACGATGGTCGAGCTCGGCAGCCCGAGGGTGTCGGACAGGTAGGTCGTATCGACCGAGGTCAGTGCCGACCGGGAGGCGGCGTGGGCCGCTCCAGTGACGCCGCCGAGGGCGAGCGGGGTGAGGCCGAGCGCGGCGGCGACGAGCGCCGAGGCGGCACGGGTCCGTGTGGTGGACATCAGGAGCCTTTCGAGGTGATGGAGAGGTGGAGTGGGCGCACCCGGCCCGCCGGCCGTGCCCAGCACGGTCGGTTGTGAGAAGAGGGAGGCTGAGCGGCGGTGCTCAGGAGGCCTTGCGGCGGCGTACGACGGCGTTGCCGCCGACCAGGGCCGCGCCGAGCACGACGATGGCGCCGATGATGGCCACGCCAGTGCCCGAGGAGCCACCCTCGGAGCCCTTCGTCTGACCCGAGGCCAGCACGGCGTCGACGGTCTCGGCTGCGGCCTCGGTGGTGTCGCCGTTTCCGGCGGAGGCCGTCGCCGCTGCGGCACTCGCGCTGGCCGCAGCCGTCGCCGAAGCCTTGTCCGCGACGGTGTCGGCCGCGTCGGTGCTCTGCGAGGCCTCAACCGATGCCGTGGCGGTGGCGGTGGCGGTGGCGGTCGGAGCGGCAGTCGTCGCCGTGCTCTTCGGCTTCGAGGTGCTGCTCGTGGTGCCAGCCTTGGTGCCGGTGGAGGTGCCGGCCTTCGAGCCGATGGCCGCGCCGCCCTTCGAGGCTGACGACGTCGACGTGCCGCTGGCCGCAGTGGCCGCAGCGCTCGGCGTCGGCTTGGCACTGGCCGAGGCCTGCTTTGCCTTCCACTTCGCGTAGCCGGCGATCCGGTCCCATTCGGTCCAGCTCACCACAGTGCCGTCGGCATAGTGAATCTTGTTGTTGTCGAAGTCGTACCAGGTGCCCGGGATGTACCCGCACTCGTAGTCGTCGTAGCCCGGCAGCGTGTCCTGGCCGTCGGTGTAGGTCTGGCCGTCGTCGCCCACCACGGTGATCTTGTGCGGATTGTCGGCGGGGTTGGAGACAGAGGCGGCCTGGGCCGAGACCGCGGTCAGGCTGAGCGGCACCACGATGGTGGCGACGCCGGCGACACTGAGGAGACGAGCAAGGGAGCGGTTCACAGCAGACTCTTTTCGATGGAGGAGGACGCAACAGAGGCAGAGGGGGCGAGCAGGGCGAGGTCACCGGCCGAGACGTCGAGCGAGCCGTCGACCACGTCGGCTCGGTGGGTGCCGCGCGACGGCTCGACGTACTCGGCGACCCCCTCGAAGATGGCGTCGTCAAGCAGGTCGGTCTGGCGAGCCACAACGGTGGCGCTGACCGCCGCTGCAGTGACGTTGGTCGCCGTGCGGGCCATGTCAGCGATGGTGCTGATTGGCAGGGTGACAGCGATGAAGTCCAGCGGCAGGCCCGCAGCGGCGAAGACCGTGGCGGCCGCGACCGTCGCAGTGCCGGGCACGCCGGCGGTACCGATCGAGACGATCACACCGAGGAAGGCCAACACCAGGTAGTCCTGGAGCGAGTAGCTGATGTCGTAGGCGTTGATCCCCCACACCGCGATCAGCACCGGCCAGATCCCGGCGCACCCGGGCATCCCGATGGTGGTGCCCAGTGGAGCGGTGAAGTGGGCGATCTCGGGATGCACCCCGACCCGCCGGGTGAGTACGTCGGTCGTGACCGGCAGCGTCCCGACGCTGCTCTGCGTGGTCAGCGCGGTCAGCTGGGCCGGGAAGATCTTGCGGAAGAAGGCCAGGGGGGCGACGTCAGCGAAGACCCGCAGTACGACCCCGTTGATCACGAACGTGTGGACCGCGCACACACCCCAGGTGATGGCGAGCAGCCCGATCAGCGACCAGAACGTGTGCTGGAGGTGCGTGGTGGAGGCCACCACCGTGACCGTGAGCGCGACGATGGCGTACGGCGTCAGGCCGATCACGAAGCCGACCGCCTTGAAGACGACCAGGCGCAGTGCCTCGATCCCGTCGGCGAAGGGCCGGATCTTCTCCTCCTGCTCCTCCGCGAGCGTGAGGTAGGCGACGGAGACGGTGACCGCGATCAGAATGATCGGGATGATGTGGTTCGCCCCGAGGTCCGTGACGACGTTGACCGGGAAGAACCCGACGACCACATCGGTGAAGGTCTGGACAGAGTTCTCCAGGACGTCGAGCTGCTGCTGCCCGAGCTTCTCGTGCACTCCGGTCCCGGTGCCGATCGCCAGTCCGACACCAAGGGCGACCGCAACTCCCAGGGCGTTGCTGAGCAGGAGCCAGAAGACCGAGCGGAGCCCGATGCTACGGAGCTTGGCGAGGCTTCCGAGGGAGACGACCGAGGAAATGATCGCGACCACGATCAACGGCGCGACCGAGGCCATCAGCACGTTGATGTAGATCCGTCCGATCGGCTGCACGTACTCGACGTGCCGTCCGGCCACCAGCCCGATCGGCACGCCGATGACCAGCGCGCCGATGGTCAGGAGACCGAAGTTCACCTGTCGACGACGGAGCAGATGGATGCCCACGAACACGACAGCGACGGCTACGAGAACCGCCAGATCAGGCCACTTCACGACCCACTCCCCTTCTTACTATTAAAAGTCGAGTGGAAAACTAGTGATTAGCGACCCGCTTGGGAAATCGAATCCCAACATGTGAGACCCATGTGTCAGATAACGAGATTTGAGCGCGAAAAAAGACCCCGGCCGCCATCGCAAGATGACGACCGGGGTCGTAGACGGTCGAACCTCGACAGCTAGGCCAGTGCTCCCTCACGCTTGCGGTGGGCCAGCGAGGAGCCCAGCGAGGCCAGGATGAAGCAGACCCCGATCAGGCCGGTGACGACCTCGGGGATCTCCCACTGCAGGGTGAGGAAGAGGATGAAGGCGAGCGCACCGATCGCCCACATCGCCCCGTGCTCCAGGTAGACGTAGTCCGAGAGCGTGCCCTTACGGACCAGGAAGATGGTCAGGGACCGGATGTAGAGCGCGCCGACACCGAGGCCGATGGCGATCTCGAAGATGTTCGAGGTGATCGCGAACGCACCGATCACGCCGTCGAAGGAGAACGAGCTGTCCAGCACCTCGAGGTACATGAAGAGCATGAACGCCGCCTTGCCGGTGGCGAGCTTGATCGCCTGACCCGGGTGGGCCGCCGCCTCAGCGGCCTCGGCCTCCTCGGTCGCCTCGTGCTGGCCCTCGAAGTACGCCGCGAGCGAGTCCACCGCGAGGTAGACCAGCATGCCGAGCGCCCCGGAGACGAGCACGGTGTGCGACCCGTCGGCGAGGTACTGGGTGGCGAGCAGCAGCACGCCGAGACCGACGATCACCTCGACGGTGTCGATCTTGCCCACCCGGGAGAGCGGACGCTCGATCCAGTGCAGCCACTTGTAGTCGTGGTCGTCGAAGATGAAGTTCAAGAAGAGCATCAGCAGGAACATCCCGCCGAAGGAGGCCAGCGCCGGGTGGGCGTGGTGCAGCTCGTAGGCGTACGTGCCGACCTGGTCGGCCGGACCCCCGTCGAGAGCGAGTTTGAAGACCTCGATCGGGCCGAGGCCGGCGGTGAACGCGACCAGCACCAGCGGGAAGATCAGCCGCATCCCGAAGACGGCGATCAGCATCCCGACGGTGAGGAACATCTTCTGCCAGTACGGACTCATCCGCTCCAGCACCTTGGCGTTGACCACCGCGTTGTCGAAGCTCAGTGAGACCTCCAGCACGATCAGGATGGCGATCAGCGCCGCCCCGGTCGGACCCCACAGGAACAACGACCCGACGAGGGCCGCCACGGTGATCCCGAAGGACCACCCAAACGTTTTCAGCACCATGCAGGTGCCAACGTGTCAGTGATTCTGAGGGTTCCCTGAGGAGTCGACTCGCGGCTTCTGGGTCGGCAGGATGCCGGCGTCACGGTTGCGCTCGGTCTTCTTGAACTGGCGGGCCATCGAGAAGCCGAGCAGGACGACCCCGACGAAGAGCAGCAGGAAGATGATGAACGCGGTCCAGCCGGCCTTGACGTCGGCGGGCTCGGGGATCGGGTCGGACAGGTGCAGGATGATCTCGGGAAGCATGACGGGTCCTTCTCAGCTGTGCTCAGCGCCGGTGGCGCTGCGGTTCTCGGCGGAGATGCCGGCGAACAGGTCGTCCTCCGGCGTCGTGGTCTCGACGAAGCTCGTGACGAGCTCGTAGTCCTCGGTCGGCCAGGTCTCCTTCTCCAGCTCGCGCGGCGTCGCGAACCACCAGGAGTCGGGGTCGATCTGGGTGGCGTGCGCCAGCAGGGCCTGGTCGCGCACGCCGAAGTACTCCGCACACGGCACGTGGGTGGTGACCCGCGCGTCCCAGGCGTCGTCCTTCGTCCACTTCTCCAGCCGCTCGGCGTAGTGCGACTCCAGCCCGTGGGCGACCATCGCGTCGTGCAGCGCGACGGCCTTGGGTCGGTTGAAGCCGTGGTGGTAGTAGAGCTTGAGTGCCTGCCAGGCCTCCCCCAGCTCGGGGTGGTACTCCGGGTCGGCCGCCTTGGCGAAGGCCTCCACCGTGATGTTGTGGCACTGGATGTGGTCGGGGTGCGGATAGCCGCCGTTCTCGTCGTACGTCGTCACGACGTGCGGCCGGAACTGCCGGATCAGCGCGATCAGCGGAAGCGCCGCCTCGGCGACCGGGACCAGACCGAAGCAGCCCTCGGGCAGCGGCGGCTTGGGGTCCCCGTCGGGCCAGCCGGAGTCGACGAAGCCGAGCCAGTCCTGGCTGACGCCGAGGATGTCGCGGGCGCGCTCCATCTCCTGGCGCCGGATCTCGTGGATGTTCTCCAGGATCCCGGGTCTGTCCATCTTCGGATTCAGGATCGACCCACGCTCGCCACCGGTACACGTGACGACGTGCACGTCGACGCCGTGGTCGACGTACATCGCGGTCGAGGCCGCGCCCTTGCTGGACTCGTCGTCGGGGTGAGCATGGACGTGCATCAAGCGCATGCCCGCCCACGCATCGGCGCGGGGGTGCTGAACCATGCGCTCCATCCTAGATGCGACGATGAGGGGGTGAGTGACCAGTCCCGCGTCAGCGCGCGCTACGCCGCCAACCCGTCGCCGTGGTCGAAGGTCTTCGCCGTGATCGGCGTCGTCATCTTCGTGGCCCTGGCGATCTGGCTGGTCTGGGTGATCGCGGTGAAGTCCAACCCGGCGGTGACCTCGAAGCTCACCACCTGGAAGGTCGTCGACTCGCACTCGGTGAGCGCGACCGTCGAGGTCAAGCTCAAGGACGGCGCCGAGAACCCGCGCTGCGTGCTGCGCGCCACCGCCGAGGACCACACCACCGTCGGCGAGTTCGCGTTCGTGCCCGTGAACGGAGTCAACGCCGTCTCGGTCCGCACGGAGCGGACCGCGACGACGTTGGAGTCCGTCGGGTGCACGGCGAAGGGCCAGAACGACGCGCGCTGAGGCCGTCGCCGTGCGGTGAGGCCTCAGCCCTCGAAGGGGACCACCTTCAGCACCTCGACCTTGAGCGGGCCGCGCGGCCCCTCGAAGGTGACGACGTCACCGGCGGAGGCACCGAGCAGCGCGGCACCGACGGGCGACTGGGGCGAGCTGATCTCGACACCGTCGGAGTACTCGTCCATCTCGATGGAGGCGATCAGGCGGACCTCGGCCTCGTCGTCGTCATCGCCCTCGAACTTGAAGGTGACGATCTTGCCGGGGGCCACGATGCCGTCCTTGGCCGGCTCGGTGGTGTCGACCTTGAGCAGCATCGCGGTGAGCTGCGTGATCTCGAGCTCGAGACGTCCCTGGGCCTCACGAGCGGCGTGGTAGCCGCCGTTCTCCTTGAGGTCGCCCTCGTCCCGGGCAGCACTGATCTCAGCGACGATCTTCTCGCGCTGGGGACCCTTCATGTCCTCGAGCTTGGCGGTGAGGGCCGCGAACGCGGTGGCGCTCATCCAGACGGTCGAGGATGCCGAGGTGTCAGTCTGCTGCGACATGGAGATACTCCTGCTTCGATTTTGGGTATCAGAGAAGTCTAGCAACTTCGCCGTGTGAGGGGGACGGGAACGAAGAAGGCCCCCTAGCGGTTGAGGTGAGTACCCCATCTACCAGGAGGTCTGTCCGAATGTTCGGTCGCCCGACGAAGCTCTTCCCTGCTGACGCGACGCTTGCGGGTCGCGAGGAATCGTTCTTCAACCTACCCGAGCGCCACCGGGTCCTGGGGACCCGCCTGGACGCCACGCCGGGCGACGGCACCACGCCCGAGGGCCTGGAGGTCGCGTACTTCGGCCTGGGCTGCTTCTGGGGAGCCGAGGAGATCTACTGGGCCAAGCCCGGGGTCTACACCACGTCGGTCGGCTACCAGGGGGGGACGACCCCGAACCCGTCGTACGAGGAGGTCTGCAGCGGGCGAACCAACCACACCGAGGCGATCCGGATCGTCTTCGACCCGTCGGTGATCTCGTACGCCGACCTGGTCAAGACGTTCTTCGAGGTGCACGACCCCACCCAGGGCATGCGCCAGGGCAACGACGTCGGCACCCAGTACCGCTCGGCGATCTACTACACGACCCCGGAGCAGGAGGCGACCGCGCGCGAGCTCACCGCGGTCTACGGCGCCGAGCTGGAGCGCCGCGGCTTCGACCCGATCACCACCGAGATCCGCCCGGTGCCGACGTACTACCCCGCCGAGCCGATGCACCAGCAGTACCTCGACCGGGTCCCCGACGGCTACCGCTGCCACGCCACCACCGGGATCGCGTTCCCGGCGTGACCTCCCGTCCGACGGTGCACCCCCGCGACCTCGGCGACGGTGCCGCCCTGCGCCTGATCGAGGCCACCGACGCCGCCGCCCTGACCGAGCTGCGCCTGGCCAACCGCGCCCACCTGGCCCGATCGGGCCCCGAGCGCTCCGAGGAGTACTTCACCCTCGCCGGCCAGGAGGCAGCGATCGACGACGCCCTGTCCCGCTTCGGCGCCGGCCTCGACGTGCCCCTGATGATCGTGGACGCCGGCCACCCGGTCGGCCAGGTGTCGCTGTCCAACATCGTCCGCGGCCCCCTCCAGAGCGCCAACCTGGGCTACTGGATCGCCGCCGCGGGCCAGGGCCGCGGCCTGGTCTCCCGCGCCGTCGCCGCCATGATCGAGGTCGCCCGCGACGACCTCGGCCTGCACCGCCTCGAAGCCGGCACCCTGGTCGACAACGAGCGCTCCCAGTCGGTCCTGCTCCGGGCCGGCTTCGAGCGGATCGGCCTGGCCCGCCGCCTGCTGCTGATCGAGGGGCAGTGGGAGGACCACGTGCTGTTCCAGCGTCTCCTCGACGAGTAGACAGCATGTCTCCATAAATGGGCACACATCATCTATGATCCCATCTATGGAGACAGGACTGCGGGGCCGCGTGGCCGAGGTGGTGCGGGAGTCGTTGGCGACCTCCGACCTCACGCTGCGCGAGGTCAGCGCCCGCAGCGGGGTCTCCACCTCGACGATCGGGCGGATCCTCACCGGGCAGACCGCGGCGACACTGGACACCCTCGACGACCTGCTGGCCGCCGTGGGCCGCACCGCCACCGTCACTGCCAGCACCGCCACGACCCTCGGCGCAGCGGCGGCCGCGCGTTTCCTGCTCAACGGGGAGGACGCCCTGGCCGAGGTCGCCGGCCCGTGGACCGACCGGCTCACCGCCTGGGCGACCACCCCCACCGGCCTGGATCCCATCGCCGTCCTCACCGAGGCCGGCCAGGCCGCGGCGCCGGACCGCCTCCCCGGCGCGGTGCACCTCGCGCCCGGAGCGGTGACTCTGGGCCGGATCGCCAGCGCCGCCTCGACCGACGGCGGGCCGTGGGCTCTGTCAGGGCGCGCGGGGCTGCCGGCCGCCGCCGCGTCCTTCGACGCTCCCGTCCCCGATCAGACCGTCGTGTGGGTGCGCGACCCGCACGGCGTACGACGTCATCTGGCCGACCTGGACACCGCGCCCGCCCATCGCGCTGCCATCGTCCTCGCCCCGGCCCCCGACTGGCTCTTCGCCGCCGGACACGAGGCGGCACACCTGAACTACGTGACCCCGATGCAGACCGCGATCGACTGTCTCGGGCTCGGCGGCACCGCCGCCGACGAGACTCGTGCCTGGCTCACCACCTGGACCTGAGGAGTCACGATGCCTTCCTCCGACGACGTACGCCGCCGCTTCGGACCGCCCCGCCCGGCACCGTCCGCCGCCCCACCCCCGACGACGGCGACGGCGGGGACCGGGCGCGCCGACCGCCGCCGTGCCGCAGGACAGCTCGCTGACACCGGGATCACCTGGGACACGGCCGCCCTCGACCTCAGCGCGATCCATCCCGGACCGGTCGACCGTGCCCGCGCGCGATTCCGCGCCTCGTTGCCGGACCTGATCTGGAATGCCGCGCGCCTGGAGGGCAACACCTACACGCTGCCCGAGGTCCGCACGCTGCTGGAGGGGGTCACCGTCGGCGGCAAGCCGCTGTCCGACGAACGCCAGATCATCGCGCTGTCGGAGGGGTACACGGCCCTCGACGCCCTGGTCGGTGACGGCACGTTCAGCCCCACCAAGGAGGTCAGTGACACCCTGCACGCACTGATCGCCCGCCATGAGGCGATCGAGTCGGGCCACTTCCGCGGCGAGGGGAACGCCCGGGGCGGGGGCGCCGTACGCCTCGCCGACGGCGGTTCCGTCGACGGTGTCGACCACGGCACCGGCGGCGCCGACCTGATCGCCCGCCACGCCACCCTGCTCGCCCGCCTGGCCGAGACACCCGACCCACGACTGCAGGCGCTGATCTACTTCGCCTCGGCGGCGCGCACCCAGTTCTACGTCGACGGCAACAAGCGCACGGCCCGTCTCGTGGCGAGCGGGATCCTGCTGCGGGAGGGCTACGACGCCCTCAACGTGCCCTACGCCCGCCGCCTGGAGTTCAACGTCGCCCTCGACACCCTCTTCACCACCGACGACGCCACCTCCCTGATGCGGTTCCTCGCCGACTGCCTCACCCTGGCCTGAGCCGTCTCCTCGACGAGTAGGAGAGGCGAGGTGAGGACCCGGTCATCCACTGACGGGCCACCCAACCGACAGCTCCGAGAATCCAACGGGCGAGAATCCGAGAATGTCGACTTACACTGAGGACGTGACCGACTGGATCGCCGACCCCGACCTCACCAGCGAGGAGAAGCTCGCTCGGTTCCAGGCGCTCGGCCCGCAGTCGTCCACGGGTCCGGCCGACCGTCACGGCGCCCGTTTCGAGGTCTTCGGTGCCGGTGGCGACTGGCACTTCCGCCTCGTGACCGGCTCCGACGTCGTCCTTCTGATCAGCGAGGGCTACCCGACGAAGGACGAAGCCGTCGCGGCCTCGGTGCTGGTGGCGAAGACCGCCAGCCAGGCGACCGTCGCCGTTGCCTGAGGCGTCTGAGCCGCCTCAGGCAACCGTGTAGACCGCTGAGAGGAACTGCCCGGTCTGGTGCGTCTCGACCAGGCGCAGGCGGTCCGACTCCAGCCGGCCGGTGAAGAGCGGGGCGCCGGAGCCGAGCAGCACCGGGGCAATCGAGAGCCGAAGCTCGTCGAGGCGGCCTGCCGCGGCGAACTGGGCGGCGAGGTCTCCCCCGCCCATGATCCAGACGTTCTTTCCGTCGGCCGCCTCCACGATCGCATCGAGATGGTCGGCGACCGGGCCGGAGACGAACGCGACGTCGGCGCCCGGGATGCGGGGCTGCTCGTCGGGGCGGGAGGTGAAGACGAAGGTGCGCCGGTCGCCGTAGAACGCCTGCCACCTGTCCGGTTGGGCGGCCAGGTCCTCATGCTCGACCACCCAGCGGTAGGTCGTGGAGCCCTCCACCAAGACGCCGACACCGTGCACGAAGCCGGCCATCTCCACGAGCGACTCCTCACCGCCCTCGACGGCGAAGAGCCAGTCCAGCGAGTCCTGCGGGTCGGCCAGGTAGCCGTCGAGCGTGGTCGCGGTGGTGAAGATGAACCGGGTCATGCCCCCAGCGTGCCAGCCAGGACGGTGAGGGCGCGATGCCAACTCTCCTCCGGCGCCGGAGTGCTGTGGTCGAAGGCACCCGCCGCCTCCAGGCTGACGAAGCCGTGGATCACCGAGCCGATCAGGCGGGTCGCGTGCACGACGTCATCACCCGTCACCGCGAAGCCGCGCAGCAGCGCCGCGACCAGCTCAGCGTGCCGTCGACCGGCGCTGATCGCCGCCTCGCGGGCCGTCTCCAGCCCCTCAGCGTCACCCGCCACCCGCCGCCGGCTCGCCTCATAGCGCCCCGGATGCTCCCGGGCGAAGGCGCGGAACGCGTCGGCGTACGCCCGCAGCGCCTCGATCCCGGAACGGCCGGCGATCTCGGCGGAGACCCGCTCGGCGAGGTCGTCCAGGCTGACCGCGGTGACCCACAGCATCAGCTCCTCGGTGCCGGCGAGGTGCGCGTAGAGGCTCGGGACGCGCACCCCGAGCCGGCGGGCGACCCGACTGATCGTCACCTCAGCCAGTCCCACCTCATCAGCCAGGTCGGCACCTTCGACGCCGATCCCCTCCGCCGTCAGTCCCCGCCGCACCATGGCATCACCTTAGCGAATTAATGATTTGCCTAACAGTATTAGGAAACCTACTCTGAAGACATGAGCCCCCTGACCGAGCGCGACCTGCGCACGAGCATGCTCAACGTCTCCAAGGGTGAGGCTGGCCGGATGTACCTCCCCCGCGACCTGGCCGACCAGCCCTGGGAGCATCTGGACTACCTGGGCTGGCGTGATCCACAAGCGCCGGCGAAGGGCTACCTCGTCACGGTCGTCGATGACCGCCTCCGCGGCCTGGCCCTCCGAGCGCCCTCCACTCCACCCGGGCCACGGCGCAGCATGTGCTCGATCTGCCTGAGCCAGCACTCCGGCGGCGTCTCGCTGCTGGTCGCACCACGCGCCGGGAAGGCCGGGCGCCAGGGCAACACCCTCGGCACCTATCTCTGCTCCGACCTGCGCTGCTCGCTCTACGTCCGCGGGCTGTTGAAGACCGAGATCTCGACGGTGCGCGAGACCCTGAGCACCGAGCAGCGGGTCGAACGGCTGGTCCGCAACCTCGCCGACTTCGTCAACCGGGTCAGTGCCAGCGCCTGAGGGACACACCACCTGCGACTAGCCTCGCCTGCGTGTCCCGCCATCGCATCACCGTCAAGCCCGGCTCGGCCAAGGGGCCGCTGGTCGAGACCGGCGAGGACGGCCTGCTCACCGTCTTCGTCCGCGAGCGGGCCGTCGACGGCGCCGCGAACGCCGGCGTGACGAAGGTCCTCGCCGACCACTTCGGGGTCTCGAAGTCACGGGTCACGATCGTGCGCGGCCACACCGCGCGGATCAAGACCGTCGAGGTCGACGGCTAGGCCGCACCGGCGGCACCTCAGAGCAGCGGCACCTGCCAGACCAGCTCGGTCCCGCGTGGCTCCCGCGGCCCGACCCGGAAGTCACCGCCCCGGGCCCGGGCTCGCTCGGCCAGGTTGCTCAACCCGCTCAGCCGTACGCCGTCGGGGAGGCCGCCCCCGTCGTCGGCGACCCGGAGCACGAGGTCGTGCCCGACGATCGCCACCTCGACGTACGCCGTCGTGGCGACGGCATGTCGGGCGACGTTCGAGAGCCCCTCGCTGACCACGGCGACCACCTCGGCGACCAGGTCGGGGCCGACCCGCCAGCGCACCGGGCCGGCGAAGGAGACCCGCGGCCTGAAGGTGAGCGAGGACTCGAACCGGGCCACCAGCCGGGTCACCTCGGACTGGACGTCGTCGGAGTCGCCCACCCGGCGGAGGTCGAAGACCGTACGCCGCAGCTCGCGGATCACCCCGTCGAGCTCGTCGACGACGCCGTCGAGCCGGGCCGCGACAGCGTCGTCGCCGACCAGGCCGATGTCGCGCTTGAGCTCCATCCCGCCGGCGAAGAGCCGCTGCACCACCACGTCGTGCAGGTCCCGGCTGATCCGGTCCCGCTCACGGTGCACCGCGGCCGTGGCGACCCGTTCGACGCCGACCCGCCACTGGTGCCAGAGCCGGTCGACCGCCACCCCCACCGCCGAGGCCAGCGCGACCGCGACCGCCTCGTCGGTCTCGGTGAAGTCGCCGCCGCCCTCCTTCTCGGTGAGGTAGAGGTTGCCGAAGACCTCCTCCCCGATCCGGATCGGTACGCCGAGCAGGGTCCGCATCGGGGGATGTCCGGGCGGCAGGCCCGCCGAACGCGGGTCGCGCGACATCTCGCTGACCCGCACCGGGACCGGGGCGTCGATCAACGCCCCCAGCATCCCGCGGCCCGACGGCGGCGTCTCCAGCCGCCTCTTCTCCGCCTCGGTGAGGCCGTAGGTGATGAACGTCGCGAGCCGAGTCGGTGCCTCGGCGAGATCGGCGATCACCCCGATCGCCGCGTAGCGGGCGCCGGTGGAGGTCGCGGCGATGCGCACGATCTTGTGCAGCAGGTCGTTGACCTGGGCGCTCACACCGTCGTCGTGGGCTGGATGGCCATGCCTCATCCTCGCGGGGTCAGCCCTTCTCGTGGTGCGCCAGGATCGCCGCCTGGGTCCGGCTGGTGAGCTCGAGCTTGGCCAGGATCGAGGAGACGTAGTTCTTCACCGTCTTCTCGGCCAGGTCGAGCGAGCGGGCGATCTGGCGGTTGGTCATGCCCTGACCGATCAGGTCGAGGACCGCCTGCTCGTTGGCGGTGAGCCGGTCCAGCGGCGAGCCCTTCGCGGTCCCGGTCCGGACCCGCTCCAGCACCTGGGCGGTCACCTGCGGGTCCAGCATCGCCAGCCCGGAGGCGACGTTGCGGATCACCTCGACCAGGTCGACACCGTTGACCTGCTTGAGGATGTAGCCCGAGGCACCGGCCATGATCGCGGCGAACAGGGCGTCATCGTCGTCGTACGACGTCAGGATCAACGCGGCGATCTCCGGGTCCGCCGAGCGGACCTCGCGGCACACGTCGATGCCCGATCCGTCGGGCAGCCGGTGGTCGAGGACGACCACGTCGGGCTTGAGCCGCGGGATCATCTCCAGGGCCTCGACGGCCGACCCGGACTCCCCGATCAGGACCAGGTCGTCGACCGAGTCGAGCAGGCTCCGCACTCCCCTGCGGACCAGGTCGTGATCGTCGAGGACGAAGACCTGGATCGCTTGCACAGCCGCCTGGTTCATATCGGCGAGGGTAGGCCATCCGCCGCTCCGGCGAGGACGAAGCGGCTGGGACCTTCGGCCGCCCTGACCAGGCAAAAGACCTGCCCGGACGGTCCTAGGCCTGGGTGCGTTCGCGTCACATCGGGCCGCCCGATGACGAATCCTCACACGACGGCACGGGAACAGGTCCGGCCACCGATTCGGGGAGAGACGATGCCTCCACCAGCGATCAGCGCAGCAGCACCCGCCGGGTTGGGCGGGGCCGAACGACTCAGCATCATCGCCGCGATGATGGAGCACTCGCCGGTGAACATGATGTTCGCCGACCGCGACCACGTCATCCGCTACATGAACCCGGCGTCGCTGCGCACCCTGCGCTCCCTCGCCGACCACCTCCCGGTCCGTGCCGAGGAGGTGGTCGGCTCCTCGCTCGACCTCTTCCACCGCACACCGCAGTACCAGCGCGGGCTGCTCGACTCCTCGGCGAACCTGCCACGGACCGCGCAGATCCAGGTCGGCACCGAATGGCTCGAGCTGCGGGTGTGTGCCGTCACCGACGATCAGGGCGCGTACGTCGGCGCGATGGCGACCTGGTCGGTGGAGACGCAGACCATCGACGCGATCAGGGCGATGGTCGAGGCGGTCGAGGGCGCGCTGGCCGGTGACACCAGCCGGAACATCGAGGTCGGCGACCTGGGGCACATCGGGCGGATGGGCCAGGCGTTGCAGCGCCTGATCGAGAACCACCGTGACTCCTCGGCGGCGACCCGGCGTACCGAGAACGCTGTGGCCGAGGCGGCCGACCAGCTCAGCGCGATGGCCGAGAGCCTGCGGGTCGCCGACGAGGCGCAGCGGATCGTGACCGCGCTCGGCACCTCCAGCGGCGAGATCGGCCAGGTGGTGAAGGTGATCACCTCGATCGCCCAGCAGACCAACCTGCTGGCGCTCAACGCCACCATCGAGGCGGCCCGGGCCGGCGAGGCGGGCCGCGGCTTCGCGGTGGTGGCGACCGAGGTCAAGGAGCTGGCCAAGGAGACGGCGCGCGCCACCGAGGAGATCGGCCAGCAGATCAGTGCGATCCAGGACGACACCCGCGGTGCCGTCGCCGCGATCGAGCAGATCGTCGCCCTGATCGCCCGGATCCACGAGATCGCCGCGCGGATCTCGGCCGCCGTGGACACGACGGCGGGGTGACCCATGCCGCTGCCCCGCCCCCGCTGCCACCTGCCGTTCCTCCCGCTCACCCTGCTGGCCGCCTCGACGCTGACCCTGCTCGGCCTCGCGCTGGAGGGCCGGATCCCGGCGCTGGCAGCACTCGCCCTGGTCGGGCTGCTGGTGGCCTCGTTCGCGCTGGCGCTGTGGGCCGACGCGCTGCGCGGCGCCCCGGCACGGGCCCGGGTCGCCACCGCCGAGCTGTCCCGCCGTCGCCAGGGCGAGCAGCGCCTGCTGCGGATGATCGAGGAGATGCCGGTCGCGGTGATGACCCTCGACCCCGAGACCGGCCGGATCAGCTACATGAACCAGACCTGCGACCGGCTGCTGCGGGAGGTCGAGGAGTACCTGCCGGTCGCCGTCGACGACGTGGTCGGCTCCTCGATGGACGTCTTCCACCGCTCCCCGGCACGCCAGCAGAGCATCGTGTCGCTGCTCCAGGACTCGCCGCACAGTGCCCGGATCCGGCTCGGTCCCGAGACCCTCGACCTCCAGGTCTCCTCGATCCCGTGCGACGAGGGCGCGGGCGGCCCGATGGTGGTGTGGAGCAACGTCACCAAGGAGCTGGCCGCCGAGCTGCGGATCCTGGACCTGGCCCACCACGACTCACTCACCGGTCTCAACAACCGCACCACCTTCAGCGACCAGGTCGAGGCCCGGATCGCCTCGCCCGCGGCCCGCACCGCATTGCTGTTCGTCGATCTCGACGGGTTCAAGGGGATCAACGACAACCTCGGCCACCATGCCGGCGACACCGTGATCAGGACGGTGGCGACCCGGCTCCAGGCGATCTGCTCGCCCCACGACGCCATCGTCGGACGTCTGGGCGGCGACGAGTTCGGCATCTTCCTGGCCGACGCCGACCGGGCCGCGGCCACCGGCGTCGCCCGGACCGTGATCGACGCGCTGGGGGCGCCCTACCCCCAGGTGCGGGGCTCGGCGCTGGAGGTGAGCGCGTCGATCGGGATCGCGACCACCCCGACCGACGGCACCACCTGCTCGGAGCTGCTGCTGCGCGCCGACATCGCGCTGTACCACGCCAAGGCCGCCGGCAAGGCGAAGGCGGTCGCCTTCGAGGCCGAGATGGAGGAGAGCATCCACCACCGCGCCGAGCTGATCACCGACCTGCGCGAGGCGATCACCGCCGACCGAGGGATCGAGGTCCACTTCCAGGACATCGTCGAGATCGCCTCGATGCGGGTCACCGCCCGCGAGGCCCTGGCGCGCTGGCACCATCCCCGGCTCGGGACGGTGCCGCCCTCGACCTTCATCACGTTGGCCGAGCAGTCGGGTCTGATCGACGTCCTGGGCCGCCTGATCGCGCGCCGGGCCTTCGCCGAGGCCCGCTGGTGGGAGGAGCGGGTGCGGCTGGCGGTCAACGTCTCGGCGGGCCAGCTCGGCCGCGGCACCTTCGTCGAGGAGATCCTGGGGCTGCTGGTGAGCTCCGGGCTGGCCCCCGAGCGGCTGGAGATCGAGGTCACCGAGACCGCCCTGCTGAGCGATCACGAGGGGGTGCTGCGCGAGCTCAGTCAGCTGCGCGGTGCCGGCGTACGGGTCTCGCTCGACGACTTCGGCACCGGGTACTCCTCCCTCACCCACCTGCGCGACTTCCCGTTCGACACGATCAAGATCGACGGCTCCTTCGTCCGCGAGGCCGCCACCAACCCGAGCGCCGCCGCGATCGTCCGTGCCATCGCCGAGCTCGGCATCCAGCTCGGCGTGACCACGGTGGCCGAGGGTGTGGAGAGCTCCGAGCAGCTCGACCTGGTCACCCGGGCGGGCTGCATCGAGGTGCAGGGCTACCTGATCTCCCGGCCGATCCCGGCCCAGCGCAGCGCCGGCTCGAAGCGGCTCAGCACTGCCTGCTCCAGCCGACCGTGAGCCCGAACGCCCGCAGCGCATTGTCCCCAGCGCCCCCGCACCGCAGAATCGGGGCGTGGCTTCCCTCCCCCTGGAACGACATCTGCTGCGCGCCAAGGACCAGGCCGACGCGCACTACACCGAACCGCTCGACGTCGCCGCCCTGGCCGCGGCCGCCGGGCTCTCGCCTGCCCACTTCAGCCGCGCGTTCAAGCAGGCCTTCGGGGAGAGCCCGCACGGCTACCTGCTGACCCGGCGCCTCGAACGCGCTGCGGCCCTGCTGCGCGACACCGACCGCAGCGTCGCCGACATCTGCGCCCTGGTCGGACTGACCTCGGTAGGGAGCTTCACCACCAGCTTCAAACGCACCTTCGGCAGTACGCCGACCCAGTACCGCGCCGCCTTCCCGGCGATCGCCGACCGGGTGCCCCTGCCCGGCTGCGTGGTGCGGGTGCATGGTCGCCCGCAACGGCGCACGTTTCGAGAAGACGACGCGGCCGCGCCCCCTCTAGCGTCGACGTCATCACCCACCACCACGTAGGAGAACCACGATGATCAAGATCACCACCGCTCAGGTCTGGGTCCTCGACCAGGACGAGGCCGTCGCGTTCTGGACTGAGAAGGTCGGCTTCGAGATCCGCGAGGACGCCAGCTTCCCCGAGCTCGGCGGCTTCCGCTGGGTCACCGTCGGCGCCCCGGGCCAGGACGCGCCGGTGCTCGTCCTGATGGCGATCCCCGGCCCGCCGGTGTTCCCCGAGTCGACGGTCACCGAGATCACCGCCCTGCTGGCCAAGGGCCACTCCGGCGGCATCTTCATGGAGACCGACGACGTGCAGAAGATGTACGAGGAGCTCTCCGCCAAGGGCGTCGAGTTCACCGACCTGCCCGAGGCCCGGCCCTACGGGATCGACTGCGGGTTCCGTGATCCGTCGGGCAACTCGTTCCGGATCATGCAGCCGCTCCCGGCCTGATCCGGCCGGGGCGGCGGCGATGTGCAGCTGGGCCCGCGGGTCGGGCCCCGGCGCTGGCTCAGACCCAGCCCGAACGGCCGCCCGCACGGCCCCCGAGATAGGAGCCGACCACGGCCGCGCCGAGGTCGTCGAGTTCGGGGGCCACCACGGTCCCTTCGACCCGACGGGCGAGCTGGTCGATGAAGCGGGCCAGA
The DNA here is from genome assembly GCF_030150155.1 of Nocardioides sp. Lineage (GTDB taxonomy): Bacteria > Actinomycetota > Actinomycetes > Propionibacteriales > Nocardioidaceae > Nocardioides. Next base: position 67,517 of record NZ_JASLGR010000013.1, read on the forward strand.
CCCGGGTCCTCGCCGAGCCTGAAGAACGTCGTACGGGCACCGATCCGGCGGGCGTTGTCGAGCTCGTTGACGGTCAGCGCGATCGTGCGGGGCTGCGGCGGGTAGGCGAAGGAGACCTCGCCGCTCGGCTCCAGGTGTGAGGTCGGCTCGCCGTCGGTGACGATCAGGAGCACCGGCTGGGCACTGGGATGGCGACGGAAGTGCCGGTTGGCCAGCAGCAGACCGTGATGCAGGTTGGTGCCCTTGTCCCAGCGGGCGTCGAGCGCGGTCAGCTCCTCGATCTCCATCACCTGGGCGGCCCGACCGAAGGCGATCAGCTGCAGGTCGTCGCCGCGGAACCGGGAGCGCACCAGGGTGTGCAGCGCCAGCGCGGTGCGCTTCATCGGCACCCAGCGCCCGTCCATCGCCATCGAGAACGAGGTGTCGACCAGCAGCGCCACACACGCCTGGGTGCGGTCCTCGGTCTCGACCACCTCGATGTCGTCGAGGGCCAGCGTGCTGCCGCCGCGGATCACCCGGTTGAGCAGGGTCCGCGGGATGTCCCACGGCTCGGTGTCGCCGAACTCCCAGGCCCGCGAGGAGCCGGTCAGGTCGCCGGAGGCGCCCGAACGCCGGGTCTCGCGCGCCCCGGAGCGGCCGCTGAGCTGGTCGGCGACGTCCTTGAGCAGCGCCTTGCCGAGCTGCCGCATCGCCTTCGGGGTGAGCCGCAGGTCACCGTCGGTGCCGCGTTCGAGCTGGCCGGACTCCCGCAGTGCCCGCTCCAGCTCACCCAGGGTGCGGGCGTCGATCGCCGCCTCCTCGCCGAGCTGGCGTGCCAGGGCGTCCAGGTCCAGGTCGTCCATCCGGGCGCCGCCGTACGACTGGGAGAGCTGCTCGATCAGCTGGTCGAGCTCGGCCAGGTCCTGGAGCGCGCCGGTGCCGTCACCCAGCCCGAGTCCCTGGTCCCCCTCGAACTGCTCGGAGCCGTCCCAGTCCTCGCCGGGGCGCAGCGCCTGCAGGTGGCCGTCGAGCTGGGCGAGCTGGTCGGCCAGCTCCGGGGAGCCGAACGCCTGGGCGGAGAGCTCCATCAGCTCGGCGCGCTGCTCGGGCGTCATCGAGTTGAGCAGCCGTTGGGCGGCCGCCGCCCGGGCCGCGAGCGCGTCGAGCAGCTCGTCGAGGTCGCGCGGGCTCTCCGGGAAGTACTCCCCGTGCTTGGCCATGAAGTCGGCGAAGTCGGCAGCGGTGTCGGTGCCGGCGGCACGCCGGGCGAGCAGGTCGTTGAGGTCGGCGAGCATCGCGTTGATCGCGGCCCGGTCCTCGTCCGTGGCCCCCTCCAGGGCCTCCTTCATCCCGGCGAAGCGCTGCTCCAGGATCTCGCGGCCGAGCAGGTCCTTGATCTCCTCGTACGCCGCCCGCGCCTCACGTGAGGACCAGTCGTACGTCGACAGCTCACTGACCGCAGCGGCCGGACTGCTCGGCAGGTTGCCGATCTGCATCTCGCGCAGGGCCCGGTCGGTGTCGTCCATCTCGACGTCGCGGGCCAGCTGCCCGCGCTCGGCCCGCACCGCGCGATCGAGCAGCTCGGCGACCTCGCGCAGGGTGCCGTCGAGGTTGTTGCTCTCCAGCAGCTCCCGACGCCGCTCCTGGGCCCGCCGGGCGAGGTCGTCGAGACCGGCGGTGTCGCGCCCACCGCGGCGCAGGAACTCCCGCATCGCCCGTTCGGGCGAGTAGCCGGCCATGACGTCCTCGCCGATGGCCTCCAGGGCCTCGGCGATGTCCACGGGCGGCTTGAGCGGGTCACCGCCGTCGTACCGGCGATATCTCATCCGTAGACGACCTCGCCGCCGTCGATGTCCTTGCCGATCCGGCGGGCCAGGTAGAGCCCCTCCAGGGCCAGCTCGATCGCTCCGGCGCGCTCGCCGTCGGTGGTCGCGCCGAGCCGTTCGCCGATCTGGTCGTAGAGCTCGGACTCGCCCAGCCGGGGCAGGCCGGCCAGCACCTGGCGGGCGGTGACGTTCTCGCCGGTGGCGATCATCTGGCCGTTCTCGATCGCCTCCACCAGCAGCGCGAAGTCGATCCCGCGCAGCCGGGCCCTGACCGTCTCGGCGATCGAGGTGCGCAGCAGGTGGGTGAGGATCTCCGACTCGCGGCCCTCCTCGCCGGTCTCGAACTCGATCTTGCCGCCGAGCACGTCGACGGCGGTCTGCACGTCGACCAGCCGGGCGACGGCGTCCTCGCCGTGCAGGGCGGCACGGCGCAGCGCGGCCGCAGCGATCGTCTCGGCCCCGGCGATGGAGAACCGGGCCGAGACACCCGAGCGCTGGTCGACGGCCGAGGAGGCCCGCAGCGTGCGGGTGAAGCGGGCGAGGATCTCGACCAGGACGTCGGGGACCTCGGCGACCAGGTCGGCCTCCTGCCGGATCACCGCCACCTCCGAGGAGAGCTCCAGCGGGTAGTGGGTGCGGATCTCGGCGCCGAAGCGGTCCTTGAGCGGGGTGATGATCCGACCGCGGTTGGTGTAGTCCTCGGGGTTGGCGCTGGCCACCACCAGCACGTCGAGCGGCAGCCGCAGCACGTAGCCGCGGATCTGGATGTCGCGCTCCTCCATCACGTTGAGCATCGCCACCTGGATCCGCTCGGCGAGGTCGGGCAGTTCGTTGATTGCGACGATGCCGCGGTGGGCGCGGGGGATGAGTCCGAAGTGGATGGTCTCGGGGTCACCCAG
>NZ_JASLGR010000014.1 GCF_030150155.1 Nocardioides sp.
CGAAGACCGGCACTCCCGTGGGCGGCGTCGCGGATCGCTCCGCGAAGAGAAAGGGAGCCCCTTGACTGAGGGACCCGTCATTTCCGCCGTCGAGACCACTCTTGACAACGGCAAGTTCGGCCAGCGCACCGTGAAGTTCGAGACCGGGTTGCTGGCCCGCCAGGCGGCCGGCGCCGTCACGGCGTACCTCGACGACGAGACGATGCTGCTCTCGGCGACCACCGCCGGCAAGCAGCCCAAGGACCAGTTCGACTTCTTCCCCCTCACCATCGACGTCGAGGAGCGGATGTACGCCGTGGGTCAGATCCCCGGCTCGTTCTTCCGGAGCGAGGGTCGCCCCGGCGAGGACGCGATCCTCACCTGCCGGCTGATCGACCGCCCGCTGCGCCCGACCTTCAAGAAGGGTCTGCGCAACGAGGTCCAGGTCGTCATCACCGTGATGGCGCTCGACCCCAACCAGCCCTACGACGTGCTCGCGATCAACGCCGCCTCCATGTCGACCCAGCTCTCCGGCCTGCCGTTCTCCGGCCCCGTCGGTGGCACCCGCGTCGCCCTGATCGACGGCCAGTGGGTCGCGTTCCCGACGCACAGCCAGCTCGAGGACGCCGTCTTCGACATGGTCGTCGCCGGTCGCGTCACCGAGACCGGTGACGTCGCCATCATGATGGTCGAGGCCGAGGCTCCCGAGCAGGCCTGGGGCCTGATCCAGAACGGTGCGAAGGCTCCCAGTGAGACCATCGTCGCCGAGGGTCTGGACGCCGCCAAGCCCTTCATCAAGCAGCTGTGCGAGGCCCAGGCCGAGCTGGCCAAGCAGGCCGCCAAGCCGACCGCTGACTTCCCGATCTTCCTGGACTACCAGGACGACGTGTACGCCGCCGTCGAGGGCGCTGTCGCCACCGACGTCGCCGCCGCGCTGACCATCGGCCCGAAGCAGGAGCGCGAGGCCAAGCTCGACGAGATCAAGGCCGCGCTGCTGGAGAAGATCGCTGCCGACTTCGAGGGCCGCGAGGGCGAGATCGGTGCTGCCTACCGCTCGGTCAACAAGAAGCTCGTCCGCGAGCGCGTCCTGCGCGACAAGGTCCGCATCGACGGTCGTGGCCTGGCCGACATCCGTCCGCTGCACGCCGAGGTCGAGGTCATCCCGCGCGTCCACGGCTCGGCGCTCTTCGAGCGTGGCGAGACCCAGATCCTCGGTGTCACCACCTTGGACATGCTCAAGATGGAGCAGCAGCTCGACACGCTGAGCCCGGAGAAGCACCGCCGGTACATGCACAAGTACATCTTCCCGCCGTTCTCCACCGGTGAGACCGGTCGCGTGGGCTCGCCCAAGCGTCGTGAGGTCGGCCACGGTGCCCTCGCCCGTCGCGCGCTCCTGCCGGTGCTGCCGACCCGCGAGGAGTTCCCCTACGCGATCCGCCAGCTCTCCGAGGCGATGGGCTCCAACGGCTCCACCTCGATGGGCTCGGTCTGCGCCTCGACGCTCTCCCTGCTCCAGGCCGGCGTCCCGCTGAAGGCTCCCGTCGCCGGTATCGCGATGGGCCTCATCTCCGGCGAGATCGACGGCGAGACGACGTACGTCGCGCTGACCGACATCCTCGGTGCTGAGGACGCCTACGGCGACATGGACTTCAAGGTCGCCGGCACCAGCGAGTTCGTCACCGCGCTCCAGCTCGACACCAAGCTCGACGGCATCCCGGCGGAGGTCCTGGCTGCGGCCCTGGGCCAGGCCAAGGACGCCCGTCTGGCGATCCTGGACGTCATGTCCGAGGCCATCTCCGGCCCGGAGGAGATGTCGGCGCACGCGCCGCGCATCATCACCGTCAAGGTCCCGGTCGACAAGATCGGCGAGGTCATCGGGCCGAAGGGCAAGGTGATCAACCAGATCCAGGAGGACACCGGCGCCACGATCTCGATCGAGGACGACGGCACCGTCTACATCGGCGCGACCAACGGCGACGCGGCCGAGGCCGCCCGCTCCGCGGTCAACGCGATCGCCAACCCGACCATGCCGGAGGTCGGCGAGAAGTACCTGGGCACGGTCGTGAAGACGACCAACTTCGGTGCCTTCGTCTCGCTGCTCCCGGGCAAGGACGGCCTGCTCCACATCACCAAGCTGCGTGCCCTCAACGACGGCAAGCGCGTGGAGTCCGTGGATGACGTCGTCGAGGTGGGTCAGAAGATCCAAGTCGAGATCGTCGAGATCGACGACCGCGGCAAGCTCTCCCTGGCCCCCGTGGTCGAGGAGTCCGAGGCTGCTGAGGCCGAGAAGGCTGAGTCGACGCAGGAGTGACCAGCTCGACTCTCGAGCTTTCGCCGGGCGTGCGCCGGACCATCCTTCCCAGCGGCCTTCGGGTCGTGACGGAGGAGATGGCCGGCGTGCGCTCGGCTGCTGTGGGGGTCTGGGTCGGCGTGGGTTCTCGTGACGAGGACGCCACCACGTCGGGCCAGAGCCTCCATGGCTGCTCGCATTTCCTGGAACATCTGCTCTTCAAGGGCACCCCGACGCGCTCGGCGCTCGAGATCTCGCTCGCGCTCGACGAGGTCGGCGGGGAGTTCAACGCGTACACCGCCAAGGAGTACACCGTCTTCCACGCCCGGGTCCTCGACGAGGACCTGCCGCTGGCCGTCGACGTGCTCGGCGACATGATCACCTCCTCGCTGCTCACCCCCGACGACGTCGAGGCCGAGCGTGAGGTGATCCTCGACGAGATCGCGATGCACGACGACGACCCCGACGACGTGGTGCACAACCTCTTCGCCGCCCAGGCCTGGGGGGCCGACACCCGGCTCGGCCGGGGGATCGCCGGCACGCATCAGTCGATCACGGAGCTGACCCGTGAGCAGATCTGGCAGTTCTACCGCGACCACTACCGCGCCGAGTCGATGGTCGTCGCGGCCGCCGGCAACCTGCGCCACGACGAGGTCGTCGCGATGGTGGAGCGGGCCTTCGCCGCCGGCGGCTTCCTCGACGGCGTCGCCGAGCCCGCTCGTTGTCGTGGCGGCGACCCGCTGGGCGTCCAGCCCGGCGAGGTGCGCTCGTCCAAGCCGTTCGAGCAGGTCAACTTCGTCCTCGGGATGGAGGGCCTGGCGCGCGACGACGACCGTCGGTTCGCGCTCTCGGTGGTGACCACCGCCCTCGGTGGCGGCACCAGCTCGCGCCTCTTCCAGGAGGTCCGGGAGCGGCGCGGCCTGGCGTACTCGGTGTACTCGTTCGCCTCCTCCCACGCCGAGACCGGTGTGGTGGGCGTCGCGCTGGGCTGCCTGCCGGCCAAGCTGGACGAGTCCCTGGCCGTCGTACGGGCAGAGTTGGCGCGGCTGGCCGAGGGCGGGATCACCGCCGAGGAGCTGGCCATGTGCCAGGGCCAGCTGCGTGGGGGACTGGTGCTCGGTCTGGAGGACTCGGCGTCACGGATGTCGCGTCTGGGCAAGGCCGAGCTGACCCATGCCGCGACGCTCAGCATCGACGACGTGCTCGACCGGATCGCTGCTGTGACCCTGGAGGAGTGCGCCGAGATCGCCGCGGAGATCTTCCGTCGGCCCGAGGTGCTCGCCCTGGTGGGTCCCTCGCGCTGAGGACGCCGACGCGGCGACGCAACGCCAGGAGCCGGCAGCGATCATGGATCGCTGCCGGCTCCTGGCATTTCTCGGACGAGCTGCTACTTCTTGGCGATGATGCCGATCACGGCCGGCACCTTCTGGTCCACGATCGAGACCCGGAATCCGGCCGCCTGAAGCTGGCGGGAGGCGTTCTCGACCATCGTCGGGACCTGCTCGCGGTGGGTCGACTCGTAGAACAGGAAGACCGAGCCACCGGGCAGCAGGCGCTCGTGCAGCAGCGCGATCTCCTCGGCCGCCTCACGCACCCAGAAGAGGTTGACGTTGAAGGCGAAGACCTTGTGCAGGCGCTTCACCGGGACACGCAGCGTGGCGAGGTCGATCTGGCGGACAGTGAGCCTGCCTGCCTCGACGAACTTCGCACACCGCCGCTTGGTGCGGTCGACGCCCGACTCCGAGCGGTCGATAGCGAACAACTTGCCTGTCTCCAGGCGACTGCAAATGAGCTCGGCCCCAGCCCCGGGGCCGCATCCCACCTCGAGGATGTGGTCGTTGGGGCGGATGTCCATGAAATCCACAGCCCAACGGATCCTCGCGGGGATTGTTTGAACCGGCATAGGGGCAAGCCTGCCAGATCGCCCTCACGAGTGGTGCGACCGGTAGGGTCTGGCGCGTGACGAAGGTGGCTGTGCTTGGTGCGTACGGGAAGCTCGGATCGGCGATCGTGGCCGGTCTGGAGGCGACAGCGGGGACCGAGGTGGTCGCCCGGATCGGGAGCAAGGACCCGCTCAGCGCCATCGTGGACGCGGGCGCCGAGGTCGTCGTCGACGTCACCAACCCCGAGGTGGTGATGGGCAACCTCGAGTTCGCCATCGAGCACGGCCTGCACGCCGTCGTGGGGACGACCGGCTTCGACGAAGGCCGCCTGGAGGCCCTCAGGGGCCTCCTGGAGGCCCGTTCAGGGGTCGGTGTGGTCATTGCCCCCAACTTCTCCATCGGGGCGCTCCTGATGATGCGTTTCGCGGCGCTGGCGGCCCCGCACTTCGAGTCGGTCGAGATCGCCGAGCTGCACCACCCGACGAAGGCCGACGCGCCCAGCGGCACCGCCCGGCGCACGGCCGAGCTGATCGGCGCGGCGCGGCGCGAGGCGGGCCTCGGACCGGTGCCCGACGCCACCACCCAGGAGCTGCCCGGTGCGCGCGGCGCCGTCGTCGACGGCGTCCACGTCCACAGCCTGCGCATCCGTGGCCTGGTGGCCCACCAGGAGGTCATCCTGGGCGGTCCGGGGGAGACCCTCACCATCCGCCACGACAGCCTCGACCGGGCCGGGTTCGTGCCCGGCGTCGTCGCCGGCATCGCCGGGGTGCAGCGCACCCCGGGCCTGACCGTCGGCCTGGAGCACTTCCTCGACCTCTGAGATCCGGCTTTCCCACCGCCGAGATCCGGGTTTCCCACCGCCGAGATCCGGGTTTCCCACCGCCGAGATCCGGGTTCACCACCGCCGAGATCCGGGTTCGCCCCCGGAATCAGCGCCGGTACGACGAAGCCCCGGGCCGCCTCACTCAGAGGCGCCCGGGGCTTCGTACGTCGGCGAGCCGACCGCTCAGCGGTAGGTCTCGGGCAGCTTCGTGCCGATCTTGACCTGCGGCTTCGGCATCCGCAGGACGCGCAGCTGGAGGGTCCGGATGCAGGCGTAGTACGCCAGGCCGCGACGGGTCAGGTCGGGCCAGCGGCGGGAGAGCTCACGACGCAGGCCGAACCAGATGATCATCAGGTTGGCGGCGGTGACCAGCAGCATCAGCATCATGAAGGCGTTGCTGAACGCCACCAGCTGCTTGTTCTGCCCCGAGACGAAGCCCATCACCAGGGTGATCACCAGCAGCGGCAGGATCAGCTCGGCGATGGTGAACTTGGAGTCCACGTAGTCGCGCACGAACCGGCGCACCGGGCCCTTGTCCCGGCTGGGCAGGTAGCGCTCGTCGCCGGTCTTCATCGCCTGGCGCATCTTGGTGCTGTTGTCGAAGCGCTGGGCACGCTCGGCCGCGGCGGCCTCCTTGCGGGTGCGCGGCTTGCGGGCCTTGGCGAGGCGGGCTGCCTCGGCCTCCTTGCGGGTCGGGGTCGGTCGGCCCTTGCCTCCCACCTTGGAGTGGGTGGTCTCGTCCGTGGCGGTTTCGGCGGAGACGGACGATGCGGACTTGCGACCAAACACGGAAGTGACCCTTTTTCTCGGTTGTCGACGCCTGAGACGAGGCGATCAGAGATTCGAAAAGACGCCTCAGCCTACCCGCACGGAGCCTCACAGAGGGATCTCAGCAATTGTCCCCAGGCTCTCTCAGACGGTCAGGAGAGAGTCAGATTGTGCGAAGACTACGTTCGAAGTGGTGGTGGATCGGTGCCGCCGTCGTCCTGGTGGCGGCGGCGAGTGTCGGCGGGTGGCTGCTTCTCAAACCTGACGACTCCTCCAGTTCCACGACCGCTGCGACCACGGCGACCGTCACCTCCGAGACCGTGAAGCAGACGATCTCGGCCTCGGGGACCATCTCCCCGTCGAGCTCGGCCGACCTCGACTTCTCCGTCTCCGGCACTGTGACGCACGTCTATGTCGCTGAGGGTGACACAGTAGCCAAGGGGCAAAAACTGGCCTCCGTCGACAGCACGTCGCTGGTCGCGGCCCGGACCGCTGCCGCCGCGCAGCTGAGCGCGGCGAAGACCCAGCTGTCCACCGACATCGACGACGACGCCAGCGCCGTCCAGATCGCCTCGGACCGCGCCTCCATCGTCTCGGCGCAGGACAACTACGACTCCGCCGTCCAGTCCGTCTCCGACGCCACCTTGAAGGCGACGATCAGCGGCACCGTGACCAGCGTCGGCATCGCCAAGGGTGACACCGTCGGCTCCTCGTCCGGTGGCGGCTCCTCGGCCTCGGGAGGCTCCTCCTCGGGCGTGTCGAACACCGCTTCCACGTCCTCCACCACCGCTGTCTCCATCGTCAGCGACGGCACCTGGCTCGTCGACGCCACCGTCGCCAGCTCCGACGTCGACTCGGTGAAGAAGGGCATGCAGGCCCAGCTCACCGTCACCGGCGTCAGCGACACCATCTACGGCACGGTCAAGTCCGTCGGCATGGTCGCCCAGACCAGCAGCAGCGGCGCGGCCGTCTTCCCGGTCACGATCAAGGTCACCGGCAAGCGTGACGACCTCTTCAGCGGTACGTCGGTCACGGCCTCGATCATCGTCAAGCAGACCGATAACGTCATCACGGTCGCGTCCCGCGCCCTCAAGACCAGCGGCGACGAGACGTACGTGACCAAGGTGGTCGACGGCAAGAACGTCAAGCAGGTCGTCACCGTCGGCGAGACGTACGGCGCCTCCACCGTGATCACCAAGGGCCTGTCCGAGGGCGACAAGGTCGTGGTCCCGGGCTTCACCCGGCCGACCAGCTCGGGCTCGAGCGGCAAGTCCGGCAGCGACAGCCAGATGCCCGACATGTCCAACATGCCCTCGGGCGGCATGCCCGGTGGCGGTGGCGGCATGCCGTCGGGTGGCTTCCCCGGCGGTGGCCAGTGAGCGGCGCCGAGGTCGTCGTCTCCCTGGACGGCGTACGGAAGATGTATCGCACCGGCTCGATCGAGTTCGAGGCCCTGCGAGGCATCGACACCACGATCCACGAGGGCGAGTACGTGGCCGTGATCGGCCCGTCCGGCTCCGGCAAGTCCACCCTGATGAACCTGCTCGGCTGCCTGGACACCCCCACGCAGGGGGTCTACAAGCTCGGTGGCGAGGACGTCTCGACGATGACGGAGGCCCAGCTGGCCCACGTCCGCAACCGTCGGATCGGCTTCGTGTTCCAGCAGTTCCACCTGCTCACCAGCCTGCCGGCCTGGCGCAACGTGGAGCTCCCGCTGCTCTACGCCGGCGTGCCCAGCTCCGAGCGGCGCGCCCGCGCGGTGGCGGCCCTGGAGAAGGTCGGTCTGGGCGACCGGGTGGAGAACCGCCCCGGACAGCTCTCCGGTGGTCAGCAGCAGCGGGTCGCGGTGGCCCGCGCCCTGGTCACCGAGCCCGACATCATCCTGGCCGACGAGCCGACCGGAAACCTCGACTCCGCCTCCACCGAGGCGGTCCTGGGTCTGCTCGACGAGCTGCACGCCAGCGGCCGCACGATCGTGCTCATCACCCATGAGCACGAGGTCGCGGCGCGGGCGCAACGCAACCTGGTGATCCGCGACGGCCTGATCACCTCCGACGAGATGGTGGCTGCTTCGTGAACTGGCTCGACACCTTTCGGACCGCGACCGACGCGATCCGAGCCCACCGGATGCGCAGCATCCTGACGATGCTCGGCATCGTGATCGGCATCGCGTCGGTGATCCTCACCGTCGGCCTGGGCCAGGGCGCCCAGGACAAGGTCAAGGACCAGATCAGCGCGTTGGGCTCCAACCTGCTGATCGTCTCGCCGGGCTCGACCACCAGCAGCGGCGGTGTCCGCGGTGGCTTCGGGTCGGCGACCACCCTGACCCTCCAGGACTCCGAGGCGATCGCCGACAAGACCGCCGTGCCCGACGTGGCAGCGGTGGCACCGGTGGCCTCCACCAGCCTGTCGATCACGGCGGGGGAGACCAACTGGACCTCCTCGGTGGTCGGCACCACGCCGTCCTGGCTCGACGTCCGGGCCCGCGAGGTCTCCTCGGGCCGGTTCTTCACCTCGGCCGAGGCCAACTCCGGCGCCAACGTCGTGGTGCTGGGCAGCGACTCCGCCTCGGAACTGTTCAGCGGTCCGATCAGCCCGGTCGGCCAGACCGTGCAGATCGCCGGCACCGAGTTCACCGTGATCGGGGTGCTCTCCAGCAGCGGCGCCTCGTCCTCGGGCACGAGTGAGGACGACGTCGCGGTGATGCCGATCGCGACCGAGAAGCGGATCACCGGCTCGTCCTCCTCGAGCGTGTCGACGATCTACGTCGAGGGCGCCTCGCAGGACACGCTCAGCGGTGCCTACCAGGAGATCAACGCCCTGCTGCTCAACAGCCACGGGGTGGCGTCCTCCAGCGCCGACTTCTCGATCTCCAGCCAGGCCTCCCTGGTCTCCACCGCGAACTCGACGAACAAGACCATGACGGTGCTGCTCGCCGGCATCGCCGCGATCTCGCTGCTCGTCGGCGGCATCGGCGTGATGAACATCATGCTGGTCTCGGTCACCGAGCGGATCCGCGAGATCGGTCTGCGCAAGGCGATCGGCGCGACGCCGGCGGTGATCCGTCGCCAGTTCCTGGTCGAGGCGTCGCTTCTCGGCCTGCTCGGCGGCCTGATCGGTGTGGCGATCGGATTCCTCGGCTCGTGGATCCTGCCGAGCCTGATCGACCAGCCCGTCTCCATGTCGGCGATCGCCGTCAGTGCCGCCCTCGGCACCTCCCTGGCGCTCGGCATCGGCTTCGGCGTGTACCCCGCCAGCCGTGCCGCCCGCCTCACTCCCATCGACGCCCTTCGAAGCGAATAGGAACCTCATCATGACCAGCACGACCCCCTTCCGACGTACGGTCCGACCGGCGTTCGCCGCCCTGACCCTTGCTTCGCTCGGCCTCTTCGCGGCGTGCGGCGGTGGCTCGGACACGTCGTCCACGGCCTCGTCCTCGCCGTCGCAGGCTGCCGGTGGCAGCTCCTCGACCGACCAGTTCGGCGGTGCCAAGCAGGGCACCAGCGGCCTGGTGGCCGACGTGTCGGGCAAGACCGCCCAGGTGCAGACCAGCTCCGACGGCCAGGTCGCGGTCACCTGGTCGGACTCGACCACGTTCACCGCCCAGGTCGCGGCCAAGCTGTCCTCGGTCAAGGTCGGCTCGTGCGTGATGGTGACCGCGGCCGATACGTCGTCGAGCTCGAACAGCTCCGAGGTCGCGGCCGGCACGGTCCGGGTGCTCGCCGCCTCCAGCGACGGCACCTGCTCGATGGGCGGCGGCGGTGGCACCCGACCCAGCGGTGCCCCCAGCGGCATGCCCAGTGACATGCCCAGCGGTGCGCCCAGTGACATGCCCACCGGCGGCTCGGCGCCCTCGGGCGCGCCGTCGGGCGGTGCCGGCGGTCGTGGCGGCTTCGGCACGATGGGCAAGGTGACGGCGGTCTCGGGCAGCGGCTTCACGGTGGAGTCCTCGATGCCCGGCCAGCCCGGCGCCGACGCCAGCTCCAGCACGTCGAGCAGCGACTCCTCGACCAGCACGGTCAAGGTCACCGTCTCCTCCTCGACCACCTACACCGCGACGCAGAAGTCCACCTCCTCGGCGGTCAAGACCGGCGTGTGCGTGATGGCCCAGGGTGAGTCCGACTCCACCGGCGCCGTCGCGGCCACCTCGATCGCGGTCACCCCGGCGGTCGACGGTGCCTGCACCAGCGGCTTCGGTGGCGGACGTGGCCAGGGTCAGAGCGGTCAGGGCAGCCAGTCGGGCTCCACCAGCGGGAGCGCCTCGTGAGGGTACGCCGGATCGGCGCCGCCGCAGGCGTCGCGGTGATCGTCGCCGGTGGGGGATGGGGGTTCCGGGCCGCGACGGCCGACGACGCCCCGAACTACCGGCTCGCGACCGTCACGACCGGCGACGTCGAGAAGACGCTCGCGCTGTCGGGGACGCTGACCCGCTCGGCGACCGCCAACCTCTCCTTCACCACCTCGGGCACGATCGCCAAGCTCAAGGTCGGGGTCGGCACGAAGGTGACCAAGGGCCAGACCATCGCCGTCCTGGACCGTACGTCGCTCAACGCGGCGGTCACCAAGGCGAACGCCACGCTCGCCTCGGCCAAGGCCCAGCTCGCCTCGGACAAGCAGGCTCAGGTCGACGCCGCCGAGGCGGAGGCGGAGGCTGAGGCGGCTGCGGCGAAGGCGAAGAAGCAGGCCAAGGCGCAGGCTGCTGCGGCGGCCAAGGCCGCCCAGGAGGCGAAGGCCCAGGCCGCCGCCGCTGCGGCCCAGGCCAAGGCCGCGGCGCAGAAGCTCGCCGGTCTCCAGAACGCCGTCACCAGCGCCCAGAGCGCGGCGACCTCGGCCCTGGCCGATGCGACGACGGCGCTGTCGACCCAGTCCACCGCGTGCACGGCCGACCCGACGGCTCAGGCCTGCACCGACGCGATCGCCGATGTGGTGAGCGCGCAGGAGAAGGCCTCGACCGCGCAGACGGCGCTGGCCAAGGCACTCTCCTCCCTGGCCGCCTCGCTGGGCTCGTCCTCGGGCGGCTCCGGTGCCGGCGGCTCGTCCGCGGGCGGCTCCAGCACCTCCGGTGGCGCCTCGGGTGGCACGGCGGGTGGCTCCTCGGGCTCATCGTCGGGCTCGTCCTCGGCGTCGGGCTCGGCCGGTGGCGGCTCGCGCACCGTGACCGCGGCCGACCTGGCCAAGGACCAGGCCTCGATCGACTCCGCGGAGGCCGACCTGGTCTCGGCGCAGGCCGACCTGAGCGGGGCGGTCCTGACCGCGCCGTACAGCGGAAAGATCGCCTCGGTCTCCGGCACCGTCGGCGGCTCGACCAGCGCCGGCACCGCGATCGCGGTCCTGCTGGGCAGCGGCCAGACCACGGCGACGCTCGCCGTGACGGCGACCCAGGCGGCTCAGCTCAAGGCGGGCCAGAGCGCCGAGGTGACGCCGGCCGGCGCCGACGAGGCTCTCAAGGCGGAGGTGACCCGGGTGGGTCACGTCGCGTCGTCGAGCTCGACCTACCCGGTCACGATCACCCTGGACGACACCAGCGTGCAGCTGCCCAACGGCACCACCGCGGCCGTCGACGTCGTGGTGAGCACCTCCACCGACGTGCTCACGGTGCCGACCAGCGCGATCTCCAACGGGTCGGTGACGGTGGTCAAGAACGGTACGACGACCACGGCACGGGTCACCACCGGTGTGGTCGGCAGTGTGCTGACCGAGGTCACCCAGGGACTGACCAAGGGCCAGAAGGTCGCCCTGGCCGACCTGGACGCGGACCTGCCGACCAGCTCCACGAGCTCGACGTCGAGCCGCAGCGGCGGCTTCGGCGGAGGTGGCTTCAGCAGCAGCGGCGGGATGAGCGGCTTCTCCGGCGGTGGTCCCGGTGGTCGCTGAGCGAACGAGGACCCACTCACAGCGGACTCACAGACAGAAGGTCGAAGATTGGTCAGTGGCTGAGAGCACGCTGACCCGGAGTGACGGTTCGCCCCTACGGGTGCTGGTGGTCGATGACGAGGCCAACATCGCCGAGCTGGTGGCGATGGCACTGCGCTACGAGGGCTGGGAGGTCCAGACGGCGCTCACCGGCGCCGACGCGGTCTCCGCTGCCCGGCAGTTCGAGCCCGACGCCGTCGTCCTCGACATCATGCTGCCCGACTTCGACGGCCTGGAGGTGCTGCGCCGGATGCGCGTCATCGACGTCGACCTGCCGGTGCTCTTCCTCACCGCCAAGGACGCCGTCGAGGACCGGGTCGCGGGTCTGACCGCGGGCGGGGACGACTACGTCACCAAGCCGTTCTCCCTGGAGGAGGTCGTGGCCCGGCTGCGCGGGCTGATGCGGCGCACCGGCGCCCGCCGGGTGCAGGCCAACGCGGTGCTGACCGTCGGTGACCTGGTCCTGGACGAGGACAGCCACGAGGTCTGGCGCGGCGGCGACGCGGTCAACCTGACCGCGACCGAGTTCGAGCTGCTGCGCTACCTGATGCGCAACCCGCGACGCGTGCTGTCGAAGGCGCAGATCCTGGACCGGGTCTGGAACTATGACTTCGGTGGACAGGCCAACGTCGTGGAGCTCTACATCTCCTACCTGCGCAAGAAGATCGATGTGGGACGCGAGCCGATGATCCATACGCTCCGCGGCTCGGGATACGTGCTGAAGCCCGCCGTCAGTTGAGGGCTGCATGAAGCTCACCCTGACCACCAGGCTGATCGTGACGGCGGTCATCCTGGTGGTCGCCGTCTCGACCCTGGTGGCGATCTTCACCACGGTCGCGATGCGCAGCTACCTCACCTCGCGCCTGGACCAGGACGTCCGGCGCTCGGTCCGGATCTTCGCCGCCCAGGCCGACCCGAACCAGCCCGGCGGCCCCGGCTCCGGAGGGCGCTACCAGCCGCCCGGGACCCTCAACGCGGTCATCGCGGGGACCGTCCGCAGCGGGCAGGTGCTCGGCGAGACGCCCGGGGCCAGCATGGAGCTGACCAAGGACGACCTGGCCCGGCTCGCGGCGCTGCCCGACGACACCGGCGTGCACCGGGTCTCGATCCCCGGGCAGGGCTCGTTCCGGGTCGCCACCCGGGACGTGACGCTGTCGAACGACGGCACCGTGACCGAGGGGCGGCTTTACACCGGCCTGCCCACCGACGAGGTCGACGCCGCCGTCGGATCGCTCATCCGTTCCGAGGTCGGCCTGGTCCTGTTGGGCTCGGTCGTCGCCGCGGGGGCGGGCCTGATCGTCGTACGACGTCAGCTGAGGCCCCTGCGTGACGTCGCCGCCACCGCGCACGCGGTCGCGGACCTGCCGCTGGCGTCGGGGGAGATCGGGTCGCTGGAGCGGGTGCCCGGCGAGCTCACCGACGAGCGCACCGAGGTCGGGCGGGTCGGGGTGGCGCTCAACACCCTGCTGGAGCACGTGGAGAGCTCACTGGCCGCGCGGTACCGCAGCGAGCAGCAGGTCCGTCAGTTCGTCGCCGACGCCTCGCACGAGCTGCGCACGCCGCTGACCACGATCCGTGGCTACACCGAGCTGGCGCGGGCGCGCCCCGACGCGGTGCCGACGGCGCTGCTCAAGGTCGAGGAGGAGTCGGGTCGGATGACGACCCTGGTCGAGGACCTGCTGCTGCTGGCACGCCTCGACGCGGGGCGCCCACTGGCCAGCGACGAGGTCGACCTGAGTCGGCTGGTGATCGAGGGCGTCACCGACGCCCGGGTGCTGGCACCGGACCACGTCTGGGTGGTGGAGGCCCCCGACGAGCCGATCGAGGTCGCCGGGGACGAGCAGCGGCTGCACCAGGTGCTGATGAACCTGCTCACCAACGCACGCCGCTACACGCCGCCGGGCACCACGGTGACGGTGACGGTCACCCCGACCGGCTTCGTCGTCCACGACGACGGCCCGGGATTCCCTGAGGGGATCGACCCGTTCGAGCGGTTCGCCCGGGGTGACGTCTCGCGCCACCACGACGTCGACTCCGGTGCGGGTCTCGGCCTGGCGCTGGTGAAGGCGATCGTGACCGCCCACGGCGGCAGCGTCGCCCTGACGTCACGTCCGGGCGACACCACCATCACGGTGGGGCTGGCCACCGGTCGGTGACCAGCCCACCGGGGGACTGCGGAAGGGCTTAGTCGCGGCTGGTCTTGCCGGGCAGGTCGAGCATGCGCTCCAGGGCGACCTTGGCGTAGTGCTCGGTGTCGGGGTCGACCTCGATCACGTTCGGCACGACGCCCTCGACCAGGGACTCCAGCGCCCAGACCAGGTGCGGCAGGTCGATCCGGTTCATCGTGGAGCAGTAGCAGACGTTCTTGTCGAGGAAGACGATCTCCTTGTCGGGGTGCGCCTTGGCTAGACGCTGCACCAGGTTGAGCTCGGTGCCGATCGCCCACGAGGAGCCGGCCGGGGCGGCCTCGATCGTGGTGATGATGAACTCCGTGGAGCCGACCAGGTCGGCCTTGACCACGACCTCGTGGGCGCACTCGGGGTGGACCAGGATCTGGGTCTCGGGGTTGCGTGCGCGCAGCTCGTCGATGGTGTCGGGGGAGAAGCGGCCGTGGACCGAGCAGTGCCCCTTCCACAGGATCATGGTGGCGTCCTCGAGCTCGGCCTGGGTCAGGCCGCCGTTCTCGGCCAGCGGGTTCCACACCACGTTCTTCTCGAGCGCAATGTCGAGCTTGAGTACCGCGGTGTTGCGGCCGAGGTGCTGGTCGGGCAGGAAGAGCACCTTGCTGCCGCGCTCGAAGGCCCACTCCAACACGGTCTGAGCGTTGGAGGAGGTGCAGACCACACCGCCGTGCTTGCCGCAGAACGCCTTGATGTCGGCGCTGGAGTTCATGTAGGTGACCGGCACGACCTGGTCGGCGATGCCGGCGGCCTCGAGGGCCTCCCAAGCCTTCTCCACCTGGCGCAGCCGGGCCATGTCGGCCATCGAGCAGCCGGCGGCCAGGTCGGGCAGGATCACCTTCTGCTCGGGCCCGGTGAGGATGTCGGCGGACTCGGCCATGAAGTGCACGCCGCAGAAGACGATGAACTCCGCGTCCGGGCGGGCCGCAGCGTCGCGGGCGAGCTTGAAGGAGTCGCCGGTGACGTCGGCGAACTGGATCACCTCGTCGCGCTGGTAGTGGTGACCGAGCACGAAGACCCGGTCACCGAGGGCCTCCTTGGCGGCGCGGGCTCGGGCCACGAGCGTCGGGTCGGAGGCGGGCGGCAGGTCGCCGGGGCACTCGACGCCCCGCTCGGACGTGAGGTCAACACCGCGGCCGAGGGGGAGGAGCGGCAACTCGACTGTTGTCATGGACACATTCTAGGCGCCGGGGCCCTCACATTCGGGGCGGGGGAATAACCCACCGTGTGCGAGACTTGGGATCTACGTACAGACCTTTCGCACCCACCAGGGAGCCCCGATGACCGACATCACTTTCGAGCACCGCGCCGACAGCATCAACATCAGCCCTGTTGCTGCGGCCAAGGTGAAGAGCCTCCTCGAGCAGGAGGGTCGTGACGACCTCGCTCTGCGCATCTCCGTCCAGCCCGGTGGCTGCTCGGGCCTGCGCTACCAGCTCTTCTTCGACGAGCGCACCCTCGACGGCGACGTCACCACCGACTTCGGCGGCGTCAACGTGGTCGTCGACCGGATGAGCAGCCCCTACCTCAACGGCGCGACGATCGACTTCGTCGACACCATCGAGAAGCAGGGCTTCACGATCGACAACCCCAACGCCACCGGCTCCTGCGCCTGCGGCGACTCGTTCCACTGAGCCGACCGGCCGCGCTCGCGGCCTGAGGCTTGCAAGGCCCCTGTCCAGACCGGACAGGGGCCTTATGCATTTCCTGAGAGTTTCGAGTTTTGCCGCGTACGGCGGGGGTACGTTGCGCCTAGGACCACCAGCCCCACCGTCCTCTCGGCGCGCCGGACGGGCCCTGCAAAGGCGCATGGCTTCAAGGAAAAGGACTCTCCCGAATGAACAACCGCCTGAAGGCGACTGCGCTCGGTGCTGTGGTGGCACTCCTCCCGGTCACGGCTGTCGTCGTCGAGGCCGCACCCGCGCACGCGGCCGGCAC